>NZ_JBSFNO010000011.1:0-214797 GCF_053981095.1 Nocardia sp. NPDC003693
GGATTTGAACCCGCGCTACCGCCTTGAGAGGGCGGCGTCCTAGGCCGCTAGACGACGGGACCAGGATTGTTGGCGATTTCCCTGGTGGCTGAACCACCGAATCTCCAACTGTTTCGAGAGCCCGAGGGCTCTCTCAGCTGGGGTACCAGGACTCGAACCTAGAATGGCTGAACCAGAATCAGCTGTGTTGCCAATTACACCATACCCCATTGACCTGGGCATTCGGCCTGTCCCTTGTGGGGACTTCCCAGCCGCTTTCCGAGCCGAGAAGAGATTAGCAGGCCGATGCCGGTGTTATACAAATCGGCTGGTCAGAGGCCGGTTTTGTACGCTTTCGGACGAGGCGTCAGCGCGCGGACGCCGCCGTCAGGGCCGCCCGGAGGCGATCCATGGCGGTGTCGCGGGCGAGCAGTTCGAGGGACTCGTACAGCGGCGGGCTGATGTGCGAACCGGTGACGGCCACGCGCACCGGACCGAACGCCTTGCGCGGCTTGAGACCCAGATCGTCGATGAGCGCGACTTTGAGCGCCTCCTCGATCTCGGCCGCGCTCCAGGCCGCGACTCCGTCGAGCGCGGTAATGGTGGCCTCCAATACCGGAACCGCGTCCGCACCCAGATTCTTTTGCGCCGCCGCCTCGTCCACGGCGAACTCCTCGGCGGGCACGAACAGGAACTTCAATAGATCCCATGCATCACCGAGAACGGCGATGCGCGTCTGCACCAAATCGGCCGCGATGGCGAACAGCTTCTCGTCGATCTCCGCGCCGATATGCCCGTGCAGGGTGAGGTACTCCCGCAGCCGGTGAGCGAAATCACCGGACTCCAGCAACCGAATATGTGCGGCGTTCAGGGCGTCGGCCTTCTTCTGGTCGAAACGCGCCGGATTCGAATTCACGGACGAAATATCGAACGCCGCGACCATCTCCGCCATGGAGAACAGGTCATGATCATCGGCGATGCTCCAGCCGAGCAGCGCCAGATAATTCAGCAAACCCTCGGGAATGAAGCCCCGGTCCCGATGCAGGAAGAGATTGGACTCCGGATCCCGCTTGGACAACTTCTTGTTGCCCTGGCCCATGACGAACGGCAGATGCCCGAACTCCGGGGTGTGCTCCGCTACGCCGATTCGGCGCATGGCCGCGTAAAGGGCGAGCTGGCGCGGAGTGGAGGAGAGCAGATCCTCGCCGCGCAATACGTGGGTGATCTTCATCAGCGCGTCGTCGACGGGATTGACCAGCGTATAGAGCGGATCGCCATTACCGCGGGTGAGCGCGAAGTCCGGTACGACGCCCGCACGGAAGGTGGTCTCCCCGCGCACCAGATCGACCCAGGACAGATCCTCGTCGGGCATCCGGAGGCGGATGACCGCCGGGCGCCCCTCGGCCTTGTAGGCGGCGATCTGCTCGGGCGTCAGGTCGCGATCGAAGTTGTCGTAGCCCAGTTTGGGGTCGCGGCCGGCGGCCTTGTGCCTGGCTTCGACTTCCTCAGGGGTGGAGAAGGATTCATAGGCCTCCCCCGCCGCCAATAGCTTGGCCACCACGTCGAGATGAAGGTCACGGCGCTGGGACTGCCGGTAGGGGCCGTAGGGGCCGCCGACCTCCGGGCCCTCGTCCCAGGTCAACCCGAGCCAGCGCAGCGCGTCCAGAATCGCCCGGTACGACTCCTCGGAATCGCGTGCGGCGTCGGTGTCTTCGATGCGGAAGACGAATTTCCCGCCGTGGTGGCGCGCGTAGGCCCAGTTGAACAGGGCGGTCCGCACCAGCCCGACATGCGGTGTGCCGGTGGGTGAGGGGCAGAATCGGACCCGGACGTCTGTCATGTCTCTCTCTCGATCAGCGCTTGGCGGCAACGGGATTGGTGAGGGTGCCGATGCCCTGGACGGTCACCGACACGTTCTGACCGGCCCGGACCGGGCCGACGCCCTCGGGGGTGCCGGTGAGGATGACGTCGCCGGGCAGCAGCGTCATCACGGTGGTGACCCATTCGATCAGTTTCGGAATATCGTGCAGCAGAAGTGAAGTGCGACTGCGCTGCTTGACCTCGCCGTCGAGCTCGGTGCTGATCTCCAGATCCGAAGGGTCCAGGGCGGTCTCGATCCACGGCCCGAGCGGGCAGAACGTGTCGTACCCCTTGGCACGGGTCCACTGGCCGTCGATCTTCTGCTGGTCCCGGGCGGTGACGTCGTTGGCGACGGTGTAGCCCAGGATGACCTCGTGCGCCCGGGCGGCGGGCACGTCCTTGCAGGGCCGGCCGATGACGATGGCGAGCTCGCCCTCGTAGTCCACCTGAGAGGAGCTGGGCGGCAACACAATCGGCACGTTGGGGCCGATGATGGAGGTGTTGGGCTTCATGAAGATGACCGGCTCGGCGGGGGCCGGGCCGCCCATTTCCGCGGCGTGAGCGGCGTAGTTCTTACCGATGCAGATCACTTTGCTGGCGAGGATCGGCGCGAGCAGCCGCACATCCGCCAGCGGCCAGCTGCGGCCGGTGAACGTCGGCGTGCCGAACGGGTGTTCGGCGATCTCACGGACGACGGCGTCACCGCCGTCTCCTTCCACGCTGACGAAAGCGACACCATCTGGGCTGGCAACTCGACCTAGGCGCATGAACCGCATCCTATCGACCGGTCGCCACCTGCCCGAACGCGCCCGACCACGGGGCGCGGCGGAGCCCGGCGGCCGCGGCGCGCGGGCGGTCCGGACCGGCCGGTGACGCGCGCGGCATCCACCGGATGCCGGGGTCGCCCGAAATGTGGAAATGACTTGCACGCAAGACAACTCACCCCCGGGAGCGGGTCCACATCGGGCCTCCCGAAGGTGTGAGCAAACAGACAGCGTGCCCCGGAAGCACTCGGGTGCATCAGGTGTACCGTGAGGCACAATGTTCAAGGAATAAGATACCAGTTCCACATAGTGAGATTGAAGGTGAGGGTCATGGCCACCGTGACACAGCTGAGTTCGGCCAAACGGTGGAGCATGCTGGCCCTCGGCGTCTTCGCGCAGAGCTCCAGCGCGGTGTTCGTACACGGCACGCCGTTCCTGCTGCCCGCGCTGACCGGGCGCGGGATGTCCCTGGCGACCGCGGGCCTGCTGGTGTCCATGCCGACGGTGGGCCTGGTCTGCACGCTGATTGCCTGGGGCTACGTGGTGGACCGCATCGGCGAGCACAAGGTGCTGGTCGCCGGTCCCGCGCTGATGCTGGTCGCGGGCGTGGCCGCGGCGACCGTGACCAACTATGTGGCACTGGGTATTCTGCTGTTCCTGGGTGGAATGGGCGCGGCCAGCACGAACGGCGCGAGCGGACGGGTCATCGTGGGCTGGTTCCCTCCGGACAAACGCGGCTTGGCCATGGGTATCCGGCAGACAGCGCAGCCCCTGGGCGTGGGCATCGGCGCGCTGAGCATTCCCGCCGTCGCTGCGGCGCACGGGTTCTCGACCGCGATCCTGGTGCCCGCGGTCATGGCCGGGCTGGCGGCGGTGGCCTGCCTGTTCGGCATCATCGACCCGCCGCGCCCCGAATCCACCAGCGAGACAGGCCGTCCCGCCAACCCCTACCGGGGCGACTCCACCCTGTGGCGCATCCACCTGGTCTCGATCCTGCTGGCCATTCCGCAGGGCACGCTGTGGACTTTCGCACTGTTGTGGCTGCATCGTGACGTGGGCTGGTCGCTGGCGGCGGCGGGCGTGCTGGTGACGGTCACCCAGGTGCTGGGCGCGGGCGGGCGCATCGGCGCGGGTATGTGGTCCGACCGGGTCGCCAGCCGGCTGGGGCCGCTGCGCACCATCGCCGTCGCGGCCGCAATCTCCATGGCCGCCTTGGCCTTCGCGGCCTGGCTGCACTGGTGGTGGCTGGCGATTCCGGTGCTGATCGTGGCCTCGGTCATCACCGTGACCGACAACGGCCTGGCCTTCACCGCGGTGGCCGAGATCGCCGGCCCGTACTGGTCGGGTCGCGGGCTGGGCATCCAGAACACCGGGCAGAATCTGGTCATGGCGGCGCTGGCGCCCGCCTTCGGCGCGCTGATCACCGTCGCCGGATTCCCCGTCACCTATGCGCTGACGGCCGTGATCGCCGTGGCCGCAGTCCCATTGGTGCCGCGCGTGGCGCGCTGAGCGAGGGGTTTCCGGACCCCGAACGACAGCTTTCGGGCCGTCTCCGCTCCCCCGGCGGGGCGGCCCGAAGCCGTTGTCGCCGGGGCCGGATCGGCGCGGTTCGTACCGTTCGCGGATTTCCCGCAAATCCGGAATGTCTGCGCCCGTTACGTTTTCGCATCCGAATGCATGAATGCGATATAGCTCACTGGCGCAGAAGGTTTGGAAATTCTGAGCCTTTTGCCGCCTTTGTCACGCTGTGCGGCAGCCGATTCGGCCACTTCCCGAGCGTCCGAATCGATCTCGGCGCGCCCCGCACCCGTCCATCATGCGCCCCGGACGCCTCCGGCGCAGACTTCGGCCCCGCCCCCGCGGCGCGGGAACGGGGCCGAAACGGCGAAAACCGGTGTCAGAGAGCGGCGGCGATGCGATCGCCGACCGCGACGGTCGAGGCGGGCGCGGTGCGCGAGGCCAGATCCTTGGCGACCGCGGTCTCGATGCGCGCGGCGGCCTCGGCGTTGCCGAGGTGGTTCAGCAGCAGCGACACCGACAGGATGGCGGCGGTCGGGTCGGCCTTGGACTGACCCGCGATATCGGGGGCGCTGCCGTGCACGGGCTCGAACATGGACGGGTTGGTGCCCGAGGCATCGATGTTGCCCGAGGCGGCCAGGCCGATGCCGCCGGAGACCGCGGCGGCCAGGTCGGTGATGATGTCGCCGAACAGGTTGTCGGTGACGATCACGTCGAAACGGCCCGGGTCGGTGACCATGTGGATGGTCGCGGCATCGATGTGCTGGTAGGCGGTTTCGATGTCGGGGTACTCGGTCGCGACCTCGGCCACGGTGCGGGTCCACAGCGAACCGGCGAAGGCGAGCACGTTGTTCTTGTGCACCAGGGTCAGGTGCTTGCGCCGCTGACGCGCCTTCTCGAAGGCGTAGCGCACCACGCGCTCGACGCCGAAGCGGGTGTTGGTGGAGACCTCGGTGGCCACCTCGTGCGGGGTGTTCACGCGGATCGCGCCGCCGGTGCCGGTGTACGGGCCCTCGGTGCCCTCGCGCACCACGACGAAGTCGATGTCCGGGTTGCCCGCGAGCGGGCTGGTGACGCCGGAGTACAGCCGCGACGGGCGCAGGTTCACGTGGTGGTCGAGCTCGAAGCGGGTGCGCAGCAGCAGGCCGCGCTCGAGCACGCCGCTCTGCACGGACGGGTCGCCGATGGCGCCGAGCAGGATGGCGTCGTGCTGCTTGAGCTCGGGAATGACGTTGTCCGGCAGGATCTCACCGGTGGCATGGAACCGCTTGGCCCCCAGGTCGTATTCGGTCTTCTCCACACCGGGGACCACGACGTCGAGGACTTTGAGCGCCTCGGCGATGACCTCGGGACCGATTCCGTCGCCCGGGATGACAGCGAGTTTCATGAACAATGCTCCGTTCGGATAAGAGGCCCTGAACACTCTCGGCGCTCACGCGAGGCGTCGGCGGAGAGTCCGCCCGCCACGATAGCGGGTGCCCCGAGCACCCCTGTCACCAGGGCGAACCGCTCCCAACCACTGGGACGGCGGCCGTGCGAGCCCCGGGAATCGGCGTGCGGCCGATCCGCTCGTCGCGCGATACGGTCCGCTCGGCCCCGGCCCGACGCACCGCGCCCCTCGCGTCAAGTGACGCGAGGGGCGCGGTGTCAGAAGGTCCGGCCGGACCGGTACTTCCTAGTCCAGGTTGACCTGGGCGACCTTGGCAGCGCCGACGGCCTCGGCGATGGCGGACTGCACGTCGGCCGGGACATCGGCGTTGACGCGCAGGACGACGGTGGCGCCGTCCTGGTCCAGGTCCTGGGTCAGCTGGGCGGCGAGGATGTCGATGCCCGCGTCGCCGAGCTTGGTGGCCAGGCGGCCGAGCTGGCCCGGCTTGTCCTCGTAGGCGATGACGGCCAGGTTCAGGCCCTCGGCGCGCATGTCGTAGTTGCGGCCGTTGATGTTGACGATCTTCTGCACCTGGGCGGGCTCGGTCAGGGTGCCGGCCACGTTCAGGGTGCGGCCGTCGCCGAACACCGCGCGCAGGTCGACCAGGCTGCGGTGCGAGGGGCTCTCGGTCACGGTGGTGACGGTGGCCTCGATGCCGCGATCCTTGGCCAGCGACGGGGCGTTGACGAAGGTGACCGAATCCTCGATCAGGGCGGAGAACACGCCGCGCAGGGCCGAAAGCTCCAGCACCGCAACATCACTGGCGGCGAGCTCGCCGCGGACCTGCACCTCGAGGCTGACCGGCAGCTCGGAGGCGAGGGCGCCCAGCAGCGCGCCCTGCTTGCGGACGATGTCCAGCCACGGGGCGACGTCCTCGGAGACGGTGCCGCCGGTGACGTTGACCGCACCGGGCACGAACTCACCGGCGAGGGCGAGCTTGACGGACTTGGCGACATCGGTGCCGGCGCGGTCCTGGGCCTCGGAGGTGGAGGCGCCCAGGTGCGGGGTCACCACGACCTGCGGCAGCTCGAAAAGCGGGCTGTCGGTGCAGGGTTCGGTCTCGAACACGTCGAGGCCGGCGGCGCGCACGTGGCCGGACTTGATGGCGTCGGCCAGGGCCTGCTCGTCGATCAGGCCACCGCGGGCGGCGTTGACGATGATCACGCCCGGCTTGGTCTTGGCGATGGAGGCGGCGTTGAGAATGCCCTTGGTCTCCGGGGTCTTGGGCAGGTGCACCGAGATGAAGTCGGCGCGCTCGAGCACCTCGTCCAGGGTCAGCAGTTCGATGCCGAGCTGGGCGGCGCGCGCCGGGGAGGTGTAGGGGTCGTACGCGACGATCTTGGTCTCGAAGGCGGCGAGGCGCTGCGCGAACAGCTGGCCGATGCGGCCGAGGCCGATGACGCCGACGGTCTTGCCGAGGATCTCGACACCGTTGAACTTGCTGCGCTGCCAGGTGTGCTCGCGCAGGGTGGCGTCGGCGGCCGGGATCTGGCGCGCGGCCGAGAGCAGCAGCGTGACAGCGTGCTCGGCGGCGGTGTGGATGTTCGAGGTGGGCGCGTTGACGACCATGACGCCACGCTCGGTCGCGGCGGGCACGTCGACGTTGTCGAGGCCGACGCCGGCGCGGGCGACGATCTTCAGGTTCTTACCGGCCTCGAGGACCTCGGCGTCGACGGTGGTGGCCGAGCGCACGAGCAGCGCGTCGGCATCGACGACGGCCTCGAGTAGTGCGGGGCGGTTCGGGCCGTCGACCCAGCGAACCTCGACACCGTCACCGAGTGCGTCGACGGTCGACTGGGCGAGCTTGTCGGCGATCAGAACTACGGGGCGGCCTGCTTGGCTCACTGTGGGGTACTCCTGCGGGAAAGGGGTCCGGGATTTACGGGCGCAATCTTAATGGTCGAAGATTTGGCTTGCCTTACCGCCCGGTAGGCGGGTGCCGTCAGACCGGTGACATGCCGGTTTTCCCGCTCACCGAAACTATTGTGGTCAATTGTCCAAATACGCTGCGAACTCGCTCGCGCCCGGCTAGGTTGCCCGGCATGTCTCGGACTTCTCGGATTCTCGCGGCCGCCGCCCTGTGCGCCGTCCCCCTCGCCGCCGCGGCCCCCGCGCCCGCCGCGCCCGTGGTGAACAAGGTCGTGGTTATCGGCCTGGACGGCACGCTGTACAGCGAGATCGCCGCCGCCAACGCCCCGAACCTGGACCGGCTGGTCGCCGAGGGCACGCTGGCGCGCACCTCGATCGCGGGCCACACCACCATGTCGTGCGTCTCGTGGGCAACGGCGCTGACCGGGGTCTGGGACACCAAGCACGGCATCGTGGACAACGACGCCTCCTGCAACGCGGCGGCTTTCGCGCCGTATCCGACCGTCTTCACCCGGGTCGAGGCCGCGCAGCCGAGCCTGTCGACCGTCTCGCTCGGCACCTGGGACACGATCGGCATGATCGCCCGCACCGGAAATCCCAAGGCGGACAAGGTCGGCGTGACCCAGATCGACCCGACCGGCGCGGGCATCTGCGAGACGATCGCCGATTCCAATGCCGCCACCCAGGTCGCGGCCGCGATCACCGCGGACGGCCCGGACCTGACCTTCACGCACCTGGACCAGGTCGACATCGTCGGGCACACCCTGCGCGGGTTCTGGCCGCAGTCCTACCGCGACGCCATCGCCCGCGCGGACGCCCTGGTCGGCAAGATCACCCAGGCCGTCGACGCCCGCATGGCCGCGCACTCGAACGAGCGCTGGACCATCCTGGTCACCACCGACCACGGCCACAAGCCCGAAGGCGGCCACGGCGGCCAGAGCGCCTACGAGACAGCGAGTTTCGTGATCGCCCGCGGCCCCGGCTTCGCCCCCGGCGCCGAGAACAACGGCTTCACCCTGGCCGATGTCACCCCCACCGTCCTGGACCTGCTCGGCGTCCCGGAGCCCGCCGACCTCGACGGCGTCTCGATGCTCGCGGGCGGCTCCGGCGACCCCGCGGCTCCCGCCCCCAACACCCCGCCCGTCGATTCCGGCGTGACCGGCTCCTCCTCCGGCTCCGCCCAGGCAGCGATGGTCAACAACCCGCTCTGCGTCCTGGGCAGCGGCTCGGCCGGCGGGTCCTCCGGCAGCGGGCACAAGTAGACAGCCGCACAACCGTTTTCGACTCGCGCCGCCGGGCTGTTCGTCCGGCGGCGTTGTGGTGCGCTGTGACGGGTGCACCGGTTCCCGGCCGGAACCGGTGCACATCGGCCGTCGGATCAGACGGTGACCTCGTCGGCGGAAAGCATGATCTCCACCACCGCGCCGTAGGCGGCGGCCCACGTCCCGGCGAGTTCCTCGGTCCACTGCTCACCGAGGAAGTGTTCGAGGGTCGCCAGCAGGGACGCGCCGGCTACCGGGTAGTGCGCGGCCACGACGCCGAGCGAGGCGTGGTGGCGGCCCAGCTGCTGCACGAAAGACGGTTCCTCCGCCAGTATTTGGACATTGGTGACGATCCGGCCGAGGCCCGACAGGAAGCGCTCGCGCTGCACCGTCATGTCGTCCGCGAACATGCCGCGCACCTCGGGGTGCGCCGCGAACAGATGATCGTAGAAGTACTCCACGGCTTCGGGGCCGACCGCGCCGACCTGCTGCCAACTCGACTGCAATGCTTCGATATTCATGTGGATTTCCCCCACTTCCCTTTCCTGCGTGTCTGATTCCTTACACGCCACGAACTCGGCAGGGCTGCTACCGAATTCGGGACCTCTGTGTCCGCAGGCGATGCCGGGGCGGGAACGCCCCGATCACTCGCGCGGAGGGTGCCCGGTTCCGCCGATCGGCAGGTCGCGCGGATACGCGGACGCCGGAACGATGTCCGGCAGCGCTTCGGACGTGCCCGACAGCGGCAGCAGCGCCAGCTTGTCGACCTCGACCGACAACGTCATGATCATGGCCTGCAACTGGTTTCGCAGCAGTCCGGAATAGGACTGCAGCTGCGCCAGGCGCTGATCCTCCTGCTCGGGATCGGTGTAGGCGCCGCGCTGCGGTCCGGCCTGCATCACCTGCTGCAGCATCTCGCGCTGCTGCGCGCGGGTGACGCGCATCAGCTCGCGCGCGTGCTCCTCGGCCTGGGCGACGATCGAATCCGCGGAAGCCTGTGCGCGCTTGAGGGTTTCGACGGCCTGATTGCTGATGCCCAGGGCATCCTTGGCGGTCTCCTCCTGCAGCCGCGCGATCTCCCAGTTCGCGTTCGCCAGTTGCCGCTGCAGCTCGGCCACCTCACCGGCGGAGGCCATGGTCTGCATCTGCAGCTGCAGCGCCTCGCTCTTGCCCGCCAACTGCATGTTCTCCCGTTGCAGCCGAGCCAGTTCCGGGGAATTGCTGGTGAGGGTGAGCTGGCGGTTCTCCCGGGCGACCCGGGCCACCGCGATGTGCACGCGCTCGAGGAAGCGATCGACCTCCTCGGCGTCGTAGCCGCGCCGTCCCAGTCGCGCGCCCTTGAACGTGGCGGATCGAATCTCGTCGGGTGTCACATCCATTGATCAACCTTGTCGAAGCTGCGCTCGGCGGCCGGGGCGGCGGTACCTGCCGCCGGCGCCTGGCCGAATGTCTCGTATCTGATGGCGTGCCTGGGCATTCCGGCGGCGGACAGCGCCGCGACGGTCGCGGCCACCATGGCCGGCGAGCCGCACACCAGCGCGGTACACCCGGTCAGATCGCGGCCGCGCGCGGCCACCGCGCCGACCATCCCCTGCACACCGTGGAATCCGGGGTCCTCGGACACCACCGGGGTGTAGGTGAACCAGGGATGCTCGGTGAGCGCGGTCAGCGCCTCGTGGTCGTACAGGTCCCAGGTGGTGCGCACGCCGTGGAACAGGTGCACGCGCGGGGTGTATCCGGTGTGCTCGGATTCCTGGTCGATGCGCTCGATGATGGCGCGCATGGGCGCGAGCCCGGAGCCACCGGCGATCAGCAGCAGATTGTCCACCGCCTGCGGCGGGAACACGAAGGCGGTGCCGACCGGTGCGCCGAGCCGCACCTGATCCCCCGGCCGGATCGTGCGGGCGAAGGTCGCGCTGACCTCACCGCCGTCGACGACCTGCACATGCAGGTCGAAGGTGCCGTCCGCGCGCGGGGCGTTGGCGGGGGTGAAGTACCGCCACAACCGCGGCCGCTGCGGAATCTCCACCGCCAGTGACTGACCCGCCTCGTAGGGATACTCGTGCAGCGGCCGCACCGTGATGACGGTGACGTCGATGCTGCGGCGTTCGGTGGCCACGATCTCCGCGTCCCACCACGCGGGCGTCCCCGCGGCGCGCTCGGCAGCGTCGACCATGATCCCCGCGACGGCCTGATAGGCCTCGGTCCAGGTCTGGGCCAGTTCGGCGGTCCAGCGCGGGCCCAGGAAATGCGCGAGGGTGGCCAGCAGCGAGGCGCCCGCCGCCGGGTAGTGCGCGGCGACCGCGCCGAAGCGGCGATGGTCGCGGCCCAGCTGGGCGACGAATTCCGAATCGGCGGCGAGGGTTTCGACGTTGCTGACGATGCGGCCCAGGGCCGCGAAGAACTTGGCGCGCTGCGCGGTCATCCGGGTGGGGAACATCTCCCGGACTTCGGGGTGCGCGAGGAACAGGTGTGCGTAGAAGTACTGGGTGGCCTCGTCGCCGGCACGTTCGACGTACCGCCAACTCGCCTGCAGGGCATCGGTGTTCATCCGCGGCGCGAATCCTCGTTCGACAACACACTCCCTTTCGCCTGGACGACCGTCCGATTTGCAGACAACCTAAGGCATGGGATTGGAGCTGTCGAAGCGAGAATTTTGGCAAATCATTCGCAAATCACAGATATGCGACGAAGGCCACAGTTGAGGCGGAATTTCGCACCATCGGTGAAAATTCCGCCAAAGAAAGAGAAAGGCCGACCTCAGGGCTACGAAACCCGAGGTCGGCCTTTTCTGCTCTGGTCGGCTATTACCCGCCGAAGGAGCCGGTCCACAGGGTGTTCAGAATGCCGTGCAGCGCGGCGGAGCCGGTGCTGAGCAGGCCGTTCAGAGCAGCGGAACCGGTCTCGATGATAACGGGGATCATTTAGTAAAGCCTCTCGAATGGAAAACCAATTGAACTTCCGACGCCCAGCATATCGACGCCGGATTCGCGGCCGTTACGGGGGATTAACGGAGTGTGACATGCGTCCCAGATATTCGACGGCGTGCGCCGGGTCATGTACACGATTCGCCGGCAGCGAATTGCGCGCACATCACGGACAGATAACCCCTGCTCGAGCGGTGAAATCGAATGGACCGCGGCGAGCGCCGCCAACTAGCCTCACCGAGCATGACCCTGCGCAACATCCCCGACTCCATGGACCCGGCGGTGGTCGCGACGATCGACGCCGAACTGGCCCGGATCGCGCGCGAACACCGGGTCGACGTGCTGCTCGCCATCGAGAGTGGCAGCCGGGCCTGGGGTTTCCCCTCCCCGGACTCCGACTACGACTGCCGCTTCGTCTACGTCCGCCCGCTCGCGGACTACCTAACCCCGTGGCCGGGACGCGACGTCATCGAGACGCCGCTGATCGGCCTGCTCGATGTGAACGGCTGGGATCTGGTCAAGGCGCTGCAACTGCTCGTACGCGGCAACGCCGTGCTGATCGAATGGCTGATGTCGCCGATCGTGTATTCGGCCGACATCGCGTTCCGCGACGAATTGCGCGAACTGGCCGACGCGGTGGCCGACCGCGATCAAGTGGCCCGGCACTATCTGCACCTGGGCGCCCGGCAATGGCGGCTGTTCGACACCAACCGCTCGCTGAAGAAGGTGTTCTATTCGCTGCGGCCGGCCATGGCATTGCGCTGGTTGCACGAACACCCGGACCGGACCGTCGCGCCGATGCATCTGCCGACGCTGCTCGCCCAGTGCGAACTGCCGGCCGATCTGGTCGATTCGATCGAGACGCTCACGGAGTTGAAGTCCCGGACCCGCGAGATGGGTGCGGGTGCGGTGCCCGTGCCCATCGCGGATTTCATCACCCGGGAATTCGACCGGGCGGAGGCGGAATTCACCGGCAACGAACCCGCACACCGGGAACGGGCGCGGGCGCTGGCCACCGAGTTCTTCAGGCGCCGCCTCGGCCGATGACCCGGACGACCACGGCCTCGGGGCCGGGCTTGGTGGCGCGCACCTCGAACTCCACCCGCTGTCCCTCGGCCAGCGACCGGAAGCCCCGGCCCTCGACGGCGGTGTACTCGACGAACACGTCGGGTCCACCCTCGTCGGAGGTGAGGAAGCCGAAGCCCTTCTCACTGTCGAACCACTTCACAGTGCCGTGCACCATTACCCCATACCTCTTCGAATGCCCTGGAAAAACCGTGGAATCGGCCACGTCCCCACGCGCGCCTCGACCCCATGGTGTCACGGGCCGGTGTTGTCCCGGAATTCGCCTCAACCCGCCCGGGCCGCCCCCGGCTCGTCCTCCGATCCGCGCATGGCGTACACCCGGTCCAGGAAGTCGCGGTGCGCGCGCAACGTGGAATCCAGCAGCTCCCGCCACGTCCGCCGATCCACGCGATGGTCGCTGCAGAGCGAGGACAGCGAGGCCGGCCCCAGCCGATCGATGTGATCGACGATGAACGTCAAACGGCGGCGCGGGAATTGGGCTCCGATGCGCGGATTCTCCTCCAGGAAGCGATCGAGTTCGTAGAGGTAGTTGACCGCGCGGTTGTACTCGGTGTCGGTGAGGTGGTAGTCCATCCGCTTGATCTCCACGATCCAGAGCTCACCGGAGTCGTGCAGCAGCACGAAATCCGGTTCGCGCTTGGGGCTGCCGACCGCGCTGGTCTGCAGCGAGGCGCCGAATTTGTGTGCGTACCAGCGTTCGAAGCTCGCGCGCACCCGCTGCAGCGATTCGTTCATCCCCAGCGGCGTCCACTCCGGGGCGAGCAGCCACGGCGCGGTCTCGATGAGTTCCTGGAAGGGGCGTTCGAGCGAGCGGCGATCGTCGATGAGCGCGCGCAGCCGGTCCACCACCGCGACCCGCTCACTGGCGATCTGGCCGAGGGAGTAGATCTCGGCGACCCGGGCGCGCTCGAAAAGCGCCACGACCACGTCGAGTTCGGGCTCGGCGTCCTCGGCGATCTCCTTGAGCGTTTCGAGCAGACTGCGCTGCGGGCCGAGCGAGAGCGCCAGGCGCACCATGTTCTCGATGTGCGCAGGATCGTCGAGCGAGGCCCGGTCCTTGTGCGCCACCAGAATTCGCGCCGCCTCCAGCACCGAGTCGCGGAACACGCGGTCGCCCGGGGCGATCCCGTCCAGCATCTCGCGAATCCGGGAGCGTTCGGCGAACTCCTCCCAGACCCGGCGGCGAATGGATTTCTCGCCGAGCCTGCCGATTTCCTTGATGAGTGCCTGTCCCCACTGCGCCAGCGCCTCCCCGCGCGGGGAGTTCCACATGATGTCCTGGCGGTCGGAGCGGACCAGGTCCTCCTCGTCGTCGAGCCAGTCCACGTGGACGGCTCCGACCAGGTAGGAGCGGAGTTTGAACTCGCCGGTGAAGCCGGCGGGTATGCCGAAATCCCGGGTCTGCGCGACGATCTTGCCGCGCGCGTAGATCCGCACGCCCGCCATCGCCTCGTCGCGGTAGGGCTGTTTGGAGTAGGCGATCCAGCCCGAGACCGGCAGGAACTTGTGCCCGAAGCGCACCGGCACCCGGCCGACGTCGACACGGGTGTCCTCCATGACGTCGATCGGCAGATCGCTGAGCGTGAAGGACTCCGTGCCCGCGCTGTTGCGCACCTGCACGCGCCAGTCCGAGCGTTCGATGCCGAAGCGCGAGGCCAGCTGCCTGCTCAGTTCCGTGCCGCTGTTCACCCGCTTGCGGAAGAAGTTGCGCAGGATGACGGTGGTGCCGCGGGTGCCGGTGAAGGTGCCGTCCAGCGGGCCCGGCTTCGGGTAGTAGTCGCGCTCGGTGTCCGAGAGCATGTCGTCCAGATCCAGGATCAGGTGCGCGACCGGCCAGCCCTGCGGCGTGCGGTCGGTCGGGGTCGACCCCGCGCTGATGACCTCGATGGTGCGGCAGATGCCGAACGCGGCGAGCTTGCCGATTCCCTTGCGCCCCATGACCGGTCGCTGCTGCTCGCGCGAGAGGTCGGAGCCGGTGCGCTTGCGCCGGTCCGAGCCGACCATCAGGTAGTGGGCGTTGATCTCCGACGCGGTCATGCCGTGTCCGTTGTCCGACACCACGATCCGGTACGCGGGTTCGTCCGCGGCGCGGATGGTCCCCGCCAGCGTGACGCCCCACGGCAGCGCGACATCCACCTCGGTGGCGTCGGCGTCGTAGGAGTTGGCGATGAGTTCGGCCAGCACCGCCGACACCCGGTCGTAGAGCCGGATGCCGAGTTTGTCGATCGCCAGCCGGCTGATCCGCATGGTGTACCGGTGGTCTTCGCGATCCAGCGCGGCCGCATGCACCTCGTTGTACATGGTGGGCCCCCAATTGCCCTCACGGCAGCCTTCGTTCGGCTACCCCTGGTATCGATGCAACGCTTCGCGATTAACGAAAGGCTGAACGGTTGCGTACCGGTTCGTCACGGTCGGGTTCCGGATTCACCACGGGGTAGCCGGATGCAACGGCTAGGTCTCGGCTACCGGGATCGGGCGGAGCGAGGGCGTCCGTGCGGTCGCGATCGGGGTGTCGGGCGGTCCATCGCACCTCGGGAGATCCGGTGACAGGACTGTCCGAGACGGGAAGAATGCGTGGGGCGCGGCACAGTGCCCGCGAGCGGTCGAGGTGAGAGGTGCACGGGTGAATCCGATTTCGCGGGGTCTGGCGGCATTGTCCGAACGTCTGACCACTCCGGAACCGGCCGCGCCAACCCTGGCCGAGACCATCGCGGCCCGGCGGCGGTTCTTCGGAAACGCGGCGGTGGATCCGGAAACCGGTGCGGTGAGCCCGGATCGGGTGCTGGTGTCCTGGTTCGGCTGCGCGAGTTTCGCCATCTCGCTGGGCGGCACGGTCTTTCTGCTCGACGCCTGGGTGCCGCGCGGCGCGACCTCGGGCTACGTGCCGACGAGCGTCGCCGAGGTGGCGGCCCTGCGCCCGGCCGCGATCTTCATCGGCCACGGGCACTTCGACCACGCCGCCGACGCCGGGCCCATCGCGCAGGCGAGCGGGGCCGTGGTGCACGGGACCGCGGAACACTGCGCGACCGTGCGCGGGCAGGTCGCCGATCCCCGATTCGACTGTGTGGAACTGGGTTCCGCCGATTCCTCGTACGGTGATCGCTACGATTTCGAGCTCGCGCCGGGCATCGCGGTGACCGCGGTCCGGCACGTGCACTCCACGCGGACCGCACGCGACGAGAGCCCCGCGGGCTCGGATCCGGTGCGCCCCAAGCCGTGTCCGTGCGATATCCGCGAGTACCCGCCGGCCCTGGCCGATGCCGCCCACCTGGCGCGCAATATCGCCGCGCCCGAGGGCGGGGTGCTGCTCTACCAGTTCCGGACCGATCGCTTCACCCTGACCTGGCATGATTCGTCGGGGCCGCTGCTGGACAAGGCCCCCGAGGTCCTGGATGTGCTGCGCGCGCTGCCGACTTCGGACGTGCACATCGGCGCGGTCCAGGGGTTCAACCAGTTCACCAATGGGCTGCGAGATCCGCGCAGCTATATCGAGGCGCTGCGGCCGAAGGTGTTCGTGCCCAACCATCATGACAACTGGCTACCGGTGTTCACCGCGCGCGGCGAGGCTTTCCGGGGGCCGCTGGAGACGGAGTTGGCGCGGATCCCCGAGCCGGTGCGGCCGCGGGTGCGGATGCTGCTGGATCGGGACGACTACCTCGCACCGGGCGTGCTGGAGTTCCCGCTGGAGTGAGCGGGCGGCCGCGAATCAGAAGCGGAGCAGCATGGTGACGCTGGTGCTCCCGCCCGGATTCGGATGCGTGAGCCCCGGCAGCTCGACGAAGCCCAGTCGCTCGTAGAGTCGCTTGGCCGGATTCTCTTCCCGCACACTGAGACTCACCTGCTTGAACGCGACCCGCGCGTCGGCCAGCAGCCGCTCCATGAGCAGGGTGCCCACGCCGGTGCCGCGCGCGCCCGGCGCGACTCCGATGGCCAGCTCCGGCGTGTCGTCGTCGATGTATCCGTAGGCGGCGTTGTCCCCGGTGAACAGCCGCAGCCACGCGGCGCCGAGCAGCTCCCCGTCCCGCTCGGCGATGACGCCGAGATCCCCCGGCACACCCCAGTTCTCGACGTAGTGCGCGAGCGCCGGGATGGCGCGCAGCTCGTCCGGCGACGTTCGCCCCTGGTCCGCCGAGTAGGAGGCTTCGAAGAGCATGGACCACAGGTGGTTCTCGTCGGCGGGCAGGGCCGGACGAACGATGACGCTGGACACGGGTGGGAACTATACGGTTCGCGGGGATTTTGGCGCGCGGGCATTTCCCGGGTGCATCCGGTCGCGCCGACGCACCCGGAGATGGGGCGCCCGCTTCCGGCGCGTGCCTTCGGAGCGTTGGGCCGCGGCGAATCAGGCGGGTTCCAGGCGGGTCGACCGGACTCCGGGGGATCGTCAGCGAATCGTCCGAACCCGAGGCGCAGAGTCCGGAGGCAGCGTGAACCGGCAAGACCTCAGGCCAGCAAACCGGGCCCCGGAGCAGGCACGACGTCCCGCGCGGTGAGTTCGGCCCGGCAGTGGTCGCATTCGAGCCGGACGTGCGCCTGCCCCTCGCAGTCCCGGTGCCCGTACCGCACCGGCGGCCCGTCCGGCGCGGCGTGCTCGTCGCCCCAGTCCTTGAACGCCAACAGGATCGGGTACACGTCGAACCCCTTGGCCGTGAGCCGATATTCCTCGTGCGCACCGGTTTCCGCCGGCTGCTTACTCAGGATCCCGTGCTCGACCAGCCGGTCCAGCCGGTCCAGCAACCGCCCCTTGGAGATCCCCAGGTACCCCTGGAACCCGTTGAACCGCCGCACCCCCGCGAACGCCGCCTTGAGGATGAGCAGCGTCCACCGGTCCCCGAACACCACGAGCGTCCGGGTGATCGAACACGGCTCCTCGGCCAGCTCCTCGTACCGCATCTTCCCAATCCTAGCCGAGTGGTCTTAATATGAGACCACATCTCACCGGTCTCGAAATGAGACCACAGCCGGAGGGGGACGCATGCCCAACCACCAAGCCACCGCCGAGGCCGACCTGCTCGCCGAAGAACCGGCGCCCCAGCTACCCGGCACTCCGCCCACCGCACCCGATCGCCCCGAGACCGTTTCCGCCGCCGAGGCGACGAACAATCTCCACACGAGCACCCGCGCGCAGCCGTCTGATCTGTACCTGGTTCTGCGCTCCCTGCTGGACGACCGCCACACCTGCCGGGCCTTCCGCCCCGACCCGGTGCCCCGCGAGACGATCACCCAGATCCTGACCACGGCCCAACGGTCCCCCTCCGGCTGCAACGCCCAGCCCTGGCAGGTGATCGTGACCGAGCCGCCCGCGACGGCCCGCCTCCGCGAGTCCCTGCTCGCCCACATCAACGGCGCGACCCCGGCCACCGACATCCCCTTCCCGACGTATCACGGCGTCTACCGCGACCGCCGCCGCGAGTGCGCCGCCGCCCTCTACGAGTCCGTGGACGTCCCCCGCGGCGACCACGCCGGCACGATGCGCCAGTTGGTCCGCAATTTCGAGTTCTTCGACGCACCCCACGTGGCGTTGATTACGACCGATGCGGCCCAAGGCTCCTACGGCGTCTTAGACTGCGGCCTCTACCTGACCTCCTTCCTCTTGGCGGCCCAAAGCCTGGGCGTATCAACAGCTCCCCAAGCGGCGCTGGCGACCTACTCCCCGTTCCTCCACGAGTACTTCGCGATCCCCGAGGAGCGGCAGATAGTCGCCGGGGTCTCGTTCGGGTACGGCGATCCAGATCATCCGGCGAACGGGTTTCGCACGACCCGTGCGGATTTGGGGGACGTGGTGGAGTGGCACTCGAATTAGCCACCACGCCAACGCCGTACCGCTGAGCAGTGGGCGGGTACGGCATGCTGGGTGGTCGGCGACCGCGTCATATCCCAGTCGCTCTTCGGGTCGGCGCACAAGGCCGCGTTTACGGCCGGCCACGGTGCTTCGCGGAGGCATCCTCCGACCCGAGTGTGCACAGCGACGGTCTGTCCACAGCCGACCCGTTGTCCCAGGTCACGTATCCGCGACACCACCGCCGATCTGTCACCGTCAATCCCGTGATCACGACTCGCGCCGAACTCCGCGCCGAAGGCGTTTCCGCCGACGCGATAGCAACCCGCTGCCGCCGCGGCACGTACACCCGCCTGCTCCCGGGCGTCTACCGCCGCGGCCCCGCCACTCCCCTGGACCGCTGCCGCGCGGTATCCGCGTGGCTCCCACCCGCCGTCCTCAGCCACCGCACCGCCGCCTGGCTCCGAGGAATGCTCCCCGAGCCCCCATACCTCGAAGCGACGGTCCCGAAGTCGGTCTACCGAAAGCCCCCACCCTGGCTGCGCCTCCACCGCCGTGATATCCCCATCGACCAGGTGTCCACGACGTTCGACCTCCCCACGACGTCCCCCGCCCTCACCCTCCTCGACTGCGCGGCAACCCTCCCACCCCTCGAGGCCGCCGCCTTGGTAGACACCCAATTGGGCCGCACGGTCTCCCCCGCCGATGCCCTCGCCCTCAGCCGATCAACTTTGACCGGCACGAGGGCGCTCCGGAAACAGCTCCGCGACGCGGCGATCCACCACGCCTCCGAACCGGAACGCCTCTTCGCCCGGTCCCTGAAGGCCAGGGGCCTCCGCCTCCTGGCGAATCACCCAGTGGGCCCGTACATCTGCGACTTCGTAGACGAACGCTCCCGGACGATCATCGAGATAGACGGCCGCGAGTTCCACAGCGCGCCGCCGGTGTTCCGCCAGGATCGCCGCCGCCAGAACTGGTTGGTGCTCGAGGGGTGGATGGTGTTGCGGTACGCCGCGGTTGACGTGTTCACGGCGTTGGATGAGTGCGCAGATCAAGCGGCGGCGGTCGTTCGCCGACGAAGGCGTGCCCGCCGGTAGCCGAATTTTCGTGCACGATCGTCTCCTATCAGGCAGTTTCCGGCCTTTCGAAGCCTGCTCGTGCACGGTTTTTCGTTTCGCCAACCAGCCCAGCACTCCCTGCTACCGCGCACCAACCACGTGAACTCACCGGAATCCAAAGAATTTGGCACACTTCACTTGTGGCGAACCGACCCGAGGAGCACCTCCGAGAAGTGCTGATCGAGCACCTCGACGGAACAGCGGAGAAGCAAGCAACACTGTTCAAAGTTGGACAACTATCAACAGCAGAGGCGCGCAGCGGCGATCCCGATAGCGAGCTCGAGGAAGTCCGGTTGGAGCTGCATCGCCGCGACCCCGACGGGCTTCGGACAGCGCAGGTTCTTCGGGATACGATCGACCAGCTGCTCAACGGTGAGGTGACCGGTCGATACGACTGGAAGACCCTCATGAAGACTGAGAAAACACATGCCGGAACTGTTGTAGAGATCAACTTGCAGCGCGCATTTCAGTTCGATGACGGCGACGCCATGGACTACAAGATCGCCGGTCACGACGTCGACTGCAAGTTCTCCCAGACGTTCGGCGGATGGATGATTCCCCCGGAGGCGCTCGGACACCTCTGCCTCCTGCTCTGGGCCGACGACTACCTGAGCAAGTGGAGTGCCGGCCTTGTGCGCATCACTCCGGATATTCTCAACGTCGGCACCAACCGTGACCGTAAGCTGACTATCCGGGCAGACTCTCGCAGCAGCATCGTATGGCTCTGGTACGCAAGCGATCTCCCCGAAAACATCCTTCTCCATCTCGACCCTCAGGTGCGGAAGAAGATCATGATCGAGGGCGAGATGAAGGGTCAAGCACGGGTCGTAGAGCTCTTCAGGCAAGTCCTCGGCCGACGCATAGGCCGCGGAGTAGTGCGGACGCTCGGCCAGCAAGTCGACTACATGGCGCGGGTACGCGAAGGAAGCAAGACTCGTGCCCGGCCGAAGCTGAGGGAAGAGGGGATCATCATCCTCGGTGACTACCCCCTCCACCAGGCCATTGCCAAGGATCTAGGTGGCCCTGTTCCGAGGCCCGGCGAATTTGTCTCCCATCGTGTTGCACGTGCGCAGCCGAAGCACGCGGATCGGCCACGAGCAATGATCAGCGGCGAGCAGTGGGTCGTCGTCACACGCGACGAACCCTGTGACAAACCTGCCCCTAAACTCCCGCACCCTCAGAGTCCGAGATCTGCTCCCGACAATCGGTAACAGTCAGACCTCCACATGCCTGAGCAGAGCGCGCATGTCCGCCGCGTCCATCCCCGCGCCGACTGCCGGCTCTTCCTGGAGATCAGCGAGCTGTTGCACACCTGGATCGTCGAGGATTCGCCCCATGAACTCCAGCTTCGTCTTGAGTCTGTCCGCGACGATGACATCGACTGTCTTGCTGGAGGCGAGAATTGTCACCCGCGTCTCCGTATCGGGGGCGAGACCGAGCCGGTGAATTCGATCCAAGCTCTGCAGGAACCGTCCCGCCATGAAGTCTCGATCGACATAGACGGCATCGTGACAAACCTGATGCAAGCTGATGCCTTCACCGAGCGTTGCCGGATTGGACAGCAGGACATGGCAATCGGGATCTTCCCGGAACCGGCGCAGCTGCTCCTCCCGGTCGGTCGTGCCGCCGAAGATCACCGCGGGACCGTACGACTCGAGCAGGCTCTCCAGCGTCGTCAAGCTGCGTACGAAGGTCGCCCAAACCAGGGTCTTCCGTCCAGCGGCGGCGTTTGAGGAAACGATCTTCGCGGTCTCCTGATACTTCGGGGAGAGCTCGTACTGCGGAAGCCTCCGCAGCAACTCGTACAGCGAATCGCCAGGTGCTGGCTGGAGCGGTGGAACCTGATACTCCAGCGGCTCGTATCGGCTCGCACCCTCCAGCAGCAGTGCGGGACTGGTGGCCGCCATCAGCAGCCGCAGCATTGCCTTCCCCAGCGCCTCCAGACTCGCACGCGAACCTTCCGCACGGGCGCTGAAAGTACCTTTCAGCGCCTCGTATATTTCGGCATGAATCGGTGGCATGTCGAGGTAGCGGATCTTGGGCTCGAACGGGGGCAACCCGAGCTCATGCTTTGTGGTCCGGGTGAACAGGGGACGCAGCACCGAACTGGCGTGCGCCAGGTCACCCCCACCGACAGCCTCGGTGACCACCCGCTTACCGTGCCCCGGCCATACGAACGACAGCAGGTTCTCCAGGTCTCTGGCACTGTTCGGTGCAGGGGTACCGGTGAGGATCAGCCGCCTGTCCGCGAGCGGCCCGAGCGCGAGACAGGCAGAGCCATACGTACCGCTCGCGCCGAGCTTCATCCGGTGCGCTTCATCCAGCACGATCATCGATGGTCCCGAACGCAACCAGGTGGCCAGCGCTCCCAGCGACCGATCCAGCCGTTCATAGTTCACCATGCGCACTTCGGCGAGCGGATCATCGGAACGACCGGGCACGGCAATGCGCAACGGTTCCTTGAAACAGTGAGAACTCTCGAACTCCCACGATTCGAACGCCGACTTCGGACCGACAACCAAGAGCCGCTTGGCTTCTCCGCGCTCACGCATCGCGGAGTACAGGGCGAGGGCGACTCGAGTCTTGCCTGCGCCCGGCACACTGAAGTTGGCACCGTGACGCAGGGCCATCAGCCGGGAGATATCGCGTTGCTGGAACGCTGTAAGGTCCGCGGTCCAAGTCGTGCCCAACAGGCCCATGACATCTGCCGGATCGACGGCACCGGAAACACTTTCGGCAGGTCCGGCCTCGAGGTTGCGCTCGACTGTTTCGGAGTCGTCGAGAACACCACCAACGAGGGTCACCAGGTCGTCGTCCCACTCGACTCCCGAATGAGTCCAGGTAGCCAGCTCGCTCAGGTTGACCAGGAAATCATCCAAATCCACTTCGGCGGATAGTGAGTTCCGCTGCCCACCCGTGCTCATCCGGGCGGTCAGTTGGGCAAAGTCACGCTGAAAGGCCGGCGTGGTCCGCAATTCGACTCGTGTGCGTGTCACATCGAAACTTAGCCGGAGCGAGGGCGTATCCGGACCGGCGCTCATGGTTGCCGGGGCTTCGTGTCCGCCGCGGCGATCAACCAGTTCAAGCCGTCTCCAGGCAGCTCGATGCTGCGTTGCGCCTCGACCACCAGTTTGCCCAAGACCTCGCGCAGCTGGCAGAGTGCATCATCGAACGCTCCTTCGTCGAGACTGGAACTTCCACGGGACATCACCAGGTCGGTGATCGATTGTTCGAGATCCTTACAGGCGTCGGTAATCCGGTCCGGGGCAGCCAATCGTTTCTTCCGCAACCGGGAGTCCCGGCCGGCCGTCTCGAGCGCCTCGTTGAAAGCTCCCTGGATAGAGCTGAAAACTCCCGCGGCAGCAACCTGTTCGACAGGTGCGACGGCATCGCCGGCTGCCCGAATAGCTGCCGCTTTCAGCACCACGTCTGTAAGTCCGCGTGCTGCAGCAACACTCGCCGGAGGAGCCTTGACACTGCGGTTCAAACCGGGAATCGCAACGACCGCGGGGGCTGCAACCCCGGGCACTTTGAACTCTTCCGGTATGATCTTGTCCAAGTATCGAGCGTGGAAATCGGCCTCTATGAAGCGCAGGTCGGTCTTGGGCAGCTCGAGGACAATAGCGGCCAAACGTGCCTCCTTCAGCAAATCAGCCCTCTCCCTGCTCTTATCCAGTTCCTTGCCGTAGGCTCGATACAGCTCTTCGAGCCGCCCCTGCGCTCCTTCCAGGTCCATAAGCCGCAAGGCCGGCCCCGCAGTAGTCACACTGCGCTCGGTGAGTTCCCGCAACTGTGCAAGCACCCACAGGTCACGCTCGACCGACTTGGTGGTGGTGCGAAACCCCTTGGCAATTACCGATAGTTCGCGACTGAGCGCATCACGCTGCTCCTCGATCGCAAGCAGCCGATTGATATATGAATAGTCGCGCCGCTTGTCCTGTCGCAGCTGCAGGGAGAGCTCGACATCGTTGATATCTTCCCAGGTGCAGGAAGGTGGCAGCACTCCCACACGGATGTGCGTGACGATATTGAGCTCACGCAGCGCCGCGCATCGCGTGTTGCCGTTCACGAGGATTCCCTCGCACGTGATCAACCCCGGCTCGTTCTGCTTGAACTCCGCCAGACTGGCTTTCAGGTCGTCGAATGCCTTGTCGCGGTGTTCGGGTTCCGCGGGTCTGACGGTCAGCAGGTGATGGAGGTAATCCTGGCTCTCCGGCCGCCACGGATCCTGCTCGAGCAGTACATCCCGTTGAGGGTCGAGACTCCGTTGCGCACGAATACGATGCGTCCCGGGGTTGTAATACAATGCGGTCAGCGGCATGTCGATAACCTCGATATGGACGGGCGAACCGCGCCACTCCACTGTCAGAGTCTCTGCGACCCCGGCTTTTTCGCGCCCCTCCTGCAACCGCTCTCCAACTAGAGCCCTGGTGGTGGCCGCGTTCGGAGGAAGACCGAAGTCCGTGAACATGTCTGGATTCTCCTCGAGGGAAGGATTTGAGGGCAGGATGCGCATGCGGGTGCAGGATGCCCAGGGCGGAGCATGGATCCAAGTTAGCCCAGCGCCGCTCGAACGCGATCCCGGGAGTCGGCCGGCAGCGTCCGATAGGCCGCCCAAAGGTCTTCTGCCTCGCTGAAGCTGCGCGCATCCCGCTCGATCCACTCGGCAAGCATCTTCCGCTCGTATACCGGAAGCCGGTCGATGCGTGCCAGCACCGCACCGAGATCGGCGGTCAGATCGCGGCCACCGATGCGGCAGCGATTGCACTCGATGACCAACTGCACCCTGACATCACCGTCGGCAGAGCGCACCGATCGGCGCGCGATATCGAGCTGAGACGAAATATACGTACCGGGGTATTGCTCGCCTGGGCCGATCCCGCAAGAGCGGCACTTGTGCCCGTCCCGCATCATCAGCGCGTGCCGCTCAGCTGCGGTGACGGTGGCCTGCCGCGACGACCTGCCGGGCTCCCACACCGCGACCCCCTGGCTGACGAACCGGTGCTCATGTGATCCGAGCGCAGGGTCTTCGCGATTGGTGTCGATCCGCCATTCGAAATCGCGCAGATCACGCATCCGCCGATCGATCTGCTGCGTCTCCGGGAAAGCTTCCCGGAGCTGGGTCTTGGTAAACAGCCCGCCGGCCCCGATCTCCTGCACCAGCCAGAGTGCGACGCGCTTCATCGCGCCCAGGTTCGGGTCACCCCAGGAGGGCATGGTCATCCGTTTCCACCTTTCGTATACATCGCGCCCGGCAGCGCGCCGCCGGGGTCACCGAGCCCGGGAGCGCTTCTCGGCAACTACCGATCCCACTGAACACCAGAAAGGGCGCAAAGCATAGAACTTCGTGTCCCATTTTTCGCTAGAGAATTCAGGACAGGTGACACTCGGTGCCAAATATGCACATTCGTTAGCGAGTCTTTCATTTCGAATCTCTCATCGCGTGTCCCATTTTAAATCCGGGACATACAGGATTGCCGTGCTGTAGATTCTCTCGACACCCATGGCGTATAACAGAGTGGTTAAATTGCTAGATCTGAAAAGAGAGGGCGCACATTGCCGACGCGAGGTGAGTTCGGGAACCTGAGCTCCGATCTGTCGCTTGACCAGCGAGAATTCGCCGAAGCGATACGCGGCCTGATCCGGCGGATCGGCCGGTCATATCGCGCCATCGATGATGGATTGCGACGCAGGTCAGGAGGTGAAAAACACCTAACCAGGTCCGTTTTGTCCGATTTGGCAAACGGCAGGCGCGTTCGCCTCCCGAAAGAGGCGCCACTCCGGGCCCTCTATGAGTTCGCGCGGGAATTCGAGACCAAGAGATCGGCATTCCCTATCGTCAGCTGGGAGGAGCTCAACCGGCTTCGGAAGTGCACTACAGCCGCGGCTCGGACGCCGACCACATGCTCCTCATGCGGTGAATCATGCGCGTCGTGCCGCCCCGGCACCGGCACGGAGGTGACCGCGACACCGACAGGGCCGGCGGAGATTCCGGGCGGCCCTGCACCGTCCGTGGTGCCGGTCCCCCACACCGTGGGGGACCGGCACCACGACGCAGACACCGTGACATGGCTACCGGCCAGAGATTTGGCCGATTATCTCGACGTCGGCGACCTCGCACGGGTCAATAGCATCAGTCGTCACATGGGCATGGAAGGAAAGCCGCCCGAACTGGCAGATGCCGTTGCGTCGTGCCGCAGCCTGGAGCTCCACAGTATCGCCGACGCGATCCTCAGCCATGCAGGAAAGCGCGGCGGTGCGGAAGTGCTCGAGATCCTCCACGTCCTCAGCAGCCGGGGGATGCGAAAAGACTCCGATGCCCTGCTGAAACACGCCCTGGCCGGTGGCGGCAGCCCGCTCGCCGCCCCGGCGCCCTGACACACGATTCGCATCACAGCCCCCAACTCCATCCAGGGCCGTCCCGATTCCGGCAGCCCTGCGCGAACGCCGATCGCACACGATCTTCAACCGCACTGGCGCTCCCTCGACCACCGTGGACGCGCCATCCAACAGGATTGGAAGCCCATCATGACCAGCACTCCGGAACCCCTGCCCGCCGCCGCCGCGGGACCCGCGCCCAAACCGATCATCATCAAGGTACTGCTCGTCGTAATCTGCACCCTGGTCAGCATGCTGGCCGCGTTCATCGGCGCGGCATTGGTCAGGCACACCGGAAGTTCTTGGGCGGCCACCTTTTACGCCGGCGGGGGCGTGTTCGCCGGGGCTCTCACCCTGACATTGTTCTTGCTGAACACACTGTGGCATGACTGACCTCACCTCCGTCTCCGTGGCACGGTTCTCCGCGAGCGGTCATCTCCATTGCTCGTATCGCATGATCAACCAAGAGATTTGAGGTATCCCTGAGTCAAACGCGGGCAAACCGGGCGTGATGCCCACAGCCGCACCCAGCCCCAGTAACTGGCACATGACGCGCCTCTGAATTGCCGCCGCACATCGTTCCTAGCGTGTCATGGGAGTCGGGTGATCTTCCGGCGATCTATCCAATATGATCGCTCACATGTTCGGTTCCGCCACCCAAGACTCTGACGACAGCGGTCACAGCGCTGTCCAGGCTCTCGTGTTCCCAGAGGCGAACCACCCGCCAGCCGGCTGCGGTCAGGGCCGCATTCGCCGCACGGTCACGCTCCATCGTGCGGCGAAGCTTTGGGGCCCAATACCATTCGTTCGTCGTCGGCTGTCGCCCATGCACCGGGCAGACATGCCAGAAACAGCCGTCGACGAAAATTGCGACCTTCCGGGCCGTGAAAACGATGTCAGGGCGAACCTTCGCCGCCCCGAGGTCGAGCCGGAGGTCTTTGCGGTAGCGATAGCCCAGCCGGTGCAGTTCGCGACGCAGCGCCATCTCCGGCTTTGTGTCCGATCTGCGATTGGCTCGCATGTTGCGGGAGCGTCCCGGATTGAGGGGCGCCGGGTAGAGCCCGCGTTCGTGGGCTCGCTTTCGGGCGTCTTCGGATCGACCGTCGGTCATGCCTGTCCCAGTTCGGAGCAAATGAATACCATCCGGAAAGATACCCCCGCCTACTACGACATGACCTCGCCCCCGCAGTGAAAGGCATCAGCATGACCGACGTTCGAGTCATCGAAGCCCACGCCGGCACCGGCGCACAGGCACTCGGCATCCCTGGCGGGCAAGAATGACCCGCGACGCGGAACCCGAAGATCCTGCGGCACAGGGCCGGACCAGGTATACCTCGATAGAAATCTGCGCTGGCGCGGGCGGACAGGCCGTCGGCCTGCATCAGGCAGACTTCGGGCACTTGGCCCTGGTCGAGATCGACACGCACGCGGTCGAGACGCTCGACCTCAACATCCGGCGTGACCCGGAGTGGGAGTGGGAGCACGAAAACTGCGACGTGCTGTCGATGGATGTCAACGAGTTCGACCCATTCAAACACTTGCAAAAGGGCGGAAAGGACCTACAGCCGAGGGAACTCGATCTCCTGGCCGGCGGCGTTCCGTGCCCACCCTTCTCGCATGCGGGCAAGCAATTGGGCAAAGAGGACGAACGAGACCTCTTTCCTCGGATGCTCGAGCTGGTCGGGCTCCTCGAGCCGCGGGCAGTGATGATCGAGAACGTCAGGGGCATCAAGGACCCGAAGTTCGCGCTCTACCGAGAGTGGATCACGGTGAAGCTGGAGGGTGGGCAGTACCTCAGCGACGATGGTGAATACGTCGAGGAACCGGGCCTCGGATACAAGGTATGCGAGTGGGAAGTCCTGGAGGCCAGCGACTTCGGGGTACCACAACTGCGCCCGCGGGCCATCCTGGTGGCGTTCCGGAACGATGTGATCGCGGACCTGAAATACGAGTGGCCCACCGCTACCCACGAAGACCCTGTCAGCGTTGCCGACAGCCTCGAAGCAACGATGCGTGAGCGCTTCGCGCCCTACCTCAAGGGCGCGGACAAGAAGCGGGCAGCGGAGTCGTTCAACCGATGGCTGACCACCGCCCGTCATCGCGACAGCGAGCTCAAAGGCAAAGGCGGAGGTATCGCGCCCACACTGGTCGGCGGTTCGAAGAAGCACGGCGGTGCCGATCTCGGACCCAGCCGGGCGAAAGCAGCGTGGAAACTGCTCGGAATCTCGGGCATGGGTGTCGCCAACGACATCGACACCTGCACGGCGAAACAGACCGAGGAGCGGGATCTGTTCGGCCCCGACGGTCCGATGCTGACCGTTCAGCAGGCGGCCATCATTCAAGGGTTTCCGTCGGAATGGAAGTTCTCTGGTGGAAAGACAGCGCAATACCGGCAAGTCGGAAATGCATTCCCGCCGCCGGTCGCGGCGGCAGTCGGGCGCTCCATCATGGAGGTCCTGAAGGCCGCGGATGAGCGCGATTCGGGCCACGCCTAGCGCGGAACCGGCGCAGGCCCGCGGACGACGGCGGTCGATGTCGTTCCGCGGGCATACAGGGTCAGGGAAGCGATGCGGCGGAGCTTCCATCGGCCGTCGCAGCCGAGAAGCACTAGATATACGGACTCGGACTTGGCGCGCACGGGATTTCGGCCACCGACCCCGGGGTGAAGGTGTTCAGCATCAGCGCCGCCACCGTCGGATCCACCGACACGCTGTTGTGGCCCGCGAAGTTCACCGGGCAGACGTCCTGCAACACGATGTTCGTCGCGTTCGGGGCCTCGCGCACGCCGCTGGTGTACGGCACGACCTCGGTGTCGGCGCGGGTCACCAGGTTCGTGTACTGCACGCCGGGGGCGTAAACGCCTGCGGCCTGCAGATTCTTGATGAAGTCCGAGACCGGGAGCATGTCCACGCAGCCCTGGCAGATCGGGCGCAGGGCGTCGAAGACGGCCTGGTCGACGCCCAGGCCGGCCGCCGCGTTCACCACCGGGTCCGCGACGTGGGTGCCCGCCCAGATCGGAACGAGGTTGAAGGACTTGGACACCACCTGATCGCCGCCGTTGAACAGCAGGTAGTGCGCGCCCACCAGGGTGCCCTCGGACCAGGTCAGCAGGTTGACTTTCGAGGCGCCGGTCGAGGCCAGGACGCGGTCGACGAAGTCGCGTAACTCGTTGCTGGACTGCGGGATCGGCTCCATACCGCCCATGCCCGCGATCGCGCCGCCCTGGCTCGGATAGATGCCGTAGGTGACCGAGTAGACGCAGTAGCCGTTGTTGTGCAGCAGCGGGGCCATGGCGGGCCAGCCCGCGCCGTTGCCCAGGACGCCATGCACCAGGACCACCGGTTCGGGGTGGGCGGCGTCGGGGACACAGGACCAGTCGTTGGCCCCCGGCGGGTCGAACGGGGCCTTCGCGGTGTTCGCGTCGATGAACCATTGCGCGACGGAGTAATTGACCGGGAGTTGCTCGGGCTCGGCGGCCGCGGTGCCCGAGGCCAGGAACAGGCCCGTCACCGCCGCCAGGGAAAGGGTTATGCGACTACAGATTCGATGCAACTCGATGCCTCCGCTGGTCGACACGGACAGTGGGTAGCCAGAAGATCGCTCGGCGTACCTTATCGGTCGAAAACCAGCGGAACGGGGACGAAACGCCGATCAGATACCGGCGCCGAGCGCCCGCATGCAGCGCACGACGAGCGCGGCGGGGTCGACCGGATCGGACGGGGAGGCGACCGCCCATTCCTCGAGCGCGATGCGAATCGCGCCCGCGGCCGCGGCGGCGAGCAGGCGCAGGCGGACCGGATCCGCGCCCGGACCGGCCAATTCGGCCAGGACCGTACGCAATTCGCGTTCGCCGTCGAGATTGATGCGATGCCACACGTCCCGTAGCGCGGGGTCGTTCTCCATGGCGCGCAGCAGTCCCCGGGTGAGCTCGAAGTCCTCGCCGTCGGCGATGCTCAGCGCGCGCACCGCGGCGGCCTCGAGTTCGCCGAGGGTCGGCAGCCGGCGCGGGCCGGCGGCGATCGTCTCGAACCAGCGCTGCGCGCCGGTGGTGAGCATCGGCTCGACGGCGTCCTGTTTGGTGCGCGCGTAGCGGTAGAAGGTGCGCAGGCCCACCCCCGACGCCGCGGCGATCTGCTCCGCGGTGACCTCGGCGGTGCCATGTTCGGCGAACAGGCGCGCGGCGGTGCGCGCGATGTCCAGGCGCGTCTCGGCGCGACGACGTTCGGCCAGCGAGGGACGGCCGGGCTCCGAGGCGGGCATGCGGATCCTTTGCTCGGTGAGTGGTCGAGCTCATCCTAGTCTTCGGATGCCAGCATGGCACGACGTGCCACTCAGGCGTAGCGTGTCAATCAGTGGGGCGGGGCGAGACAGACAGAGGAGAAGTTCGCAATGGAGCGTTTCACCGATCGCCGAGTACTGATCACCGGCGCGGGTTCGGGCATCGGCCGGGCCACCGTGCACCGGGTCCTGTCCGAGGGCGGGCAGGTCGTCGCGGCCGACATCAACGAAGCCGGGCTCGCCGAGACCGCGAAGCAGGCCGCCGACCAGGGACACGCCGATCGACTGCGGACCGTCGCGATCGACATCGGCGACGAGGAGTCGGTGCGAGCGGGCGTGGCCACCGCCGTCGAGACGCTCGGCGGCATCGACGCGCTGATCAACGCCGCGGGCATCCTGCGCTCGGCACACACCCACGAGATGTCCCTCGATGACTTCAACAAGATCATCACCGTGAATCTCACCGGCACCTTCCTCATGATTCGCGAGGCGCTGCCCGCGCTGCTCGCCTCGGACAAGGGCGTGATCGTCAACTTCACCTCCACCTCCGCGTTCTTCGCGCACCCGTACATGAGCGCCTACGCCGCGTCCAAGGGCGGCATCATGTCCATGACGCACGCGCTGGCCGCCGAATACAGCAAGCAGGGACTGCGCGTGGTCGCCGTCGCGCCCGGTTCGATCTCCAGCGACATGACCGACGGCCGCGGGCCCGGCCTGCCCGCGGACGCCGACCTGAGCCTGTTCATGAAGCTCGCGCCCGGCATCGGCCAGGGCTTCGCCTCCCCGGACACCGTGGCCGGCGTGGTCGCCATGCTCGCCTCGGACGACGGCGCGTTCATCACCGGCACCGAGATCCGCATCGACGGCGGCACGCACTACTGATCGCTTCGAATGTCCGAATTGTCCAGTGGGGTTGGCGCGCCGTGAAATTCAGGGAAACCCCCGGAGAAGACTCATCCCGAAGGTGTACACCAGCCCTGAACTATCTGTGAATCTCCTTCGGACTGTTCTGCCCGCCGGTTCGATGAGGCACAGTGTGTGTCCATGAGCACTACGAAATTTGTTTCCGCACAAAAGATTATTGCTCGGATAGCCATCGTGGGCGCGGTCGCTGCGGTACCCCTCGCCGCAGCGGCAGCGCCGGCCCTGGCCGATGTTCCGCTCGATACCCAGGTCACCGAGGTGTCCCGGCCGCACGGGCCCGACCGCAACGATCGCAACCCCTGGCCCGGCTGGAACGCCGACAATCCGTGGGCCAACAACGGCAATCACCATCACCACGGCCGCTGGCACGACGACGGCGATCGCAAGCCGGGCTGGCGTGACGACAACAACTGGCGGCAGTTCGTGCCGCGCGGAGCGTTCGGCAGCAGCTGAACCTACGAGGAAGGCCCGGCGCCTGTTGGGGGCGCCGGGCCTTTTCGTTGCCGCTGATCGTGTGGCCGATCAGGCCGTGACGGCCGCGGCGACACCGTCGAGGATCAATTCCAGTCCGAAGTGGAAGTCCTCGCTCATCGAATCCCCGGAATCGGGCGGGCCGGAATCGGCTTCAGCCGGAATCGAATCGAACAGTCCGGATCCGAAAAGCGCCGCGACATCGGGAAACCGATCGGCGTCGATGAGCCCGGTCAGATCCCGGCTGTAGTTCCGCAGCGCCTGCGACTCGTCCACCGCGGCGGCGGTCCAACTGTCCCGGAGTTGGCGGTCCAATTCGGAAGCCTGGCGGACATACCCGCCGAGCACGGTGATCACGCCGATCTTCGCGCCCCAACCCAGGCCGGCCGGGCGCAGCGCGCGCAGACCCGCGTCCATCCAGGCGATGGCGTGCGGGCCGCGCGGCGGGCCGGTGATGGGCCACTGCGCGAGCCACGGGTGGGCGCGGAACACCGCGCACTGCGCCAGCGCCCACGCGCGTGTGTCGGTTCGCCACTCCCCCTGAGCCACGAGCGAATCCGGCACCGGGCCGAAGGCGGCATCACCCATCAGTGCCACGAGTTCGTCCTTGGACCCGACGTGCCGGTACAGCGACATCGGCGTGACGCTCAGCGCCGCCGCTATTTTCGGGAGCGTCGCCCCGGCGGGCCCGTCCCGGTCGGCCAGCGCGACGGCCGTCGCGACGATCCTGTCCGCGTCCAGTTCCGCGCGCCGGCCCAGCCGGGAGCCGGTGTTCAGCCGCCACAGCCGCGCCAGGTCATCGGGTATCCCACGGTCCGCCAACGACGCCTCCGATCACAGACTTTGCGACCGCGCACTTTAGCATAGACCTTATAGTATAAGTCTTATACTATCGCTGACATGGCTACTTCTCCTGATCTCCGCTGCTTGACCGGGGCCGCCGCCCTGCTCGGCGCCGGACTCACCTTCGTCCAGCTCCCCCTCTACTTCGTCTACGCCGGACCCCCGCCCGACTGGAACATCCTGACCCGCGCCCTGTTCGGCCTCGCGGGCATGATGGCCCTGCTGGTGTTCTTCACCGGCCTCGGACAGCTCGTCAAACACGCACGACCCGAACTGGATTGGCTCGGCGCGATCATCACCAACGCCGGATTGCTCTGGCTCGCCATGGTTCTCGTGTCCACCGGCCTCGAGGTCGGCGCGACGATCCAGGCCCCCGACCCCATCGACCCGACCATCACCGTCAGCGGCACCTACATCCTCTACGGCACCATCTCCCGCTTCCTGGAAGCGCTGATGTTCGCCGCCACCGCGTACGCCATCCACCGCACCGCCCTGCTCCCCCGCTGGGCCGCCCGCACCGCCTACCTCCTGGCGGCGGTCAACCTCGCCTTCACGCCGTCGCTGTTCTTCGGGAACACCCCCGCGAACTTCTACGCCGCCAACGGCTGGGGCACCACCGCCACGATGGGCGCGCTGACCATGACATGGCTCGTCGCCACGGGCGTCGCGCTGGTCCGCGGACGGTCCGGGGTCGAACCCGGCACTCCGGAGCGGGCGGTCGCGCACTGAGATGAGCCGCGCGGCAACGCACTCCCCGCCCCGGACACGCGAAAGGCCCGGCACTCACCAGGAGTGCCGGGCCTTTCAGCGATCAGAAAACCTTACGCGGTTTCGGTGATCGGGCGGTCGACCCAGCTCATCAGGCCGCGCAGCTTCGCGCCGGTGACCTCGATCGGGTGCTCGGCGTTGGCCTTGCGCAGGCCCTCGAGCTCGGTGTTGCCGTTCTCGACGTTGGCGACCAGGCGCTTGACGAAGGTGCCGTCCTGGATGTCGGTCAGGATCGCCTTCATGCGCTCCTTGGTGCCGGCGTCGATGACGCGCGGGCCCGACAGGTAGCCGCCGAACTCGGCGGTGTCGGACACCGAGTAGTTCATGCGGGCGATGCCGCCCTCGTACATGAGGTCGACGATCAGCTTGAGCTCGTGCAGGACCTCGAAGTACGCCATCTCGGGCGCGTAGCCGGCCTCGACCATGACCTCGAAGCCGGTCTTGACGAGCTCCTCGGTGCCACCGCAGAGCACGGCCTGCTCACCGAACAGGTCGGTCTCGGTCTCTTCCTTGAAGGTGGTCTTGATGACGCCGGCGCGCGCGCCGCCGATGGCCTTCGCGTAGGACAGCGCCAGGGCCTGGCCCTCGCCCTTCGGGTCCTGATCGACGGCGATCAGGGCCGGAACGCCCTTGCCGTCGACGTACTGACGACGCACCAGGTGGCCGGGGCCCTTCGGGGCGACCATCGCGACGGTGACGTTGGCCGGAGCCTTGATCAGACCAAAGTGGATGTTCAGGCCGTGGCCGAAGAACAGCGCGTCGCCGTCCTTCAGGTTGGGCTCGATGTCGTTGGTGAAGATCGACGCCTGCGCGGTGTCGGGCGCGAGGACCATGATCACGTCGGCCCAGGCGGCAACCTCGGCGGGGGTGCCGACGGTCAGACCGGCCTCTTCGGCCTTCGGACGGGACTTGGAGCCCTCGGTCAGGCCGACGCGGACCTCGACGCCGGAATCGCGCAGGCTCAGCGAGTGCGCGTGGCCCTGGCTGCCGTAGCCGATCACGGCGACCTTGCGGCCCTGGATGATCGACAGGTCGGCGTCGTCGTCGTAGAACATCTCGACTGCCACTTTGGGTTCTCCTTCTTGGATTCTGTGTCTGAGCTATGTGTATCCCGGCACAGCTTGCCGGGATGACGATCGATTGGCCGCCGGGGCGGCCGGTTACTAGCGAGTTGCGGTGATGGACTTGGGTCCGCGACCCACCGCGACGACTCCGGACTGCACGATCTCACGGATGCCGTACGGCTCCATCATGCGCAGCAGTGCGTCGAGCTTGGAACGGGTACCGGTCGCCTCGATGGTGAGCGCGTCGGGCGAGACATCGATCACCTTGGCGCGGAACAGGTTCACGGCCTCGATGACCTGGGTGCGCACACTGGCGTCCGCGCGCACCTTCACCAGGATCAGTTCGCGGGCAACCGAACTCTCGTTGTCCTGCTCGACGATCTTGATGACGTTGACCAGCTTGTTGAGCTGCTTGGTCACCTGCTCGAGCGGCAGATCCTCGACCGTGACGACGATGGTCATGCGCGAGATCTCGGGGATCTCGGTACCGCCCACGGCGAGCGACTCGATATTGAAGCCGCGGCGGGAGAACAGCGACGCGACGCGCGCGAGCACGCCGGGCTTGTCCTCCACCAGCACGGAGAGGGTGTGGGTCGTGCTCATTCCTCGGTCCCCTTCTGGGCGGCCTTCTCGTGGGCGGTGAGCGTGGCCTTCTCGTGCGACATGGCCTCGTGGATCACCGCGGGCTCGTCGATCGCCTCGTCGTCGTCGAACAGCGGGCGGATGCCGCGCGCGGCCATGATCTCGTCGTTGGAGGTGCCGGCGGCGACCATCGGCCACACCTGCGCGTCCTTGCCGACGATGAAATCGATCACCACGGGCCGGTCGTTGATCGACTGCGCCTCGCGGATCGCGGCCTCGACATCCTCTTCCTTCTCCACGCGAATGCCGTGGCAGCCCAGGGCTTCCGCGAGCTTCACGAAGTCCGGGATGCGCAGGGTGTGCGTGCCCAGATCGGTGTTGGAGTACCGCTGCTCGTAGAACAGGGTCTGCCACTGGCGGACCATGCCCAGGTTGCCGTTGTTGATCAGCGCGACCTTGATCGGCACGCCCTCGACGGCACAGGTGGCCAGTTCCTGATTGGTCATCTGGAAGCAGCCGTCGCCGTCGATGGCCCAGACCTCGCGGTCCGGCATGCCCATCTTGGCGCCCATGGCGGCCGGGACCGAGTAGCCCATGGTGCCCAGGCCACCGGAGTTCAGCCAGGTGCGCGGCTTCTCGTACTTGATGAACTGGGCGGCCCACATCTGGTGCTGGCCCACGCCCGCGCAGTAGATCGCGTCGGGACCGGCGAGCCGGCCCAGGGTCTCGATCACGTACTCGGGCGAGAGCGAACCGTCGGACGGGGTCTTCCAGCCCAGCGGGTACTGATCGCGCACGCCGGACAGGTAGGTCCACCACTCGGTGAGGTTCAGCAGCGGCGCGTCACCGGCGGCCGGATCGGACTTGAGGGTCTCGATCAGCTCGGCGATGACCTCGCGGCAGTCGCCCACGATCGGGACGTCCGCGTGCCGGTTCTTGCCGATCTCGGCCGGGTCGATGTCGGCGTGGATGACCTTGGCGTGCGGCGCGAAGGAATTCAGCTGACCGGTGACGCGGTCGTCGAAACGCGCGCCGAGGGTGATCAGCAGGTCCGACTTCTGCAGGGCCGCGACGGCGCCGACGGTGCCGTGCATGCCGGGCATGCCCATGTTCAGGGTGTGCGTGTCGGGGAACGAGCCGCGGGCCATGAGGGTGGTCACGACCGGGATGCCGGTCAGTTCCGCCAGCTCGAGCAGCTCCGCGTGCGCGTCGGCCTTGATGACGCCGCCGCCGACGTAGAGCACGGGCGCCTTGGCTTCCATGATCATGCGGGCGGCCTCGCGCACCTGCTTGCCGTGCGGCTTGGTGACCGGACGGTAGCCGGGCAGGCGCATCTCCGGCGGCCAGCTGAAGGTCGTCTGGGCCTGCAGCACGTCCTTGGGGATGTCGACCAGGACCGCGCCCGGGCGGCCGGAAGCGGCCAGGTAGAACGCCTCGGCGAGCATGCGCGGGATGTCGATCGGGTCGGTCACCAGGAAGTTGTGCTTGGTACACGCCATGGTGATGCCGGAGATGTCGGCTTCCTGGAACGCGTCGGTGCCGATGAGGCTGCGGCCGACCTGACCGGTGATCGCCACCAGCGGGACCGAGTCCATCTGCGCGTCGGCGATCGGGGTCACCAGGTTGGTCGCGCCCGGACCGGACGTGGCCATACACACACCGACCTTGCCGGTGGCCTGGGCGTAGCCGGTGGCCGCGTGGCCGCCGCCCTGCTCGTGGCGAACCAGCACGTGGCGGACCTTGACCGAGTCGAACAGCGGGTCGTAGACCGGAAGAATCGCACCGCCCGGAATACCGAATACCGTGTCGACGCCGAGCTCCTCGAGGGAGCGGACAACAGACTGCGCGCCGGTGACCCGCTCGGGCGGGACCTGGCGACGATTCGGGGTGGCCGGAGCCGGGGCCGCGGGGGCCGCGGGCGCGGGCCGTCGGGCCGAGGGCCCGGGTCGGGCGGTAGGTGCGCTCACCGTCTGTTCCTTACTGCTCTGTCGTTCGGAGTTCATGGGCTTGCCTGAACACAAAAAAGCCCTCGACAGCCATGGCTGTTCGAGGGTGGCGCGTCGCAGCTGCGAGCTGACGTAATAGACCTATAGTCGTCGGCTCAGCGCTGGACGCGCCGGCCGATTACGAGCAACTCGAATCGATTCACGCGCACGACGGTATGTGTGCATGAGCCGCTGAGTCAAACATCTGACCATGTGTGTCTCATTATGTGAGACAGAGCGGTTGTTCGGGTTCGTTCAACACAATGCGAGGATGGGGGTGTGTCATCACCGCATCAGTCCGTGCCACCGGCTCGATCGTCCCACACGCCCGACTCAGGATCGGACACGGGTCGCGTGATCCGGCTCCCGAGACTCGCGCATCTCGGGGTCTTCCTCCTGCTGTTCTCCGTGGCTTTCCCGTTCTTCGGGGCGCCGAAGGTGCTGTGGGTGTTGTTCGCCATACCGATCGCGCTGGCGGTGTGGATCGAACGATCCCGGACGAAGGTCTCCGAATCGGGCATCGACACCCGGAGCATGTTCTCGAGCCGGCACATCGACTGGGCGGACGTGCGCGGGCTGCGCATCCCCAAACGTGGCTGGCTGCAACTGCATCTGGCCGACGACTCGGACGCGAGCCTGCCGGGCGTGAGCTACGACCGGCTCTCGGCGCTGGTCGAGGCGTCCAACGGGCGCATCCCGGATCCGTTCGTGGAACCGCTGGACGCGGACGCGGCGGAGGATGCCGAAGACATCGAGGCGGTGGCGGACGAGGACGCCACGCCGGGCGAGCAGACCCCGAAAGCCGAGGGCGGCAACGGCGTCGAGGGCGACAAGAACGCCTAGCCATCCGCACCCGCCGCGCGCCGGGGGTGCGAGGTTTCGGCCGCTGACGGGGATTACCGGGCGCGGGAGTAACGTTGTGCACCCCGCCGACCTATGCGGCGCAGTCGCCGAACAGCCCCCTGCGACGAGAAATCCGAGGACCCGAAACTCATGCCACCGCTTCGCTCACGAACCACCACCGTCGGACGCAACGCCGCGGGCGCTCGCTCGCTATGGCGCGCGACGGGCCTGACCGACTCCGACTTCGGTAAGCCGATCGTCGCCATCGCGAACTCGTACACCCAGTTCGTCCCCGGCCACGTGCATCTGAAGGACGTCGGCGAGATCGTGGCCGAGGCGGTCCGGGCGGCGGGCGGCGTACCGCGCGAGTTCCACACCATCGCGGTCGACGACGGCATCGCGATGGGTCACGGCGGCATGCTGTACTCGCTGCCCTCGCGCGAGATCATCGCCGACTCGGTCGAGTACATGGCCAACGCGCACACCGCCGACGCCCTGGTCTGCATCTCCAACTGCGACAAGATCACTCCCGGCATGCTGAACGCCGCGATGCGGCTGAACATCCCGGCCGTGTTCGTCTCGGGCGGTCCGATGGAGGCCGGCAAGGCCGTCGTGGTGGACGGTGTGGCGCACGCCCCGACCGACCTCATCACCGCCATCTCCGCCAGCGCCTCGCAGGCCGTGTCCGAGGAGGGCCTGAGCGAGGTCGAGCGCAGCGCGTGCCCGACCTGTGGCTCGTGCTCGGGCATGTTCACCGCCAACTCCATGAACTGCCTCACCGAGGCCCTGGGCCTGGCGCTGCCGGGCAACGGCTCCACCCTCGCCACGCACTCCGCGCGCCGGGCGCTGTTCGAGCGGGCCGGCCGGGTCATCGTGGAGGCGGCCAATCGCTGGTACCGCGACGACGACGCCTCGGTGCTGCCGCGAAACATCGCCAACGTCAAGGCTTTCCGCAACGCGATGGCCCTGGACGTGGCGATGGGCGGCTCCACCAACACGGTGCTGCACACCCTGGCCGCGGCGCAGGAGGGCGAGATCGCCTTCGATCTGTCCGACATCGACGCGATCTCGCGCCGGGTGCCGTGCCTGTCCAAGGTCTCGCCCAACTCCGATTACCACATGGAGGATGTGCACCGCGCCGGCGGAATCCCGGCCCTGCTCGGCGAATTGCGCCGCGGCGGCCTGCTCGAGACCGACGTCAGCACCGTGCACACCGCCTCGTTCGACGAGTGGCTGGACGAGTGGGATATCCGCTCCGGCAAGGCTTCCGACGAGGCCATCGAGCTCTTCCACGCCGCGCCGGGCGGCGTGCGCACCACCGAGCCGTTCTCCACCGACAACCGCTGGTCCTCGCTGGACACCGACGCGGTCGGCGGCTGCATCCGCGATATCGCCAACGCCTACACGGTCGAGGGCGGGCTGTGCGTGCTGCGCGGCAACATCGCGCTCGACGGCGCGATCCTCAAGACCGCGGGCATCGACGAGGAACTGTTCACCTTCGAGGGTCCGGCCGTGGTGGTCGAATCCCAGGAGGAGGCCGTTTCGCTGATCCTGGGCAAGAAGATTCAGCCCGGCGACGTGGTCGTGGTCCGCTACGAGGGCCCCAAGGGCGGTCCGGGTATGCAGGAGATGCTGCACCCCACCTCGTTCCTCAAGGGCATGGGTCTGGGCAAGGTCTGCGCGCTCATCACCGACGGCCGGTTCTCCGGCGGCACCTCGGGTCTGTCGATCGGGCACATGTCGCCCGAGGCGGCGGGCGGCGGCGCGATCGGCCTGATCGAGAACGGCGACCGCATCCGGATCGACGTGCACACCCGCGCGCTGGAACTGCTGGTCGACGACGCCGTGCTGGCCGAGCGCCGCGCGAAGATGGAAGCCTCCGAGCGTCCGTGGCAGCCGGTGAACCGGGAGCGCCCGGTGACCACCGCCCTGCGCGCCTACGCCGCGCTCGCCACCTCCGCCGACAAGGGCGCCGTGCGGCACGTGCCGTAGAAAGAGCTGAGATGACAATCGAATACGTCGGCAAGGCCGACACGATGCTGGCCGAGTACTCGGCCATGTTGGAGCGCTCCGATCTGCGCAACACCCGCGCGCGCGAGTTGCTCGCCGAGGCGGAGGAACTCGCCGCCGAGGCGCGCGAGCTCGACAACGCCGAGCTGTTCGCCGCCCCCGCCGACGCGGCGCGGATCAATCAGCATCGCGCGATGCTGAACGCGGAGATCGACTCGAAGTCGGGTGAGGTGCTGCGGTTGCACCAGGAGACGTTCCAGGAATGGGAGCGGTTCAACGCCACTCAGTGGTGAGGAGGTTTCGCGGGGGCAAGCCCTGACCCCCATGGGATGAGAGAAGGTACGCGGGGGCTTCCCCGCGTACCCCCTCGGGACCTGGCACCCGACGAAGCGGGAGTAGGACGCTCGCGGGATTTTCCCACGAACCCTGTGAACCCTCGCTCGAGCGCGATACCCGCGCCGACAATCAGCCACGCGGAGCCGTCGCAGGACATGAAACGGCCCGGGGATCCGGCAGATCCCCGGGCCGTTTCGATGTTTCGGGTCAGTTGAAGGGGCCGATGCCGGTCAGTGGATTGCCGCCGTGGAGGTAGATGTAGGTCGCGACCGCGGCGGCGATCGCGGCCACCAGGGCCGCCAGGGAACCGAGGAAGGGGCGGGTCGCCCAGCCGCGGTTGCGGTCGAGGGAGAGGCGGCCGGGTCCGGTCAGGATCAGGGCGGCGGCCGCGCCGGCCAGGATCGAGTCGATCTCCACGCCGGACTGGGTGCCCGCGTTGTACTGGAAGCCGGGGATCATGCCCTGTTTCCACATCCAGGCGTCGAGGATCACCGCCAGCACCGCGCCGGCGGCCAGGGGGGTGGCCAGGCCCAGCACGATCAGGATGCCGCCGCCGAGCTCGCCGACCATCAGCAGGCTCGCGGCGATGTCCGGGTGCTTCCAGCCGCCGCTCTCCATCATGTCGCGGGTGCCTTCGAGGCCGGGGCCGTTGAACCAGCCGGTCAGCTTCTGCAGGCCGTGGTAGATGAAGGTGCCGCCGATCATCAAGCGCAGCAGCAGGAGTCCGAGGTCGAGGGTACCGCGCCGATCGTCGCCGCGCCGGCGCAGCCTGCCGTTCGACTCGCCCGGTCCGGGCGGGGCGGGCGGGATGCTGGCGAACGCGTAGGTGGGAGCGGTGGCATCGGGCGTCGCGGTGGCGTCGCCCGCGCCCGACACGCCCGAACCGGCGGTGCTCTCCTCCTTGACCGCGGAGTAGATCGGCACCTCCGGATCCAGGCCCAGATCCTCGTCGGTGCGCGGGAGGTCCTTGGCGGGCTGGTCCTTGGTGAAGGCGGGTAGCGAACCGGAGGTGGTGAACTGCTCGGTCGGCGAATCGTAGGGACTGCTGACCGGTGCACCTACCGGCCGAGGTGCGGCCGCGGGCGTTTCGCCGCCCGGCGCACCGGTGGACGGCTCGTTAGGCTTCTCTGTCACGCGGGTCAGAGTATGCGTCCGAAGCGCTCCGCACACGACAGTCGCGGGCGTGTCCACCGTCCAGTTCGTCGGGCCTGCGAAGAATGGCCCACCCCCGTCCGCGCATCCGCGCCGGGTTTTCCGTAACGTCTGGAGCATGAGTTTGGTTGCTGGCGGCCGTGTCGGGGTGGGCGCGCGGAAAGTCGCGCTCGTCGTGACCCTCGGTGCCGTACTGCTGTCCGGCTGCGCCCGCTTCGACGATAGCGCCTCGAGCCCCTTCACGACCGAGCCCGCCTGGCAGGACGCGGATCTGGGCACCAAGGATCCCAAGGCGCCCTCCTCCTCGGCCAAGCGCCCCGATCTGCCGTGTGTGGATCCCGATCCGGCCGTGGTGGTTTCGTGCCTGGACACCACCGGCGGGCTGGTGTCGCTGCCCGACGGGGTGAGCGCGCTGGTGGGTGAGCGGCTCACCGGCCGCATCCTCAAGGTGGTCGCCACCGACGAGGGTGAGCCGCCCGCGCCGGTCGAGGTCGCCAAGGTGCCGGTGGATCCGGCCGGCGACGGCGGTCTGACCTCCCTGACCCTGTCCCCCAGCTTCGGCGAGGACGGGCTCATCTACGCCTACACCACCACCGGCAGCGACAACCGCGTGGTGCGTGTGTCGCTCGAGGGCGGTGAGGCCAAGCCGATTCTCACCGGAATCCCCAAGGGCGCCACCGGCAATCGCGGCTCGATCGACTTCCATTCCGGCGACAGGATGCTGGTGCTGACCGGTGACACCGGCAATCCCGGCGCCGCCGCCGACAACGGCTCGCTGGCCGGAAAGCTGTTGAGCGTCACCGGCCCCGCGCCCGGCGCGTCGGCGCAGGTCATGCTCGCCGGCATCGGGACCGCCGGTGGCGTGTGCTCCGATCACGCCGATTCGATCTGGGTCACCGACCGCACCGCCACCGAGGACCGGCTGCAGCGCGTGGCCGGGGACGGCACCGCGTCGGTGGCGTGGAGCTGGCCCGATCGGCCCGGCGTGGCCGGGTGCGCGGCGGCCTCGGACGGGGTGGCGATCTCCCTCACCAATCAGAATGCCCTGGCGATCGCGCAGGCCGACAAGGAAACGCACGCGGTGACCGCGGCCCCCTCGCTGTACGCCCAGGACAAGTACGGCCGACTGGACGGCGCGGCCATGGGCGGCGACGGGACGATCTGGGTCTCGACCGTGAACAAGACCGACGGGCAGCCGAACCAGTACGACGATCGCGTCGTGCGGATCCCGCCGCCGTCGTCGGGCAGCGGGAGCGGGCCGGACTAACCGGCACCCGGACATCCTGTGGCGCACAGCGATCGCTGTGCGCCACAGTTCTTTGCGGCCACAGGCCGACCGGACACCGCCCACCCGGTGCACAACTCGCCGGGAACACGACGCACCGCAGACACCGCGCGGCAAGGTACGTCACAGGTCTCGGTACAGCTCGCCGGCGGCGACTCGGGGTTCGCCGAGGTCGACATCGTTCGGGCGGTGACCGATATCCGCAAACGCCTGCGGCGCACGACCGGATGGGTCGTGCGCCGCAGGCGAATTCGTGAGACCGCTCGAGCGGACGCGGGATCCGGGCTACGACACGCCGCAGGCGGCCAGGACCAGTTCGCGCACGCGGGCCGCGTCGGCCTGGCCGCGAGTGGCCTTCATGACGTCGCCCACGACCTTGCCCGCCGCGGCGACCTTGCCGGACTTGATCTTCTCGGCGATGTCGGGGTTGGCGGCCAGGGCCTTCTGGACCTCGGCCTCGAGGGCCGAGTCGTCGCTGACCATGCCCAGGCCCTTGGCCTCGATGATCGCGGCGGGCTCGCCCTCGCCGGCCAGGACGAAGTCGACGACCTGCTTGGCGGTCTTGTTGTTGATGGTCTTGGCCTCGACCAGCGCGGCCACCTCGGCGACCTGCTTCGGGGTGATGGGCAGCTCGTCGAGCGCGACCTCGAGCCCCTTGGCCTTCTCGGTGAGGTAGGCGACCCACCACGAGCGGGCGGCGTCCACCGAGGCCCCGGCGTCCACCGTCGCGATGATCAGATCGAGCGCGTCGGCGTTGACCAGGTCGCGGAACACCTCGTCGGACAGGCCCCAGTCGGCCTGGATCCGCGCGCGGCGCAGCCACGGGTACTCGGGGATCGTGCCGCGCAGCTCCTCGACCCAGGCCGCGTCCGGCGCGACCGGCTCGAGGTCCGGCTCGGGGAAGTAGCGGTAGTCCTCGGCGGATTCCTTGGGCCGCCCGGCCGAGGTGGAGCCGTCGCCCTCGTGGAAGTGCCTGGTCTCCATGGTGATCGTGCCGCCCGCGGCGAGCACGGCGGCCTGGCGGCGCATCTCGTAGCGCACCGCGACCTCGACGCTCTTGAGCGAGTTCACGTTCTTGGTCTCGGTGCGGGTGCCGAATTCCTTGGCGCCCACCGGCATCAGCGAGACGTTGGCGTCGCAGCGCAGCGAGCCCTGCTCCATCTTGACGTCGGAGACGTTCAGCGACTTGAGGACCTCGCGCAGCGCGGTCACGTACGCGCGGGCCACCTCGGGTGCGCGTTCGCCCGCGCCCTCGATGGTCTTGGTGACGATCTCGATGAGCGGCACCCCGGCGCGGTTGTAGTCCAGCAGCGAGTGCGAGGCGCCGTGGATGCGCCCGGTCGCGCCGCCCATGTGGGTGGACTTGCCGGTGTCCTCCTCCATGTGCGCGCGCTCGATCTCGACGCGGAAGATCTCGCCGTCGTCGAGCACCACGTCGAGGTAGCCGTCGGTCGCGATGGGCTCGTCGTACTGGCTGATCTGGTAGTTCTTTGGCTGGTCCGGGTAGAAGTAGTTCTTGCGGGCGAACCGGCCCCACGGGGTGATGGAGCAGTTCAGCGCCAGGCCGATGCGAATCGCGGATTCGACCGCCTTCTCGTTCACCACCGGCAGCGACCCGGGCAGGCCCAGGCAGACCGGGCACACCTGGGTGTTGGGCGCGGCGCCGAACTCGGTCGGGCAGCCGCAGAACATCTTGGTCGCGGTGCCCAGTTCGACGTGGACCTCCATGCCCAGCACCGGCTCGTAGCGGGTGATGACGTCGGCGTAATCCATCAACTCGACCGTGGCTGCACTCATGAGGACCATCCTATGAGTCGCGTGCCGTACGAACCGCCACGGCCCCGACGATGGCCGGGTCAGGAGCGGACCGCAGGGATCCCGGCACGTCACGGGGTATGAGGCGCGACATGAGTTCCGGACGGTCGAAATCCCGACGCGAATCGCTCGGCGACCCGCGAGAGCGGCTGCTCCTACTTCTTCGGCGGGAACCGCTGGGTCAGCCAGGCGGTCACGTCGGTCAGTACCTCGGGCGCGATGGTCGTCTCGATGGTGACGTACTCGGCGACCTGCCCGGTGGGCGCTGGCTGCATGAGGTGGTTGAGCCCCGGGTAGACCTTCACGGTCGAGTCGGTGCCTGCCAGCAGCGCCCGCATGGGCTCGGCGCTCTGCGCGGGCGGGACCTGCACGTCCTTGTCGCCGAAGAACGCGAAGACCGGGATACGCAGCGCCGACAGGTCCGGCGCGGGGTCGTAGCCCAGGAACGATGCCATGTACGTCGTGTTCACCGCGTCCAGGGCGGCCTCGGACTGCCGCTGTTCAGCGGGCACGGACTCGTTGTGCCGCAACTGAACCTGCTTGGCCCCGGCGAGATCGCCGCGCGCGAGCACCTCGGTCCACTCGGTGACGTACCGCACCTGGGCGTCGACCTCCTCGGGCGTCGCCCCGCCCGCGGTGAGGATCACCCTGTTCTGCTCGATCAGCACATCGCGACCGGAGACGCCGGGACCGGCCATGGAGATGACGAACGCGACGCCGCTGTCCGGGCGGGCGGCGGTCTTGGGCGCGAGGTAGCCGCCCTCGCTGTGCCCGAGCAGTCCGACGCGGTCCCGGTCGATGTCGGAGCGAGCGCGCAGGAAGCCCACGCCCGCCGCGACATCGGCGGTGAGGTCGTCGTAGGTCGCGTCGTCGAGCTTGCCGCCGGTGCCGCCGACCCCGCGGTCGTCCGCGCGCAGCACCGCGTATCCCGCGCGGGTGAGGGTGTCCGCGAGCAGCAGGAAGGGCTTGTGCCCCATGAGTTCTTCGTTGCGATCCTGCGGTCCGCTGCCGGTGATCAGCAGCACCGCCGGGAACGGTCCCGTGCCCTCGGGGGTGGTGAGCGTGCCCGCGATGGTCACTTCGCCGTTGCGATAGCTCACATCCTCGGACCGATAGGGGTACGGCGGCTTTGGTTCCTGGGGCCGCGCGATCGGCGCGACCCGACCGCGCTCGAGGGTGAGCGCGAAGCTCTGGCCCGCCTGGGTGAAGTCACCGACGATGGTGTCGCTCGCGGAGTCGAAGCGTCCCTTGAACTTCGGGTCCCCCGGGACGTCCGCGATGGCCCACTGCACATCGTCCGGCTCGGACCGCACATCCTTCAGCGGCGCGGCGGCCAAGCCCTGCACCGGGATGTCGATGGTGGCCCCGTCCGAGGTGAAGGTCACCCCGATGTCGAGTGGCGCACCGGGGGTCTGGATGCCCCCGTGCCACTCGCCCTCGGTCGGTGAACTCGGTTCGGAATCCTGCCCGCAACCCGCCACCATCGCGGCAACCGCGAACAGCGCCATCGTGATCAGTCGCCCACTCCGCATACGCGCCACCCTACCGACGCCGTGTCCGAACCTCGGTCGCCGCAGGTCATGGGCGAACGCGGCCGAGATCGCGCCGCCGCCATCGGCCGTGTGCTCGACGACCAATAGCCAACGGCGCTGCGCCCGGCGGGTCTCGCGCCGCCGCCCGAGCCATGCCGGCGGTGAATCGCCCGGGTTGCCGAATGCCGGCGGGGGCGTATCGCCGACCTGGCCGATACGCCCCCGCATGCACCGAGCGGTACCGCTCTCAGTCCAGCGCGATGGCCTCCACGATGGGCAGGCGCGCCGCCCGCACCGCCGGTGGAATCGACCCCAGTAGCGCCAGCGCCAGCGCGACCACCGCGTAGATCAGCAGCAGCGGGCTGGGCCGGTAGCCGATGTCGATGGAGATGGCGTTGCCGAGCGCGACGGTCGCCAGGTAGTGCACGCCGGAGCCGACGACCAAACCCAGTGCGGCGCCGACGAATCCGATTCCGGCGGCCTCCGCGAGCACGCTGCGCAGCAGGAACCGGCGACTGGTACCCATCGCCCGCAGCACACCCAGTTCGCGACGACGTTCGAGCACCGAGAGCATCAGCGTGTTGAGCAGGGCGACGGTCGCCACCAACACGACGATCCAGAGAATGGCCGCGCTGATGGAGCTGCCCTGGCGGATGCTGCCGGAAATGGCGGCCAGCGCGCTCGCGCCGGTCTCGACCTGGAACTCGGCCGGGACCGCCGCGCGCACCGCGGCCAGCACGACGTCGGGATCCGCGCCGGGCACGAAGTCGACGCCGATGATGGTCTCGCCCGACCGCTGGTACCACTGCCGCAGGATGTCCAGGTCCAGCACCACGATCCCCGCGATGGCCGAGAAGTACGGGACCACCCGCAGCACGGTCACGTCGTGAATGCCGGTGGGCGTGGGCAATTGCAGCGTCGAGCCGACGTTCACGTCCAGCTGCCGCGCGACGTCACGGGAGATGACCACGCCCTCGCCCCGCGCCATGCGCGCCAGGTCGGCCTCGGTGGTGCCCTCCAGCGCCGAGCTGCGGGCGACGCCACCCTCGTAGCCCTGCAACATGACTCGGCCGCGGCCGAGCGTCGCGAAGGCCATCTGCGCCGCGCCCGCGTCCTCGACCCCCGGGATGGCGCGGATCCTGTCCTTGAGATCGGCGGGCAGGATCGGGCCGGTCGGGAACTGCTCCATGGCGGTGGCGCTGACGAAAACGTCGGTGCGGCTGAGTCCTTCGAAGGTCGAGCCCGCCGCGTCCACCATGTCGCGGGAGGCGTTGCCCATGGCCACCACGGCGGTGACGCCGATCATGACGGTCATGGCGGTCGCCCACACCCGGCGCGGGGCGCGTTCGACCGTGGTCGACCCGAGCGCTCCCGGTGCGCCGAAGAGCCGGGACACCGCGCCGATGACGCGCACGATCGGCCCGGTGGCGGCGAAGCACACCAGCACCGCGCCCGCGATGGAGGTCGAGATGGCGGCCAGCGACAGCCTGCCGATGTCGGCGTTGGCGATGAAGACCCCCGCCACGATCGCGGCCAGACCCGCGGCCAGGGCGGCCCAGCGCAGCAGCGGTTTGACCGCGTCGGCGGAGGAGGTGCCGACCGGGGCGAGCGCCTCGATGGGCGCGACCTTGTACACCTGGCGGGCGGCGATGGCGGCCGCCGCCACACTGGCCAGCACGCACGCGGCCAGGGCCACCGGAACGGCGTAGCCGGGCACCATGTACTCGGTCCGCGACTCCACCGACTGCACGATCGCCGCGGGCAGCCTGCCGATGGATACGCGGCCCATGAAGATGCCGACGACCGAGCCGACGAGACCGCCGATCAGGCCCAGCAGCGCGGCCTCCACCAGCAGGCCGAGCACCATGGGCGTGCGCCGGCCGCCGATGGCGCGCAGCAGCGACAGCATCGGGCGGCGTTGCGCCACGGCCATACTCATGGCGTTGTAGATCAGGAACGCGGAGACGATGAGCGCCGCCGCCGAGGACGCGAGGGTGGAGTAGCGCACCAGTTGCACCGAACCGCCCGCCTGCGCGCTGCGCAGATCCGGGTCGGCGACCACGGCGCGACCGGCCACCACGTCGGTCAGCGCCGTGCGCAGCGCGTCCACCTCGGCGCCGGGCGCGGCCAGGATCTGCACCGAGTCCAGCTTGCCGGTGTGATCGGCGATCTTCTGCGCGACCGGCAGAGTCGCGATGACGATGTGCCCGCCGTTGATCTTCGACGAGGTCTCGTCGTCGATCACGCCGACCACGGTCGCGTCCGCCGCGCCGAGCCGCACCTTGTCGCCCTCGTGATGCCCCATGGCCGAGCCGACGAGCACCCCGTTGGGCACGGTGAGCAGCTTGCCCGCCTGCGCTTCGAGTGGTCCGCCCAGATCGTTGCCGAGCTGGGCGATGCTCGCGTCCGCGCCGATCAGCAGCGCGCGGCTCTCGCCCGAACCGATCCCCTGGCGCACCATGGGCACCGCGGTCCCGACCCCGGGGGTGGATCGAATCTGTTGCAGCAGTGCCTGATCGAAGCCCGCGTCGGTGACGCCGGTGATCTCCAGCACGGCGTTGCCGCCCAGGCTGCGGGTGAGTTTGTCCACCGATCCGGTGATGGATCCGGAAATACTGAAGACCGCGACCAGCAGGCCGGCCGAGACGCCCATGACCACCATGGACAGCAGGGTCCGGCCGCGGTGTGCGAGCAGTTCACCGATATTGAACAGCCGCAGGCGATCCCACATCGCTCCGATCATGCGCGCACCACACCCGCGCCGTCGGTCTCGGCGGCGCCGGTCTCGGGCACCGTACGCACCTCGCCGTCGTCGGTGCGCTGCACCCGCTCGGTGGCGCCGATCTTGCCGTCCCGCAGGGTGATCACGCGGTCGCAGTAGCGCACCGCGCCCATGTCGTGGGTCACCATGACCACGGAGTTGCCCTGGCGGGTGATGTCGCCGAGCAGCTGCAGGATGGACTCACCGGTCTTGGAGTCCAGGTTGCCGGTGGGCTCGTCGGCCAGGATCAGCGGCGGATCCATGATCAGCGCCCGGGCCACCGCGACGCGCTGCATCTGGCCGCCGGAGAGTTCGGCCGGGCGGTGTTCGGCGCGCTCGCCCAGTCCGACCAGGTCCAGCAGTTCGAGCGCGCGCGGCTTGGCCTTGCGTAATCCGGTGCCGTCCAGCAGCTTCGGGATGGCGACGTTCTCCCACGCGGTCAGTGTGGGCAGGAGATTGAAGAACTGGAAGATGAAACCGACCTGATGCCGCCGGAATTCGGACTGCCGATCGTCGTCGAGATCACCGATTTCCTTGCCCTGGAACCGAATCGATCCCGAACCCGGCGAATCGAGTGCCCCGAGCAGATGCAGCAGCGTGCTCTTGCCCGAGCCCGACGGACCGATGATCGCGGTGAACTCCCCCGGTTCGATGCGCAGGCTGATGCCGTCCAGCGCGCGCACACTCTGCCCGCCGATCCGGTATTCCTTGGTGACGTCGGTCAATTCCAGCATGGTCGTTCCCCTCGTGTTCCCTCTGGCGGATCAGCCGGCCAGTGCGCGCACGCGCGGCCGGAAGTAGAGCTGATCGGTGTCGTAGGTGTCCAGTACCGCGCGCAGGGCGGGCTGTTCGGCGGCGAGTTCACGGTGGACCTCGATCGCCGACTTGCCTTCGGCCAGTGCGCTTTCCAATTTCACTCCGAGGTGGTTCTCCCATCGGTGCCGCAGCGCGAGCAGTACGCCGTCCGGGCCGCCGAAGAGCCGATCCAGCTCCGGCAGCGCGTGAAACAGGTTCGGGTCGGCGGGATTTCGTGCCGCACGGTCCAGGACGGTGTGCAGGATATCGGTGCGAGCGTGCAGGTCTGCCCAGGTCATGTCCCCCAGCCTTTCGTCTCGCTGCGGATCCGTCCGGATCCGAGCACGGTGGCGATGGTCATGACGCTACGGAGACGTCGTCGCGATGTCGTCGTGCCGCGGACCCGACTTGGCCTCCTACCCCGGTAGGAGACCGGCCCCTGCCCGCGAACGATGTACGCCGTCCAATGCGGCCATTAGCCTTGCAGAATGAACGTGACAGGCGCCACCCCCACCTCGGTCGGGCGCGCACTGGGCGCGGTCGGGCGCAAGGTCGGCTCGGCCGGGCGCGCGTTGGGCGGCACGGGGCTCACGCTGCGCGAGTGCGGGCAGCGCATCCGGCTGTTCGCCCGTCATCCGGTCGAACAGTTCCGAATGAATGTCGAGCGGACCGGGTTCGGCTATCCCAGCCAGGTCGTGTTCCTCATCGACGTCGTGGTGCTCGCGATCGCGCTGATCGCGGTCGGGCAGCGGATCGGGGAGGGCTATCTGCCCAGCGTGCTGCCCTTCGTCGCGGCGTTGCTGACCCTGGCGCACTGGCCGCTGCACGTGCTCTTCGACGTCATGCCCAAACCGCTGCTGCTGACCGCGCTGACCCTCACCGCGGTGGCGTTGTTCCTGGCCCAGCCGGTGCAGAACGACGCGGCGCCGTTCATCCTCATCGCCGTGGCCGGCGAGGTCGCCGCCATCGCCCCGATGATCGTCAGCATCCCGGTCGCGCTGACGATGATCGCGCAACTGATGTTCTTCGAGTCCATCGGGCACGTCGACCTGGGCCTGCCGATCTACGGCTTCGCGGTGCTGTGCGGCTGGATGACCGGGCAGATGATGAACTATCAGCGCCGCTACCTGTACCAGGAACGCGAGTACCAGGAGGTGCGCGCGCTGCAGGCCGCCGACGAGGAACGCAGGCGTATCGCCCGCGAGGTGCACGACGTCATCGCCCATTCGCTGAGCATCACGCTGTTGCACGTCACCGCGGCCCGGCACGCGCTGCAGACCGATCGCGACGTGGACGAGGCGGTGGACGCGCTGGCGGACGCCGAGCGTCTGGGCCGCCAGGCCATGGCCGATATCCGGCGCACGGTGGGCCTGCTCGATCAGCGGCCCGCCTCGCAGACACCCGAACCCGGGCTCGAGGACATCCCCGAACTGGTCGAGGACTTCGTGCGCGCGGGCATGAACGTGGACTACTCGCTGTGCGGCGACACCACGCGGGTGTCCGCGGGAATCGGCCTGGCCCTGTACCGGATAAGCCAGGAGTCGCTGTCCAACATCGCCAAGCACGCGCCCGGTGCACGCGCGACGGTGCGCATCGTGCTCAGCGCCAAGGAGGTCGCGGTCGAGGTGCGCAACACTTTGGCCGCGGGCGCGCTGCCGCGGACCGGTCGCGGCATGGGCATCTCGGGAATGCGCCAGCGCGCGGCGCTGCTCGGGGGCACCCTGACCTCCGGACCGCTGGCGGACGGCTGGCACGTGCACGCTCGCATACCGCTGACCAGCGGCCAGCTCGCGTGCATGGCCGCCGTCGCCGAGGATTCGCTGTGGACGGTGCTGCAGTCCATGACCCGCAAGCGCGCGGACGAGGACACCGGGCCCGAGAGCAACCGCACCGATGCCGAGAAGTCAACGGCCGCAACGGAACAACTGCTGCCGACCACACACGCCGAGGGGGAACGGTGACCGACCGAGCCGACGACGAGCTCATCGCCGTTCTGGTCGTGGACGATCAGGAGCTGGTGCGCGGTGGGCTGCGCCGAATCCTGCGCCGCCGTGACGGTTTCGCGGTCAGCGAATGCTCCGATGGCGACGAGGTGCCCGCCGCGATCGCCACGCACCGGCCCGACGTGGTGCTCATGGATCTGCGGATGAAGCGCATCGGCGGCATCGAGGCCACCCGGACCCTGCGCACCCGGCCGGATCCACCGCCGGTCCTGGTGCTGACCACCTTCGACGACGACCAATTGCTCTCGGGCGCACTGCGGGCGGGCGCCGCGGGCTTCCTGCTCAAGGACTCCCCCGCCGAGGATCTGATCCGCGCGACCCGCACGGTCGCCGGCGGCGGTTCCTGGCTCGATCCCTCGGTCACCCCCCGGGTGCTGAGCGCCTACCGCTCGGTGCGACCGGCGCCGGTCCCGAGCGAGCGGTCCCTGTCCGATCTCACCGTGCGCGAACTCGAGGTGCTCGAGCTGATCGGGCGCGGCCGGCTGAACGGCGAGATCGCGCGCGACCTGGGTATCTCCGAGGTGACGGTGAAAAGCCACGTAGGACACATATTCGGGAAGCTCGGGTTACGAGACCGGGCCGCGGCGATCGTCTTCGCGTTTGACCACGGTGTGGTTTCCCCAGGAGAATCCAGGTCCTGAGGGGTTGGTCGCGGGCGCTTCGCCGTGACCGATCCGGGAGTTGGAGGTTTGACGGGGTGGATGCACCGCCTTCGCGCGCGGGCGGCCGGTTCGGGCCGTACGAGTTGCGCTCGTTGCTCGGCAGGGGCGGCATGGGAGAGGTCTACGAGGCCTACGACACGTCCAAGGATCGGGTCGTCGCCCTCAAGCTGCTACCCGCCGAGCTCGCGAAAGACCCCTCCTACCAGGAACGTTTCCGCCGCGAATCGCAGGCCGCCGCCCGGCTGGCCGAACCGCACATCATCCCCATCCACGACTGGGGCGAGATCGACGGTGTGCTGTACATCGACATGCGGCTCGTGCGCGGACAGGATCTGCGCAGTCTGCTCGACGACAACGGGCCGCTGCCGCCCTGGCGCGCGGTGGGTTTCGTCGAGCAGGTCGCCGCGGCGCTGGACGCCGCGCACTACTCGGGCCTGGTGCACCGTGATGTCAAACCCGCCAATGTGCTGGTGACCGAGGCCGACTTCGCCTACCTGGCGGACTTCGGCATCGCCCGCACCGAGGGCGACACGGCCATCACCGTGGCGGGCACGGCCGTCGGCTCCTACGCGTACATGGCCCCCGAGCGGTTCGACACCGGCCCGGTCACCGGCCGCGCCGACATCTACTCCCTCGGGTGCGTGCTGCACGAATGCCTCACCGGCAACAAGCCTTTCCCCGCGCACAATGTGAGCGCGCTGATCCGGGCGCACCTGTCCGAGCCGCCGCCGCGGCCGAGCGCGCAGCGCGGCGGCATCCCGGACGCGCTGGACACGGTGGTGGCGCGGGCGCTGGCGAAGGATCCCAACGACCGCTTCCTGACCGCGGGCGAGTTCGCGCGCGCGGCCCGGATGGCGCTGGCCGGCGGCGCGGTCGCCCCGCCGCCCCCACCGCCGGTGCAGCCCGGCCGCACGGTGCCGCCGCCGAACCAGCCGCCCCCCGCGCAGCCCACCTCGGTGCTGCCGGTGCCGAGTTCGGATCCCACGGTGGTGCAACGCAATACCGGCACCTTCGGGCCGTACTCGACGGGCGCCTTCCCGCCCTACACCGATCAGGGCGAGCCGCCCGCGACCTCGGATCTGCCGATCATCGTGCCGTCCGATCCGACCGTGGTGCGGGTCAGCGACTTCCACTACCAGCCGCTGCCGCAGAGTGCCCGGCCCGCGCAGCCGCAGGCGCCGGTCTGGGGGCACGCGCACGGACCGCAGCAGGATTTCCCGTACGCCCCGACACCCGATCCGTCGCTGTACCCGACCTCCGATCATCCGCGCTACGACCCCGCCCCGCCACCCGCCTACCGGACGCGCCGCAGGTCGGTGGCGGTGCCGGCCGCGATCGGCGTCCTGGTGGTCGCGGTCGCGGCCATCGCCGGTGCGGTGGGCTGGCAAGTCCTGGACAGCGCCCGCAACGAAGACTCTCCGACGACAGCGGCGCCGGTGGGGCCGGGCTACACCGCGCCGCAGTCGCAACCGAGAACGACCGTCACGACCGCCCCGACGAGCACCGCGGTGCAGTTGCCGGCGGGCGCGACGCCGTGCCCGGTGGTGTACCCGGTGCTCAACGGTTTCACCGGCTCGGCCATCGGATCCACCGTTACCAGTTGCCCTTTCGCGGAAGAGGTACGCCGGGTGTATGCCGACTCGACTGCGGGACGACCGGGTTCGGCAAGTAGTGTTGTGGCCGTGAGCCCGGTGACCAATCGGGCCTACACGATGAACTGCACGGCGACAGGGAAATTGGTCACCTGCATCGGTGGTGAGAACGCGGTGGTGTATGTCTACTGACCCTATTCCGGCCTGTCGCAAGGCCTTTGCGCGGTGCGTTGCCGTCGCGACGCTGCTGGCGGTCTCCGCCTGCGGCGTGCAGGCGGGCACCCCGGGCCCGGCCGAACCCGCGAACCCCGCCGAGGCGCTCCCGGTCGCCGAGGCCGGCGCCTCGAACCTGTCGATGATCGCGCCGAACCTGCCCGATCTGTTCGATCTGCCGAAATCGGTCAGCCTCGCGGTGGATTTCGCGGAGTTGCAGGCCGCGCTGGACGGTCGCATGGGACTGGCCGTGATGCCGGTCGGCGGCGGCGAGATGACCGTGCTCGGCAACTGGTCGTCCGGGATCGCCTGGTCCACCATCAAGGTGCCGCTCGCGCTGGCCGCGCTGCGCAAGGACCGCGATCTGCGCGAGGTCGCCGAGGCCGCCATCACCTACTCCGACAACGATGCGGCGCAGCAGCTTTGGAACTCGCTCGGCACCGATGACGAGGCCGCCGACGCGGTGCAGGCCATTCTGCACGAGGCCGGGGACGACTACACCGATGTGGGCATGCGGCACACCCGGCTCGCCACCGTGGGCTCGGACGAACTGCTCTCCTTCGGCGCCACCGACTGGACGCTGACCGATCAGGTGCGGTTCGCGGCGCGACTGCCCTGCCTGCCGCGGGCGAATTCGGTCATCTCGCTGATGAGCGAGATAACCCCCAGCCAGAGTTGGGGTCTGGGCCATCTGTTCCGCGCGGAGTTCAAGGGCGGCTGGGGTCCCGACGACGACACCGGCATGTACACCGTGCGCCAGTTCGGGCTGATCCCCACCCTCGGCGGTCCGGTCGCGGTGGCGCTCGCCGCCGAACCCGCGTCGGGCACCTTCGAGGACGCCACCGACATGATGGACCGGATGGCATTGCTGCTCGGGGAACACCTTACGGAACTACGCGGCGGACTCTGCGAGCCGTAGGGTTCGAAAAGCGCCCATACGCACCGCATTTGACCCCGCCGCCGCGACCCACCACAATCCTTGCGATTGACGGGTATCGGCGTGTCCGCTGAAAAACGCGGGCGCGCCGATTCCCCGGAACTGGAGGTATCGGGGTGGCCGCACCGTATGCGCGATCCGCTGAACAGGGCGTACGCCGCCGCCGTAGCGCACGCGGCGCCGTGTGCGCGGCGGTGACGCTGCTGGCGGGCGTGCTGGCCGGATGCGGCGGCAGCGACCCGCTCATGGTGCCCGAGCCGACCACCACGGCCACCACGAAGACCGGTGCGGCCGCCACCCCGCTGGTGACGGTGCCCGGCACGCTGGCCTGGGAGTTCATCAACGACCTGCAGCCGACGCTGAAGGGCGAGGTGGCCTTGGCGCTGCTGCCCGTGGGCGGCGATCGCGCACTCACCCTGGGCGATTGGCGCAGCGGTCCGGCCTGGTCGACCATGAAGGTGCCGCTGTCGCTGGCCGCGCTGCGCGCTAACGCCGGGCTGGCGAGTTCGGCGAACGCGGCCATCACCTATTCGGACAACGCCGCGGCAGACACGCTGTGGCAGGCCCTGGGCTCGGGGGCGACGGCTGCGGCCGATGTCGAGGAGGTGTTGCGCGAGGGTGGCGACTCGGTCACCGAGGTGCCCGCCACGCGCACCCGCACGGACTACTCGGCCTTCGGGCAGGCCGATTGGTCGGTCGACGATCAGCTCACCTTCGCCGCGCGACTACCCTGCCTCCCGGAGGCGGACGCGGTGACCTCGCTCATGGGCAAGATCAGCTCGGGGCAGCGCTGGGGACTCGGCACGCTCACCGGGGCGGAGTTCAAGGGCGGCTGGGGTCCCGACACCGGCGGCAGCTACCTGGTCCGCCAGTTCGGGTTGATACCCGTGGACGGCGGCCTGCTGGCGGTGGTGATTGCGGCACAGCCCGATTCGGGCTCCTTCGACGAGGGGACCACGATGCTGACCAAGATCTCCACGCTGGTCGGCAAGCACCTGGACGAATTGCGCGGCGGGCGCTGCGCGGGCGGTTCCTGATCACCCCATCGCACACCGGTCGGTCGGTTGGTAGTGCGTTGACCTGGGGTTCCCGGGGGTGAACCTGACGGTAACCCGAACTACGGGCAAGATAGGGCGCATGCGCATCGGAGTCTTGACCGGAGGCGGAGACTGCCCAGGGCTGAACGCGGTGATCCGTGCTGTCGTTCGTACCGCGAACGGACGCTGGGGTGATGCCATCGTCGGCTTCCAGGACGGGTGGCGCGGGCTACTCGAGGATCGAAAGATCCAGATCCTGAACAACGACCGCACCGATCGCCTGCTCACCAAGGGCGGCACCATCCTCGGCACCGCTCGCACCAATCCGGACATCCTGCGCGCCGGCCTGCCCCGCATCAAGCAGACCCTGGACGACAACGGCATCGACGCCCTCATCCCCATCGGCGGCGAGGGCACCCTCACCGCCGCCAGCTGGCTGGCCGAGGAGGGCGTGCCGGTCGTCGGCGTGCCCAAGACCATCGACAACGACATCGACTGCACCGACACCACCTTCGGGCACGACACCGCCGTGGCCATCGCCACCGAGGCCATCGACCGGCTGCACACCACGGCCGAATCGCATCAGCGGGTCATGCTCGTGGAGGTCATGGGACGGCACGCGGGCTGGATCGCGATGAACTGCGGTATCGCCTCCGGCGCGCACCTGACCCTGGTGCCGGAGGTGCCTTTCGACGTGGACGAGGTCTGCGCGATGGTGAAACGGCGCTTCCAGCGCGGGGATTCGCATTTCATCTGCGTGGTGGCCGAGGGCGCCATGCCCGCGCCGGACTCGATGTCGCTGCGCGACGGCGGCATCGACGAATTCGGGCACGTGAAGTTCACCGGTGTCGCGCAGCAGCTCGCGCCGGAGATCGAGCGGCGCATCGGCAAGGAGGTGCGGGTGACCGTGCTCGGCCATGTGCAGCGCGGCGGTACGCCGACACCGTACGACCGGGTGCTTGCGACCCGCTTCGGGGTGCACGCCGCGGAGGCGGTGCACGCCGGGAACTTCGGGCAGATGGTGGCGCTGCACGGCAACGATGTGGCGCTGGTGCCGCTGTCGGAGGCGACCAAGCAGCTCAAACTCGTTCCGCAGGACCGGTATCGCGAGGCGGCCGCGTTCTTCGGCTGATCGCGAGCGCGCCGGCGCGTGGACCGGAAATATTTGGGCCGCCCCACCTGCGTGGGGCGGCCCTCCTATTTTGACATTATTCGGTCTATACCGCGCCTCGGTGGTCGAATCGACCCCGAGTCAGCGCGGCGGTGAAGCGATCCCATTCGGCCGGGCCGAATACCAGGGCCGGGCCGGTGGGGTTCTTGCTGTCCCGTACTCCCACACCGGTGTCCAGGAACGCGATCTCCACGCATTCCTTGGCTCCGGTGCTGTGGGCGGTCTTGAACCATCTGACGCCGGACGGTTCGACGTTCACGTCGCGTACTCCTTCGCTGCCTTCCGCAAGAGGTCTCTACTGCTCGCCTCGTCCAGCGCCGAACGCTGGAGAGCCTGGTATGCCTGGCGATAACGATCGACCGCGGCCTGCTTTTCCAGGTAGAGGTCGCCGAGGAAATTCTCCAGGTACACCACCGTGGGCTCGACCGGTCGGTTTCCGCCGTCCCGGCCGAAGTCCAGAATCACGAACGGCCCCACGGAATGCCCGATGGGAACGCCCGCGGAGAAGGGTAGTACACGCACAGCGATCATTGGGAGTGTCGACATGTCGGCGACGTGCCGCAGCTGCGCCGCCATCACCTTCGGATTGCCAACGACCCTGCGTAACGCGGTTTCGTGGACGATGACATCGAGGCTCGCGGGGTGACGTTTGCGGGTCAGCAGACTCTGTCTGCGGGTCTTCAACTGCACTCTGCGGTCGATTTGATCGCGTTCAGCATCCGGCCAGTAATCGCCGATGAGCACGCGCGCGTACTCCGCGGTCTGCATGAGGCCGGGGATGAGGTCGGGCTGATAGGAGACCAGGCCGCGGGCCGAGGCCTCCAGGCCCACATACACGTTGAAGCCCTCGGGGACGATGTCGTCGTATTCGTGCCACCAGGACTTGACGCTGGCCTGCTGGGCCAGACTCAGGACGGCGGCGCTGAACTCGCCGTCGAAGTCGTAGACGCGGCACAGTTCCCGGATGTCCAGGACCCGGATCTTCTCCGCGTTACCGGTTTCCAGCCGCTGGAGTTTCGACTCGCTCCATTCCATCAGCGTCGCGGCTTCAGCGATCGTCATGTTGCACTGCATGCGCCCTTCGCGCAGATATCGGCCCAGCTGGCGGCGCGGCAGAGTGGAACCATGATCGGACATCGAGTCCTCCCCCACGAAGGCGGTTTTCGGTCACTGTGAACGATGCTCCCATGCGTTATGAATGCTGACCTGGCGCTTTGGGAAAGTTTCCGCCCCCGCCCGCAGTGTCGTTGCCGATCGGTGCGGGCGGTGCTGAACTGGAGTCGCGCCCGGTGAGAGCCGGAGCCCTGAATTCGGACCCACTCGTCCCCGAGCCGGGCGCACCCACCGCACGACCGGAGCGCGCGCCGCGCACCGACGGAGGGACGTCATGACCGGGCCCGTGATGTTGATCTTCGACTGCACCACCGATCCGGGCGATCTGCCCCCGGATCTGGCGCGCGAAGCGGAACAGATCCACCGGCACTGCGCCGAGCCCGAGTGCCGGGTGCTCCCCCGCGCCCGGTCGGTCCCACGAGGCGATCCCCGCCCCCTGCAAACGATCTGAGCCGGACAGCGGCCGATCGCCGGCTAGCCGAGCACCATCACGGCGAGGATCAGCAGCATCAGGGCGAGCACCAGGACCGCGAGTCCGGACACCACCAGGGCGTTCACCTGTGCGCGGTCGACCTCGGCCCGCCACCCCGCATCGGCCTGCGGCGGAGCGCCGTTGGGCGTGAAATGGCCGGGTTGCGGGGAGCCGTACGCACCGCCTGGCGGGTGAGAGCCGTACTCGGGGGGCGAAGCGCCGGGCGGGGCGTGCTGTGGGTCGGCTGTGCCGAACTCGGCCACCCCCGGGACGAAATCCACAGGGGTCGAAGCGATTTCGCCGTGCGGAGGGTCGGACTCGCGCAGAACCGGGCCAGAATCGGCTTCCGCTGCGTCGGGCTCCACCGTACCCGCGCCCGCATCGGACAGGAGGCCAGCCGAGTCCGGTTCTGCCTCTGAATGATCGGCGACGTGCTCCGAAACGCTTCCGCCCGACGCTGTCTCGGAAGATGTCGGTTCGCCGTCCTCCCGCGCGGAGTCCGCGTCGGAATCCAGGGCTCTGGCGCGTTCACGATCGAAACGTCCGGCCGCCGCACCGACTCCGGCGGAGGGCACGAACGCTCCCGAACTCGGATTTCGCAGTGACACATCGGGATAGAGGGACTGTTCGGGGCGTGCGGTCCGGCCGGAGCCCACTGATTCCGGTCGACCTGCCGAATCAGTGTCCCGGTCCCGCTGCGCATCGGCGGCTTCAGCACCGGTGGACACGTCCGATACGGCGGGAGCCGTGGAACGGACGACCGGGTCGACTGGATCCGGTCGGGAGGCCGCGCCGGGCGGGGACGCGGGATCCGCGGTGTGATCGGAGGACGAGGGCGGGTCCGCGTGGAGGATGGCATCCGTGACCTGCCCGGCAACGGCCGAAGACAGCGAGACAGCGGCCGGAGAGTGTTCTCCCTGGGCTGGATGGCGAGGGGGTGTGTGAGAATCCGGGCGGGCGAGCAGGTCCGTGCGCTGATCGTCGGAATTCGGCTGAGGCACTTGGGGTCCCGCGGGTGCGCCGGGGTGGGGCGCGTGGGCGGCGGGCTGTTCGGCATACCCGGCAGGTTGGGGGCCGGGGCCCGCGGGCTGCGGGGGCTGGCCCGCGGGATACGGGACCTGGCCGGGGGGCTGCGGGGGCTGGCCCACCGGCTGGGAGGACGGCGCGTACGCGGCGGGGCCGGGCGGGAGGGCGGGCTGGGCCGGGGTGGGGGCGGGGACCAGGGCGGGGTAGGCGGGAGGCGGCGGATATGCCTGGGGGGACTGGGGATTGGGGGGCGCGGGGTAGTTGTAGGGCGGGGGGTAGGGGGCGTAGGCGGGAGGTTGGGCGGGGTAGGCGGGGGGCGCGGGCGCGTAGACGGGGCCGAGGTAGGGCGGGACGGGGGTGCCGGGGGCGGCCAGGGCGCGGCGGGCGGCCTTCGCGAAATCGGTGCTGGTGGGGAAGCGGTCGGTGGGGCGTTTGGCCATCGCCCGGGTGAGGACGGCGTCCATGGCGGTGGTGAGGCCGGGGCGGCGCAGGGAGACGGGGGGCGGCAGGAGCTGGAGGTGGCCGCGGATCAGTTCGGTGGGATGGGGAGAGTCGTAGGGGCCCATGCCGATAAGGAGCCAGTACAGGGCACAGGCCAGGGAGTACTGGTCGGTGGCGTGGTCGAGGGGCGCGCCCGTCATCTGCTCGGGCGAGGCGTAGGCCAGGGTGGCGGTGAACATCCCGGCCTGGGTGAGGTGGGTGGAATCCTCACGCAGTCGGGCGATGCCGAAATCGCTGAGGAACACCCGTTCCCCGTGCCCCGCCACCGCGCGGGCGAGAATGATGTTGGCGGGCTTCACATCCCGGTGCAGGACGCCCATGCTGTTGGCGTAATCCAGTGCGGCTGCGACACCTTCGATGATCTGCACCGCCCGCTCGGGCGGCAGCTGGGTGACGTTCACGCTCGCGGCGTCGACCCCGTCGACGTACTGCATGGAGATCCACAGCTGCTCGTTCTCCGAGCCGCGATCGTAGACCTCGACGATATTGGGGTGATCCAGCTGCGCGACCAGATCGGCCTCGCGTTCGAACCGGGCACGAATCTCGCGGTCGGCGAACAGTTCCCGGTTCAGCAGCTTGAGCGCGGTCAGCCGCCCCAGCCGGGGGTGCCGGGCCAGATACACCGACCCCATGCCGCCCTGTCCGAGCAGTCGTTCAATGGTGAAACCGGCGAACACGTCACCGCTGTTCAACACTGTGCCGACCCCCTTCCGGTGACGTACGAGTCCGTGAGCGTACCGCGCGCGGCGCCGCCGCGACCGGCCGTCTCAGCCCGGTGTGACCAGTCCCGATTCATAGGCCAGCACCACCGCCTGCGCCCGATCACGCAGGTTGAGTTTGGCGAAAACCTTCGACACATGGGTCTTCACGGTCTGCTCGGCGACGAACAGGCTCTCCGCTATCTCGACATTGGACATACCCCGTGCCACCAACTCCAGTACTTCGCGTTCGCGAGGCGTCAAGACCGATAGCGCGGGCGCGGGCGTACGGCGATTGCGCCGCTTGGTGACATCGGCGATGAGCCGGCGGGTGACCGTGGGGGCGAGCAGCGCGTCGCCCGCGGCGACCACGCGGACCGCGCGCACCAATTCCTCGGCGGGGGCGTCCTTGAGCAGGAACCCGCTGGCGCCGATGCCCAGCGCCTCGTACACGTAGTCGTCGATGTCGAAGGTGGTGAGCATGAGCACCCGCACCGGCGGATCGAACCCGGCCGCCAGGATCGCGCGCGCGGCGTCCAGGCCGTTCATCTCCGGCATGCGCACGTCCATGAGCACCACGTCGGGGCGCAACCGTTTCGCTTCCGCCACAGCGGTTTTGCCGTCGGGCGCGTCACCCACCACGCTGATATCGGGCTGCGCGCCCAGCAGCGCCCCGAATCCCGCTCGCACCATCGCCTGATCGTCGGCGATCAACACCGTTATGGCCACTGCCGCACCTCACGCACGCCAACGAGTCTGCCACGCCGGGCGTGCGTGAGTGCCCGGCACCGCAGCTTCGCACCCCCTGGCTCCCGGAGTGTCCGGGAACTCCCGGTTCACGGGAGGAGGGAGAGCGGCCCGCTCGGGACAGGTAGCCACCGGGCTCCGGAGCGGCGACCGGGACCGTCACACGCCCAGGGCCGTCACCGGGTCGGTGGCGAGGGCCGTGGCGGGCAGGGGGAGCTGGGCTCGGACCTCGAAGCCGCCGTCCGGGCGGGGTGCGGCGACCAGGTCTCCGCCCACGGCCGTGGCGCGGGCCTGCATACCGGTGATGCCGCTGCCCGGGGTGCCGGTGAGGTCGGTGACGCGAGCGCCGACGGCGGGGCCGTTGGTGACCGCCAGGGTCAGGTCGGACGAGGTGGTGATGCGCACCCAGACCGGAGCGCCGGGCGCGTGGCGGGAGGCGTTGGCCAGTGACTCCTGCAGGATGCGGTAGAGGGCGAGACCGGTGGTCTCCGGGACCGTATCGAGGCCGCCCTCCACGCTCCAGGTGAGCGGCACCCCGGCGCGCTGGGCGCCCTCGAGCAGGGTCGCGACATCGGCGGCGGCGGGTTGCGGCGCGTGTTCGGGGAGCTGGCCGTCGCTGCGCAGCACGCCGAGCAGGCCGCGAATCTCGTTCAGCGCGGCGCGGGCCCCGGTGCCGATCGACTCGAACTCCTCGCGGGCGGCGGGCGAGAGACCGTCGATGCGGTAGGGCGCGGTCTGGGCCTGCACCACGACCATGGACATGTGGTGCGCGACCACGTCGTGCAGGTCGCGCGCGATGCGGGCCTTCTCCTCGAGGATGGCGCGCCGGGCCCGTTCGAGCTCGGTCTCCTCCTCCTGCCGGACCAGGGCCTGGCGCGAGACCACGACCCAGCGGATGAGCAGGCCGAAGACCACCAGGCCGGAGATGGCGATGGGCCAGCCGAACCCCGCTTCGGCGAAGCTGTCCCCGGCCTGGGCCATGGTGGTGGCGAACAGCAGCGAGGTGGATATCCACGCGACGCCGACGATCTGCAGCGGCGACCGCACCGCGACCGCGAACACCAGAGCGAACAGCGTCAGGATGTGCACGACCTGGAACGGGATGTCGCTGCCCGGCTGATGCGGCACCGCCAGCGCGATCAGCAGGGCCGAACCGGCCGAAACCGCCCATCCCAGGGCCGGATTGACGCGCACCAGCAGGATGGGGAACGCGGCGAACCCGGCGATGAACGGCATGGCCGCGATGGGTACGCGATGCGTGACGTGCAGGGTCGGCCACGCTATCGACAGCAGGATGAGCGCGACCGCCACGACCGACGCATCGAACCAGTAGCGCGACATCAGCGAGCGGCGATTCTTTTTCGCCAAAGTACCGACCATGACGTCGACGGTAGAGAACCGATCCGGCCGGCGCCTCATACCGAGGGTCCAATCACCACCCCCTACCCCGGTACCGGGCCGGGCCCTCGCTACCCCGCACCGCCCACACCGGAACCGCCCTCTGGCGTGAAGCCCCGCTCAGACCGTGATTCCTAGCGTCGTTCCCCATGAGAGCGTTCCCGAACACCCCGGGCTCCGCACCCCGCCGGGACTCCGAGCACACCCGGTCCGCGCCCGAATCGACCGCCCGCACCGCACCGGGCGAGGCCGCCGTGATGACGGCTGCGGTCGGCACCACGACGCCCGCGCACGATCCGATGCCCCGCGAGGCGCCAGCGCCCGGCAGGCGCGCCCCGGCGCACCCCGACGACAGCCGCGCGCACGGTCCGCTGCGCCGGGCCGCGCTGCTCGCCGGCGCGAGCGCCCTGCTGTTCTCCGTCGCGGTGGTCTTCGCCCCGAGCACCTCCGCCGCGTCCGCCACGCCCCCGCGCACCGAGAACGCCGGCGCCCGGACCGCCGTCCTGGCCGCCAACGCCGTCACCCCCGACGCCCTGGCCGTGCCCGCCGACTTCGCCGCGGCGGCGGGGTACCGGCCCGCCATCGAATCGGGCCTGCTGGTCAACCCCGAGGGCGGCTGCTCCTCCCCCGTCCCGCTGCCCGCCGAGTTCGAGTTGGCCTGTAGGGCACACGATCTCGGCTACGACCTGCTCCGCTACGCGGGCGACCACGGCCAGCCCCTCGGCCCCTGGGCCCGCCAGGCACTGGACACCGCCCTCGACGAGCGCATGCACGACTCCTGCGCCGCCCGCCCGGACACCCTGTCCCGCACCCGCTGCGAGTTCATGGCCGACGTGGCCGCCACGTTCGTGGACCTGAACTCGATCCGCCAGGACTACGGCGTCCCGGTCCACGAGGCGTCCCCCTTCGACCGCGCGTCCGGCCCGCTCTCCCCCGCCGCCGGCATCGCCCTGTTCGTCACCGGCCTCGGCACGGCCGCGGCGATCGCCACCCGGATCACCCGCCGGAACCGCACCCGCTCCACCACCCCGGAGGACTCCGAATGACGATCCAGCGCCCCCGCCCCGCAACCGAATTCGGCTCCCCAACCACACCCCGCTCCCCCTCGACCGATGCCCCACCGCCCGAACGCCCATCCCACTCGCACCCGCCGGTCCGCACGACGTCGAGGGTGTGGCGGCGGATCGTCGCGCCGCGGTTGAGTGTCACGGCGGGAGTCGGGGCGGGGGTGCTGGGGTCGTTGGCCCCGGGGCTGTTGCCGCGGACGGCGTCGGCGCAGGCGATCGTCACCTCGATGCTGGTCGTGCTCGGGTTGGCGGGGGCCGGGGTGGTGCGGATCGGGCTGCGGCGCTTCGGGTTCGACGCGGCGCGGTGGCGGCGATGGCGATCGCCGGTCCTGGCGGTGACCGTGCTCGCGGTCGCGGCCGCCGTCGCGCGGGCCGAGCACTGGCAGAACCGGTTGCGCGGGGTCATGGGCGTGGCGGCGATCGGGCCCGGCTACTGGGGGCTGTGGTTGCTGGAGTCCGTGATCATCGTCGGGGTCGTCGTCGGGCTGTGGGCCGGATTGCGCCGGCTGGTGCGGCGATTGGGGCGGCTGCGCAGCCTCGCGGGTGCCGGAGCGCTGACGCTGCTGACCCAGTTCATGATGGTGCCCGCGATCGTGGAGTGGCGGCAGGCGAGCTACGCCGCCGCCAATGCCGCCGTGGATCCCGGTGTGGTGCAGCCCGATTCGCCGACCCGGTCGGGGAGTCCGGTGTCGGCGGCCTCGTGGCCCTCACTGGGAGCGCAGGGACGCCGGTTCGTGGCGGGAACGCCCGCGCGAGCGGTCCGGGTGTACGTCGGGCTCGAGTCGGCGGGCAGCGTGAACGAGCGTGTGGCACTGGCCGTTCGGGAGTTGGAGCGGTCCGGCGGTTTTCAGCGGGGACACGTGGTGGTGACCGTGCCCACCGGTTCCGGATGGATCGACGGCGACGCGGCGAAGGGGCTGGACGAACGCTTCGGCGGGGACGTGGCCCTGGTGGGCGTGCAGTACTCGAACGCGCCGAGTTGGGCCACGTTCCTGTTCGGGCGGGCGGCGGCCGAGGACTCGGCGCGCACACTGTTCGACGCTGTCGAGGAACGGATCTCGCGACTGGCACACCCGCCGAAGCTCTACGTCTACGGCCAGAGCCTGGGCGCGGTCGGCGGCAGCGCGATCTTCGGCAGCGACGCCGAGCAGGACGATCGCACCTGCGCCGCATTGTGGGCGGGTCCGCCCGCCAACGCCGCCCACCGCGCGGGCGCCACGGTCCTGGCGAACGCCTCGGACCCGGTCGTGCACTTCTCCCCCGCCCTGCTCTGGCGCGCACCGGATCTCACCGGCACCCGGCCGGATGCCCCTGTCCCGCCCTGGATCCCGGTGCTGAGCTTCCTGCAGACCAGCGCGGACCTGCTCGCCGCGCTCGACGCCCCGCCCGGCCACGGCCACCGCTACGGCCTCGATCAGGGCACCGCACTCGGGTCCTGCTGACAGCACACGGAACCGGCGGGAGCGCACACACCCGCCATACCGCACGGTTCAGCCCACCGCCGATCACGGTGACCGCGACCCCGCCGCCGCGGTCACGGTGTAGCCGGTGCCGTTCTGATCTCGGTCCCGAGCGCGGCGGCGCGGGCGTCAGTTCGGCTGGTCCGGCTGCGGCCCGAGTTCCCGGCACAAATCCGTCGAGAGGCGCTCGATCACCGCCGCCGCGTCCAGGCGGCGCCGCCAGTGCTCGGGCACGGCGCGCGCGCCCAGACGCGCGCCGAGCAGCGCGCCGCAGATGGCGCCGATCGAGTCGCTGTCCCCGGAGTGGTTGACCGACAGCAGAACTCCGTTGCGGAAGATCTGTTCACCGGTCCCGCCGATGATCTCCGCGCACAGGGCCGCGCACACGGCGATGGCCAGCGCGTCGGGCCCGATGACGCCGTAGCCGAGCGATTCGAGCATGTCGGGGTCCGGCATGGGCCCGCCCCGGCGGGTGCTCGCCTCGGCCACGCGCAGGGCCGTGGCGAGGCCGTCGGCGGTTTCCTCGTGTCCTTCGTAGCGGGTCAGCTCGCTCGCGGCCAGCTCCACCGACATGCGCAGGTCCAGTCCGCAGGACAGGCCGAAGATGATCCCCGCGAAGGCCCCGGCGGGCAGCCAGCCGCTCGGATTGCCGTGCGTCAACGCCGCGGCGTCGCAGGCCGATTCGAAGGCGTAGCTCAGCGAGTGGGTGAAGCCGAACGGCGCGGAGCGCACCACGGCCGCGCACCCCTTGGAGTCGTTGATCGGCCGCGCCCGGGTGCCCAGCGGTGAGCGCGGTTCCAGCCGCTGCGCCGCGGACTGCATGGCCGAGGTGGTGGCGTGGGTCGGCCCCCGGTAGGTCATCAGTTCCGGATACCTGGTCAGCGCGCTGCCGAGCGGATCGGGCTGTTCGGGCACCGGCACGCCCTGCCCGCGCAGCCAGGACAGCAGTCCCATCTGCACCAGCCCGGACATCGTGACCCCGCTGCTGCCCGCGCGCTCGCGAATCGCGCCGCGAATCAGCGCCTCGACCGTGAACAGCGTCAGCTGCGTCTCGTCCGAGATGCGGCCCTTGTAGGAGTCCTTCTCCCCCGTCACCCCGCGAGACCCGTAGCGCCGCAGGATATCCGGCAGCGGCATCGATTCGACCGGCGCGCCGAGCGCGTCCCCGACCGCACCGCCGAGCAGACAGCCGTGCACCACCTCGAAGGACGGCCGTTTGGCTCCCGCGGCCGCCGCCACCCGCGGCTCCTGCGGCGCGCTCAGCGCGCGCCCCACCGCTTCGGCGAACTCCACGCACGAGCGGTACCGATCCTGCGGATCCTTGGCCAGGGCCCGGCGCAGCACCGCGTCCACGGCCTGCGGCAGCTCCGGCCGGAAGGAACTCGCCGCGGGCGGCGGCTGCTGGATGTGCCCGATGACCACGGTCCCGATGTGTGCCGAGTCGAACGGCCCGCGTCCGGTCAGCATGCGAAACAGCGTGCAGGCCAGCGAGTACTGGTCCGAGCGCGGTCCCAGCTTGGCGTTGGTGAGCTGCTCGGGCGAGGCGAATGCCAGTGTGGCGTTGAGCATTCCGGTCTGGGTCAGCACCACCGGATCGTCCAGCACCCGGGCGATCCCGAAGTCGCTCAGCACCACGCGCTCGCCGAATCCGGTGCCCGCGCCCGCCGAGGCCGACAGCAGGATGTTGGCGGGCTTCACATCCCGGTGCAGCACGCCGCGCAGATGCGCGTAGTCCAGCGCCGCGCCGGTCTGGGTGATGATGTCGAGCGCGCGCTCCGGGGCCAGGGTGCGCGCGTCCAGGGCCATGCAGTCGGTGCCGTCGACGTACTGCATGGCGATCCACAGCTGCTCGTCCTCGACGCCGCGGTCGTAGACGTTGACGATGTTGGGATGGTCGAGCAGCGCCACCACATCGGCTTCGCGTTCGAAGCGCGCGCGAGTGTCGGGGTTGCCGAACAGATTCCGGTGCAGCAGCTTCAGCGCGATGAGCTTGGGCAGGCGCGGATGCCGGGCCGAGTACACCGAACCCATTCCGCCGCGACCGACTTCGCGTTCGATCGAATAGCCCGCGAAGATCTCACCCGGCCGCAACATCCCCAATTTCCTCCACCGCTAGAACATGGTGGAGCCTACCGGGTCGGCAACGGACCGCACCCCTTTCGTGACACGCCCAGGACGCGAAACGAAAGAGGTGCGGTTACAGCGGTTGTGGCTCGGGCTCCCTGCCTCAGGCGATGGGGCCGCGCGCCAGCTCGTACGCCGCGCCGACCCGGTACAGCCGATCGTCGGCCAGCGCCGGGGCCATGATCTGCAGACCCACCGGCAGCCCGTCGTCGGCGCTGAGGCCCGACGGCACCGACATGCCGCAGTGCCCGGCCAGGTTGGTGGGCAGGGTGCACAGGTCCGAGAGGTACATGGCGAGCGGGTCGTTGACCTTCTCGCCCAGCTTCCACGGGGTGAACGGGCTGGTCGGGGACACGAGCACGTCGACGGTCTCGTACGCGCGGTCGAAGTCGCGCGCGATGAGGGTGCGGACCTTGAGCGCCTGACCGTAGTAGGCGTCGTAGTAGCCCGCCGACAGCGCGTAGGTGCCGATCATGATGCGGCGCTTGACCTCCGGGCCGAACCCGGCCTCGCGGCTGAGCGACATGACCTGGTCGGCGCTGTGCGTGCCGTCGTCCCCGGCGCGCAGGCCGTACCGCATGGCGTCGAAGCGCGCCAGGTTGGACGACACCTCCGACGGCATGACCAGGTAGTAGGCCGCGAGCGCGTGCTCGAAGTTCGGGCAGGACACCTCGATGACCTCGGCCCCGAGATCCTTCAGCTGGGCCACGGCCGCGTCGAAGGACGCGATGACGCCGGGCTGGTAGCTGTCGGAGTGCAGTTCCTTGACGACGCCGACCTTCACGCCGGTCAGATCGCCCGTCATGCCCTGGCGAGCGGCGGCGACCACGGGCGCGACCGGCACGTTGCGCGAGGTGGAGTCGCGCGGGTCGTACCCGGCGATGACCTCGTGCAGCAGCGCGGTGTCCAGCACGGTGCGACCGCAGGGCCCGCCCTGATCGAGCGAGGACGCGCACGCGACCAGGCCGTACCGCGAGACCGTGCCGTAGGTGGGCTTGGTGCCGACGGTCGCGGTGACCGCGGCGGGCTGGCGGATCGAGCCGCCGGTGTCGGTGCCGATGGCCAGCGGGGCCTGGTACGAGGCCAGGGCCGCGGCCGAGCCGCCGCCGGAGCCGCCCGGAATACGGGTGGTGTCCCACGGGTTTCGGGTCGGGCCGTACGCGGAGTTCTCGGTGGAGGAGCCCATCGCGAACTCGTCCATGTTGGTCTTGCCGAGGATCGGGATGCCCGCCGCGCGCAGCTTGGTGGTCAGGGTGGCGTCGTACGGGGAGACCCAGCCCTCGAGGATCTTCGATCCACAGGTGGTGGGCATGTCCGTGGTCGTGAAAACGTCCTTGAGCGCCAAGGGAACACCCGCCAGCGCGGAGGCCACCTCGCCGCCGGCGATCGCGCGGTCCACCTCGGCGGCGGCCAGCAGCGCCTGCTCACCGGCCACGTGCAGGAAGGCGTTGATCTCGCCGTCGACCTCGGCGATCCGGGCGATGTGCGCCTCGGTCACCTCGACCGAGGAGACCTCGCGCGCGTGGATCTTCTCGGCCAGCGCGGACGCGTCCAGCTTGGTCAGGTCGGTCATTCGCCCTCTCCCAGAATCTGCGGAACCAGGAAGCGCTGCTCCTCGACGGCCGGTGCGGCCGCCAGGGCCTGCTCCGGAGTCAGACTGGGCTGCACCACATCCGGGCGCGTCACATTGGTCGCCGGATTCGGGGACGCGGTGGCGGGGACATCAGCAGCGGCGACCTCGGAGATGGACGCCACGTGGGTCAGGATGACATCCAGCTGACCGGCGTACAGATCGAGTTCGTCATCGGTCAAGGCAAGCCTGGACAACCGGGCGAGGTGTGCGACCTCGTCCCTGGAGATGGCGGGCACCGCGGGACCCCTTTCGGCAGGTTCGGGCGAGAGATTCGGCCGAGGACAGCCTAGCGACTCGTGACTGGCCGTCGGCCACAGGCTGTCGGCATACTGGGATACGGTCGATAGGTAACCGATCCGAAAGTGACCCACATCACTCACCTCGCTTCGATTCGATAACCAGCGATGGAGGGTGTAAATATTGCGGGACTCGGGTACCCGTCCGAAAGTTTCGGTCGCACAGGAAAGAAAGGAAGGCACGTGTCCTATTTGCTTCGCGTGCAACTTCCGGATCGTCCAGGCAGTCTCGGCTCACTCGCCCTCGCACTGGGTTCCGTAGGCGCCGATATCCTCTCCCTGGATGTCGTCGAACGCGGTGACGGTTTCGCGATCGACGACATAGTGGTCGAGGTTCCGACGGGCGCCCTCCCGGACACACTGATCACCGCGGCCGAGTCGCTGCACGACGTTCAGGTGGATTCGCTACGCCCGTACTCGGGCATGCTCGACACCCACCGCGAGCTCGAGCTCATCGACCAGGTCGCCAATGCCCGGGACGACCGGCTGCAGGTGCTGGTCGACGGTGTGCCCCGGGTGCTGCGCGTGGGCTGGAGCACGATCATCGACATGGGCCCTTCGGGTGCGTTCCGGGTGGTGGGCAGCCAGAGCGCGCCGTCCACGCAGGCCGCCAACGTGCCCTGGATGCCGCTGGAGAAGCCCGCCGCGCTCGACGGTGAAGCGGACTGGGTGCCGCAGCTGTGGAGCGACATGGATACCAAGCTGGCGGCCGCGCCGCTGGGCAACACGGGCAAGGTGCTGCTGCTGGGCCGCCCGGGCGGGCCGGATTTCCGGCCCTCGGAGGTCGCGCGCCTGGGCTATCTCGCCGGGATAGTGGCTACCGTTCTGGGCTGAGTCGCCGCTTCCCCCTTCTCTTTCGCGCGCCGGTGTGAGGTCATTCATACCGGCGCGTTTTGCTGTGCGCGACAGGTCTTTTCGCGCGGGTGCCGGAAACGCCCAGCCGATTCTCAGACTCTTCCTACTATCGGGCTACGTAGATTATCTACTATCTAGCTACGTAGAAGAGTCGACGATCGAGAGAGGCAACGACGCCCATGCAACAGTACCGATCACCCTCGACACCCCGCGCCCGGCGATTCTCGCTGACCGTGGCGCACCTGATCGGCGCGGCCGCCGCCGCGACCATCACCGCGGGCGCGGCTGGCGCCGAATCCCTGTCCCGGGGCGATGTTTCCCCGGGCAACTCCGGCGCCGCGGCCAATCGCCAGGCGCCCGCCGGGTCCGGTCCCGGCGGGCGGGACACCACCGGCGCGCACGCCATCGACCCGTTCGGCTACGGGCACACCGACCCGGGCTCCCTGGCGCAGGGGCAGCATCAGGACGCGCTGCGCGACTATCACGCGCGGCAGCGGCCCGCCCCGCGCACGCCCGCCGACGGCACCGGCGCGGCCACCTGGACGCCCACCGGTAACGCGGACGGCACCGGCTGGGCCGTGTGCCGCCCGCAGGCGAGCTGGTGCTGATCGTGCGACGACTACTCGGACCCCTCGTCATCGGCGCATTGGCCACCGCCGCACTGCCTTTCACCGGCGCGACCGCGCAGGCCCGCGGCATCGCCCCCGAACCCGACCGGACCTGCCTGTGGGACGGCGCGGCCTACCGCTCCGGCGCGACGGTCGTCGCGGGTGGCGACGCCTACCGCTGCGGCAGCCAGGCCGGCGCGCCGTACTGGTTCCGCACGGCCGCTCCCGGAGCGTCGAGCACGGTCGCCAATCCCGGCGCGTCCGGCGCGCCGCAGGGCCGATTCAGCGCGGGCGCACGGCAACCCGGCACGAGCTACAACGACTACTGCGTGGGCTACCAGCTGATCCCCGGCACCGACGACGTCTACCAGGTGGTGCGCCTGCCCGACGGGCGGATGCTCTGGAAGGCGGCCGCGCCGATCTCGCAGTGGGCGTTCGCCGCGAGCGGGCCGGATTCGGTGCGGCCCGCAGAGACCTGGCGCAGCACCAGTTCGTGCAACGACGGCAACATGGCCTGAGGCAGCACGGTCTCGCGCCGGGAGAGCGGTCGGCCGGATCGCCCGGTCAGCTGCCCGGCCCGATCGATCCGAGGCAGGGCCGGGTCGTGCTACGCGGGCGACGCGGCCTGATCGGGCCCGATCGCGAACCGCATCACGGTCAGTGGGAGGCCCGCCATGGTGAACCAATCCCGTTCCGGCACATGGGCGAACCCGATGCGGTCGTACATGCGCCGGGCATCGACCATGGCGGGCATGGTGGTCAGCACCACCGCATCGAAACCCTCGGCGCGGGCGATCTCGAAGACCGCGTCCACCAGCGCGGTCCCGACCCCGAGCCCGCGCGCGGCCTTGGCGACGGCGAGCATGCGGAACTCCAGCTCGCCGGGCCGGGCGATGTCGGCGAACGCGGTGCCGGGGCGGGCCACGGTCAGCGAGCCGACGATCTCGCCCTCGTGCACCGCGACCAGGATCTGCGCGGCCCGGGCACGCGCGGGCGTGTCGGCGAGCTCGGCGACGTACGCGCTGGCCGGGTTGATGAAGCCCTCACCCACGTAGGTGTCGACCGTGACCCGGCCGACCGCGTCGTACTCCCCGGCCCGCGCGTCGCGGATCTCGACGACGCCGTTCCGTGCACCCATGCTCACCACTCCGTCCACCTCACCGATTCCGAACGCCGACCCCCCACCGACGAGCGCCGCACCCGATTCGACCACGAACGCCACCGGCGACAACGCGGCGGTGTCGGGAATCGATTCCCGCACGGTGGAGGCACCGAGCGGGAATCGCGAGATGGGCTGGTGCCACGCGACCGGCGGGTGCCAACCGGCGCTACGGGACCGGTGGGCTACCGAGCGATCACGCGACCGCTTCGGGGCCGCCGTCGAGCAGGCGCTTGAAGCCTTCCTCGTCGAGGATGGGCACGCCCAGTTCCTCGGCCTTGGCGGCCTTGGAGCCGGGGGCGTCGCCGATCACCACGAAGGCGGTCTTCTTCGACACCGAGCCCGCGGCCTTGCCGCCGCGGACCAGGATCGCCTCCTTCGCGCCGTCGCGGGTGAAGTCCACGAGCGAACCCGTCACCACGATCGACAGGCCCTCGAGGTTCCGGGTGATCGACTCGTCGCGCTCGTCCGCCATCCGCACGCCGGCGGCGCGCCACTTGTCGACGATGTCGAGGTGCCACGGGACCGTCAGCCACTCCTCGAGCGCGGTGGCGATCGTGGGGCCGACACCGTCCACGGCGGCGAGTTCCTCGGCCGTGGCCTCCTGGATGCGCTCCATGCTGCCGAACGCCGACGCCAATGCCCGTGCGGCCGTTGGCCCTACGTGCCGGATCGACAGCGCCACCAGCACCCGCCACAGCGGGCGGTCCTTGGCCGACTCCAGGTTCTGCAGCAGCCGTTTGCCGTTCTGCGACAGCGTGCCGCTGTTGTTGGTGAACAGCGAGGTGGTCAGCAGTTTGGCTTCGTCCAGATCGAACAGGTCGCCCTCGTCGCCGATCGCGCCGGACTTCAGCAGATCGACCGCGGCCTCGTAGCCGAGCGCCTCGATGTCGAACGCGCCGCGCCCGGCCACGTGGTAGACGCGCTCGCGCAACTGGGCGGGGCAGAACCTCTGGTTCGGGCAGCGGATGTCGGCGTCGCCCTCCTTGGCCGGGGCCAGTTCGGTACCGCACTCCGGGCACAGGGTCGGCATGACGAACTCGCGTTCGTCCCCGGTGCGGGCGTCGACCACCGGGCCGAGCACCTCGGGAATCACGTCGCCGGCCTTGCGAATGGTGACGGTGTCGCCGATCAGCACGCCCTTGCGCTTGACCTCGGAGGCATTGTGCAGGGTGGCCATCGAGACGGTGGAGCCCGCGACGGTGACCGGGGCCATGACCGCGAACGGCGTCACCCGCCCGGTGCGCCCGACGTTCACCTGGATGTCCAGGAGCTTGGTCGTCACCTCCTCGGGCGGGTACTTGTAGGCGATGGCCCAGCGCGGCGCGCGCGAGGTCGCGCCGAGCCGGCGCTGCAGCGCGAAATCGTCGACTTTGACGACCTGACCGTCGATTTCGTGCTCGATGTCGTGCCGGTGCACACCCCAGTAGGCGACGCGGTCCAGCACCGCCTGCACGCCCTGGACCCGTACCGTGTGCGCGGACACCGGCAGGCCCCAGGCCGCCAGCGCCCGGTACGCCTCGTGCTGGGAGGCCGCGGTGAAGCCCACCAGCCTGCCGAAGCCGTGGCAGATCATGCGCAGCCGGCGGCGCGCGGTGACCGCCGGATCCTTCTGCCGCAGCGACCCGGCGGCGGTGTTGCGCGGATTGGCGTACGGCGCTTTGCCTTCCGCGACGATCGAGGCGTTCAGGTTCGCGAAGTCCTCGAGCGTCATGTACGCCTCGCCGCGCACCTCGAGCAGTTCGGGGACGGGGAACTCGGCGGTGCCGGTCAGCGTGTGCGGGATGTCGTCGATGGTGCGGGCGTTGAGGGTGACGTCCTCACCGGTCGTGCCGTCGCCGCGGGTCGCGCCGCGCACCAGCCTGCCGTTCTCGTAGACGAGGTTGAGGGCGACGCCGTCGATCTTGACCTCGCACACGAAGTGCGTGTCCGCGCCGGTCTCGGTCTCCACGCGCGCCACCCAGGCGCGCATCTCCTCTTCGTTGAAGACGTTGTCGAGCGAGTACATGCGCTCGAGGTGATCGACCGGCGCGAACTCGGTGGTGAAACCGCCGCCGACGACCTGGGTCGGGGAATCCGGGGTGCGCAGATCCGGATGAGCCTCCTCGAGCGCGCTCAGGCGCTGGAAGAGCTCGTCGAACTGGCCGTCGGAGATGGTGGGTGCGTCCCGGACGTAGTACCGGAACTGGTGATCGCGCACCTGCTCGGCCAGTTGCTGCCACTGCACGCGCTCGTCGCCACTCGCCGGGGTGATCTCGATTTCCGATTCGCTCACAACCCCTACGATAGTCCAGGCCACCGACAGGTTCGTGCGACATTCCCGCACGTCGGGGCGCATTTTTCGAAGAATTTCGGAGCCTGTTCGCGGCCGGCGGCGGGTCGCCCAGCCCCGGTGCCCGGGTCCGTATTCGGCTCTCGCGGGCGCGATTTCGCGGTCGCGCGACGGCGGTGTTCCGACCGCGGGCGCGAAGACAGCGGAACTCGCGGCTGGCCGGGCGGCCCGGTGTCGTGTTGGCTGTCGGCGTGGAGTCCGTGGGGTCGAAGACATCGGTGAAGTTCGCGAAATCCAAGGGTGTGCGCATCGCCGCCGAGGTGCTCGGGTGGGGCGCGGTGGCGGCCGGGGCGCTCGGAATCGGTGTGCACTTCAGTCGATCCGACGCCCAGCCGCTGGTGCTCGCGGCCTCGCTCGCGCCGTATCTGATGGGTTGCGCGCTGGTGGGCGCGGCGGTGTTCGGGATCGCGCGGCGCTGGGCCGGAGCCGGAATCGCGGTCGCGGTGCTGGGTGTCGCCGTGGCGACACAGGTTCCGCTGTTCGCCGGCGATCCGGCGGGTGAGGGGCCCGAGATCACGGTCATGCAGGCGAATCTGCTGTTCGACGGGGCGGATCCGGGGGTGCTGGTCGAACAGGTCCGGAAGCGGAACGTCACGCTGCTGACCGTCAACGAACTCACCGCGCCCGCGATCGCGGACCTCGAACGGGCGGGGCTGGATCGGCTGCTGCCGCACAGGTACGTCTCCCCCGCGAAAACCGCTGCCGGAACCGGGATCTGGAGCGCGTATCCGCTCACCGACACCGTCGAGTACGACGGCTACATCCTCAATCAGCTCTCGGCGACCGCGACCCTGCCCGGGATCGGCCCGGTGACCGTGTTCGCCCTGCACCCCGTCCCGCCGGTCTACGGCACCGAGGTCTGGGCCGACGAGCTGACCCGGCTGCGCGTCATCCTCGACGCGGCGCCGGCCAGCCGGCCCGTCATCGCGGGCGGCGATCTGAACGCCACTTACAACCACGCGCAGTATCGCGCAATGGTTTCCGGCCGCTACGCCGACGCCGCCGAACAGACCGGAGCCGGCTACCTGCGCACCTATCCGACCGACAAGCCCTGGCCGCCGCTGGTAGGCATCGACCACATCCTGCTCTCCGGGGCGCGTGCGGCGGCGGTGGAAACCGTCGAGTTGCCGGGCGCGGATCACCGCGCGCTCGTGGCTCGAATCCATCTGGAGCCCCGTTAATCCGGTGTGTCGCGGACTCGCGCCGGTGTGTCGTGTTCACCGGGACGGTTGTCCGAAAGGTGAGAGTCGCATTTCGGGCCCGCTACCGGCAGGATGACCAGGGTGTTGCGCAGTTTTCAGGTGACGAACCACCGATCCCTCGCCGAGCCGCAGGAGCTGCGACTCACCCGCGGCAATGGCCCGGTTGCCGCCCCGGTCACCGCCGTATACGGTGCGGCCGCCACCGGCAAGACCGGGCTGGTCGACGCCCTGGACCGCATGCGTGACGCGGTGCTGAACTCGGTCACCGGGTGGGACCCGTTCTCCGGGCCCGTCCGGACCCCGCATCTCGGATTCGCGGACCGCCCTTCGGAATTCGTGGCGCACTTCGTCGCCGAGGGATGCCCCTATACCTACGGGTTCAAACTCGACAACGCCGATGTGAGCGCGGAATGGCTGCACTCGCATCCGCACAACCGCAAGCGCGTGGTCTTCGACCGGCACGGCGACGACATCCGCATCGGGCCCATGTTCGAGGCCGCCCGCTACGGGCTGGGCGCGGTGGTGCCGCTGGTGCGGCCGAATGCCCTGCTGCTCAGCCTGTCCGGGCAGCTGTACGCCGAACCGCTGGTCCCGGCCTACCGATGGTTCCAGTCGCTGCTGGAAGTGCAGGTGGGGCAACCGGATCCGAGCGACATCGCGCATCGGGTCGGCGCGCACATCTCGCGCTCCACCGAGCACGCCATGCGGTTGCTGACGCTGTTGCGCGGGGCCGATCTCGGCATCACCGATCTGCTGCTGCCCGAGGACGATCCCATGTACGCGGATTACCTGCGGGATCTGGACACCGATATCGCCGCCACCACCAAGGAGGTCGAGAACTGCACCATCTCGGCCAATTACGCCGAGGAGATGTTCCTCGAGCACGGCATCACGGTGACGCTGCTGCGGCGCGAGCTGGCCAACCTGTACGCCGCGCGCGACGCGCTGTACTCGCGCATGGTCGCGCGGCGCGGGGTGGGCCTCGGGCTGTCCCACGAGGGGATCGAGACGGCGTTCGACATCACCGACGAGTCCAGCGCGACGCTGTCGATGCTGCGGCTGCTGCCGCCGATGCTCGACGCCCTGGACGCGGGCGGTGTCCTCGCGGTCGACGACATCGACGCGCACCTGACCCCCGAGGTGGCGGATCGCCTGATCCAGCTGTTCCAGAATCCGGAGACGAACACCCAGGGCGCGCAACTGGTGTTCACGACCGCGAACCGCAGCCTGATCGATCGAGGGAACGGGCGGTCGCAGAGCAAGCGGACGACGGTGTGGCAGTTGCGGCGCGGGGAGTTCGGGATCACGGACCTCACTCCGCAGTGAGGTAGACGCCCGCGCCTGCGGGGCGGGGTCCGGAAACGGACATCGAGGGGCCTAGCATGGGGTTCATGCTGGAGCTTGCGTTCGTCGTGTTGCTCGTTGGTGTGCTCGTCGCGTCGCTCATGTACTACCGGCGGGCGCGGGACGGCGCGCCGCTGGGGGCGAACGCCGAAGAGGGGACGTTGTACGTCCACGGGGTCAGTCCGCATCCGCAGGTGACCGGGGAGCAGTACGTCACGCTCACCGGGACCATTTCGGGACCGTCGGTGGTCGCGCACGAGGTGTACGGGCGATTCGCCTGGGATACCGCGCAGTGGCCCTCGATCGGCGATCAGATCGCGGTCGTGTACCCGGCGGGGAAGCCGGACAGCTGGTCCATCGCGCATCCGGGGGCGCGGCCGTACTTCGGGTCCAAGCAGTCGCGGGAGCAGCAGGGGCCGGGTCAGCAGGGCTTCCCGCAGCACGAGCAGCTGAACCAGGGCCCGGTCGGCGGGCCCGGTCAGGACCCGCTCGGCAAACCCGATCAGCCGGGCCAGGACCCGTTCCGCAAGCCCGACCAGCCGGGCGACCAGCGGTACTGAGGCCCGACCGGCGGGGTGCGGCTCGCCGGCGCTGCCGAACCGGTGTCCAGCCGACGTCGGCGCGCGCCGACGATTCGTCCGTCGGCGACTACGTTCAGGGTGCCGGTGATCCTGTGCGGTCGATCAGCGAGTCGGTACCGGGTCGGTGAAGTCGAGGGACTCGGGCTCGTCGGCGTAGACCGCCGCCGTCTCGGTCGCCAGGGTCAGGGCCTTGCGGGCCCAGTCCAGCGACGCACCGGCGAGACCGCAGGCGGGTGAGACCAGGATCTGGTCGGCGAGCAGGCGGCGGGAGAAGCCGAGGCGATCCATCAGGCGCACACCGGGTTCGGCGACATCGCGCCAGGTGATCGGGACCTCGGGCGGCGTGGTCGGGACCAGGCCGAGCACCAGATGCCTGCCGTCGTCGAGCAATTCGCCGATGCGGTCGAGGTCGGAAACGCCGATCGCGGCCATGTCGAAGGCGACGCCGGCGGCCGCGGTCTTGCGCAGGAAGCCGAGCGCCGGGGTCGACGAACAGCTGTGCAGCAGAACCGGTCCGGGCTGGGCGGTGATGACCGTGTCGAGAATGTGCAGCGCCTCCGGTTCGGGGACGGCGCGCACGGTGTTCAGGACGCTGACCCCGCGCAGGGTGCCGTCCAGCACCCGGCTCAGCAGCGGTTCGTCCAGCTGGAGCAGAACTTTCGCGCCGAGCCGCTTCTCGACCTCGGCGACGTGGCGCGCGAGGCCCTCGGTGAGCGACTCCGAAAGATCGCGCACCGCACCGGAATCGGTGAGCACCCGGTGCCCGTGCGGCAGCTCCACCTCCGCCGCCAATGTGAGCGGACCGGTGACCTGGAGTTTGACCGTTCGCCCGGCGCCCGCGAGACCCGCTGTCTCCCAGGCTTCTTCGAGCCGGTCCAGATCCTCACGCAGGAGATCGTGCGCGCGCCGCGCCACCGCGCCCGGCCGGACCGCGAGCTTGTACCCGCGCGTGGTGCCGTCGAAGCGCATGTCCACCAGCAGCGGCGACACCCGGCCGATCATGTCGGCCCCGACGCCCCGGGCGGGCAGCTCCACCAGATGCGGCAGGCCGCCGAGTTCCCCGACCACGGTCGCGGCGGACTCGCGCGCGTCGACGCCGGGCCAGGAGCCCATGCCGGTCGCGATGCCGCCGCGCAGCACCGAAACCCCGTCGTCGACGTCACTCATCCGCGCCACCACCGTTCACTCGGTCGTACCCGATATTTCGCAGCCGCCCGGTGACGACTACGCGAACCTTCGCACAGGCCCGCATCCGTGCGACGGACCGGGCACGCTATTTCGGAGAACAGCCGCCGGACCCGTACTCACAGCGCTCCCGTTCCGCCTGTTCGCGCCGCGCGGCCGCGGTCCATTGTGCTCAGGACATGAATCCCGGCCAAATGCGCGGCCGGAGAGACCCCGGGTGGACGAATTTCGTGCCGGTCGAGCGCGGGCACGGGACCGGGCGGCGAACATGTCCGTTCACACGCGGTACGGCGCGGTCACGACGCCGCCCAACTCGCGGCGGCCCCGCGGTCGACCCGACTCCCGGCTACGCCTTGTCGGCGACCAATTCCCCCGCGTACGAATGCCGTTCGCGATCGGTGCCGGAGATCGTGCCGCTGCCGAGGACCTCGTCACCGTCAGTGTCCGGGCGGTAGAGGACCACGGCCTGGCCGCGGGCCACGCCGGTGAGGGGCTCGCGCAGGCGGACCACCAGGCCGTCGCCGTCGGGTTCGGCCACCGCGGGGGCGGTGCCGCCGTGGGCGCGGACCTGGGCCACGCACTCGACCGGGCCGTCCGGGGTCTCCCCGGAGGTCCAGATCGCGCGGTCGGCCAGCACGGTCCAGACCTCGAGGTCCTGCGCCGAGCCGACGGTCACGACGCCGGAGTCGGGATCGATGCCGGTGACGTAGCGCGGCTTGCCGTCGGCGGCGGGACCGGGCAGACCCAGGCCCTTGCGCTGGCCGATGGTGAACTCGTGCACGCCCTTGTGCTCGCCGAGCTTGGTGCCGTCCGCGTCGAGCACGGCGCCGGGGCGGATGCCGATCTTCGCGCCCAGGAACGCCTGGGTGTCGCCCGAGGGAATGAAGCAGATGTCGTGACTGTCCGGCTTGTTCGCGACCGCGAGCCCGCGCTCGGCGGCCTCCTCGCGAATCGCCGGCTTCGGGGTGTCGCCGACCGGGAACATCGCGCGCGAAAGCTGATCCGCGGTGAGCACCGCGAGCACGTACGACTGATCCTTGTCCGCGTCCACCGCGCGGCGCAGCACGCCGTCCTCGAGCCGCGCGTAGTGCCCGGTCACCACGGCGTCGAAGCCGAGGGCGACCGCGCGATCGGCCAGCGCCGAGAACTTGATCTTCTCGTTGCAGCGCAGGCACGGGTTCGGGGTCTCCCCCGCGGCGTACGCGGCGACGAAGTCGTCGATGACGTCTTCCTTGAAGCGGTCGGCGAAATCCCAGACGTAGAACGGGATTCCGAGCACGTCGGCGGCCCGGCGGGCGTCACCGGCGTCCTCCTTGGAGCAGCAACCGCGCGATCCGGTGCGCAGCGTGCCCGGCGAGGCGGACAGCGCCAGGTGCACGCCCACCACCTCGTGTCCGGCGTCCACGGCGCGGGCGGCCGCGACCGCGGAATCCACACCACCACTCATCGCGGCAAGTACTCGCATCAGAAGCCTCCTTTCGCCCCGGCCATGCCGGCCGCCTTCGCCCTTTCGACGACCTGCGGCAGCGCGGCCAGCGCGGCGTCGATATCGGCGTCGGTCGAGTTGTGTCCCAAGGTGAATCGCAGCGACCCGCGCGCCAGCCGCGGTTCCACACCCATGGCGAGCAGCACATGGCTGGGTCCGGCGACACCGGCGTTGCAGGCCGATCCGGTCGAGCATTCGATCCCGGCGGCGTCCAGCAGCATGAGCAGCGAATCGCCCTCGCAGCCGGGGAACGTGAAGTGGGCGTTGCCCGGCAGGCGTCGCTCGCCGGTCGCGCCGTTGAGGATGGCGTCGGGCACCAGGGCCCGGACGCCGTCGATGAGCCGATCCCGCAGCCGCTCCAATTCGACCGTGCGAACGGTCATTCCGGCGACGGTCTCGCTGACAGCCGCCGCGAGCCCCACCGCCGCGGGCACGTCGGAGGTGCCCGAACGCACGTCGCGTTCGTGCCCGCCGCCGTGCAGCAGCGGCACCGCGGTGACCTGACGGCCCAGCAGCAGCACGCCGACCCCGTGCGGCCCGCCGACCTTGTGGCCGGCGAAACTCGCGGCGGCCAAACCACTGCGGCCGAAATCGATGGGGAGCTGCGCCGCCGCCTGGACCGCGTCGCTGTGCATGGGCACGTCGAATTCCTGTGCCACGGCGGCCAAGTCGAGGATCGGCTGAATCGTGCCGACCTCGTTGTTGGCCCACATGATGCTCACCAGCGCCACCTCGTCGGCGTGCGCGGCGAGCGCTTCGCGCAGCACGCGCGGGGTGATGATGCCGTCGGCGTCGGCCTCGAGCCAGGTGACGCTCGCGCCCTCGTGCGCCTCGAGCCATTCCACGGTGTCGATCACCGCGTGATGCTCGACCGAACTCGCCAGGATCCGGGTGCGCCGGGGATCGGCGTCCCGCCGGGCCCAGTAGATCCCCTTGACCGCGAGGTTGTCGCTCTCGGTCCCGCCGGATGTGAAGATCACTTCCGAGGGCCGGGCGCCGAGTCCCGCCGCGATGGATTCGCGCGCTTCCTCGAGCAGCCGCCGCGCCGCGCGCCCCGACCCGTGCAGCGACGAGGCGTTACCGCCCGACCCGAGCACAGCGGTCATCGCCTCGACGGCGACCGGGAACATGGGAGTAGTGGCCGCGTGATCGAGGTAGACCGTCTGGGCACCGATGGACCCCGGGAAAGCCGACTTCATGACTGATAAAGGATAGCCGCCGCCGTCTCGCCGATATTCCCGCCGTACCCGCCGGCACCACAACCCCACCCCGATACCTCCGCCACGTCGACCCGCACAGCAGCAAGACAACCACAATCGGGGCTTGCGCCGCCCCTCCGGCCGGGTCCGCGCGGGCGGTCGGCGCCTCCCGTCGCGTCCGGGCGGAATGCGCTCGCGACGGGGGCGGGAGCGGTGATCTGTCGTTACGGTGGGCTGCGTACCGACTACCGACCCGGGCAGGTTCCCGGGCTCCGAAAGGGTGACCGAGTTGATCGAGGATCGGCGGCCTGTCCCGGCCGGAACCACCCGTGTGCTGCTCGCGGCGCGCACGCACGCGCCCGCGCATCTGGGTGCGTTCCTGCTCGCGCCCTCCGGCACACGGCACGACGACACCGACTTCGTCTTCGGCGCGAAACGCGAGGCCCCGGGCGTGCGCTCGCTGGACCCGGAACCGGGCGTGTTCTCCGCGCTCGCGCTGGATCTCGAGCGGATTCCCGCCGATGTCTCCACGGTGCGGGTGGTGCTGGGCCTGGACAATCCCCACGGGACGTTCGACGCCGAGACCGCGATCATCGAGGTCGGTGACGATCGCGGCACGATCGGCCACAGCTACAAGCTCTCCGACCTCGGCGACGTCAGCGCACTGATCGCGGTCGACATCGAACGCGTGGACCACCGCTGGCAGGTCGTCGATCGCGGTCGCGGCCACGCCGGCGGCTTCATCGGGCTGATGGCGCAGCACCACGTGTTCCTCGAAGGCGCGTCGGTGCGCGTGCAGCCGCCGAGCGAGGCCGTCATCGACATCACGCATCCGCTCGCGCTCGACCCCGGTCAGACCATTCGGCTGCGCACGGGCACCGGCGAGAGTCTCGATCACGTCCAGATGAGCGTCGGATGGGATCCGTCGGCGCCGCTCGAGGTCACCACCCCGGCATCCGAGCACATCGATCTCGATTCCGCGGCACTGCTTTTCGACCACAGCCACCATCTGCTCGATGTCGTGTACTTCGCCCAGCTCATGTCCAAGGACGGCTCGGTCCGGCATCTGGGCGACGATCTGACCGGGCACGGCACCGGCGAGGGCGAGATCATCACCGCCGACCTCGCGCGCATCCACGGTCAGGTCGCGACGGTCGTGCTGATCGTAACCTCGTACGGCGGGCACACTTTCGACACGATCGGCAACGCGCACTGCCGCCTCTCGGACAGCGTTCGCGGTGTAGAACTCGCGCATTTCGATCTCGCGGGCGGCGGCCCGCACACCGGGCTCGTGCTGGGAAAGCTCTACCGCACCCGGTCCGGCTGGAAACTGCAGGCCATCGGCGACCCGATCGTGGCCACCCACCCCGGCGAAGCGCTCCCCCAGCTCACGAAGTACCTGGCCTGAGCCCTGCGGTGCGGCCGGGCACAGCGCGCTGAGCGGTACTGCCCGCCCGCGCGCGGCAGGTGCGATGGTTCCGCACCCGCCGTCGCGCCCGGGCATCGGTGCAGCGGCGAGATCAATCCTCGCTGGTCGTGGTCAGGCCGGTGGTGCCGTGCAGGCTCAGGGCGGTAACGGTGAGCACGGTCCCGCCTATCACCAGGAAACCGACTATCGCGGCGAGGACGCGCGGGGAACGCAGGCGAGCGATGGTGCGGCGGACGATCGATGTCATGACGGCCCACTCGCCGTGCTTGGAAAGGACCGGATCGATGTGGATCTCGACCCGATCCCCGGAGCGCAAGGCCCCCGACTCTGGGCTCACCGAACTGACTGCCGTTGAACGACGCTCGGTCACCACAACCACCGGTTCAACACAGGCTCTGCAGCAACATCTTTCGACCATGGCCCGCGGCAGGTTTATCGCCTGGAAGCGCGCAATCGTTCGGCATCAAGAACATGGCGGCGGGTTCGAGTGCCCGAGTTCGCCGAACGTCCCAGGCATACGCGCTCAACGAGTTCAGTCTGGCGGTCTTGTGGGCTGTCACCAATCTCGATGAGGCTCTGCTCGATGACGACAGGGTCCTCGCCGCGACTACGGACCGGATGACCGGACTCGGACGCCGGCTGGACTCACCCCCAAGTCCGGAGCTCGGTGCCGAGTTATCTGCCGTCCTGGCTGTTTTTCGACCACAAGTATCGATACCTTCGGCAGACAGCCGCCGTGTTCACAACAGCCGCAGCCGCGCCAACTCGCGCATTGGGCGCAGCACCACAGCATCCTCATCGGCGCCGGCCAACTCGCCCGATCCGGGAGCCGGGTGCGGGCGTGCTCGCCGCGCGGGTTCGACAACCGGGCCGACTTCGACGTGTGGACGCGGAGGCCGGCCCCACTCCCCCGGGCTTTCCCGGTCGACGAGGCGTCGCGCGGCGGTCGCGGTGCGCACCGCGACCGACCCGAACCCTTCCCTAGAACCCAACCCGACGTCATCCACAGGTGCGCGACAAACGCGGACAGACAACCCAGCCCGAGCCGTCGCCGCGCGCCGTGCGATTCCAGGTCGCGGAGTTCGAGCCACCGCGTCGCTCGACGCCGACGCCCGCCCCGGGTTTTCCGTACGCCTCGTTGTAGTAGTCACGACGGGCATCGTCATGCTCGTCCTGCATACCCGGATTCGAGTCCCGATGGTGAATCCCCTGACGATCGACGTGATGCTGTCCCGTGGTGTCGCGATGCCCCCTGCCACCGGGCTCGGCATGCGCCGGTCCCGCGCCGGCCAAGGCGATCCCCGCCAACGCGACGGTGAACGCCATAGCGGCCAACAGGCCGTGTGCCCGACCGAAGTGTGCGTCAGTAGCCATGTGTTCGCTCCATTCCAGAAAGCCGTACGTGTGGTAGCGGCGGCAACATCTTCTTCCTTGTCTATCGTGCCGTTGAATAGCGGCACGTTGAATAGTGTTGCACTATCTAGGTGAGAGATGCCCCCACCAGAGGGAACAGACGCGCAGGAGCATGAAGCGACGACAGCCGCTACGAAAACAGCCGGCCCGCGGTCACCACGGCGGAATGCCGTGGTGGCGCGGGCCGGCGCGGGGCGTTCTCAGGCCGAAACTGCTCCCATCGACGACGCGATGCTGACGGCATTGGCCATCCGTTGACCACGAGCGGCGCCGGAGCTGCGCTCGTAGTACCGATCGAAGACCGCGGCAGCGGCGGCCGGGCTTTGCGCCGATTTGATGTGCGCGTAGGCATTCGACTCGCTGCCTTGCAGCTCACGCATCATGAAGTCGACCTGAACCTGCCAGTCGGTCACCGGTCTGCCCTGGGCCGCGGCGAACTGCTCGAGAAGCGCGCGACGTCCGCCCAACCACTGACAGAGACCGATCGCGCCCTCGTTCGGGTTGAAGGCACCCGTGTCGAAGCCGGATTCGACCTGCATATTGCCCAGGATGCCCGCCGCCTGCGCGGGCGTGAAACCATATCGGGTGGTCAGATACCGGTAGATCTCCGCGGCCTGAACCTGTTTGCCCTCCGGGATCGAGCGGGCACCGGCGGCACTCACCTCACGCACGTCCACACCCGGGACGCGTCTGCCCGGCGCTGGGCTACCACCGGACACGGAGGGGATACCACCGTTCGCACCGCCCCCGAGGCCGGCGTAGGCGGGAGGAGAGTAGGCGGGAGCGGAGCCGCCACCGCCGGGAGCCGAAGCCGGGGCCACCATCGCACCGGCATGCGCCATGAGGTCCTGTTGTGCCCGGGCGACGGTGCGCTCGGCGACGCCGATAGCGGCGTCGATCCTCGCGATAGCCTCCAATTGCCATGCCACACTTGGCTTTGCGGGTACGCTTTCCAGCAACTCACGAATCGTGTGCTCCAAGCCCAGCACTTCGGCACGAGCGGCTCCCGCCACCTGAGCCGACTTGGCGGCTATGTCAGCGGTCCGCACGTCCAGCGAGTTCAGAACCGTCCGGTAGCGGTCCGCCTGCGACTGATCGGCCTGATACTTCGCTTCCATCTCCCCCGCGGCCATCGGCCGCGGGCCCAACGCGCGCAGTGTCTCGACGCCGAGCGCCGCCGCCGACCCGTCACCGAGAGCTTCCAGCAACTTCCGGAGCACCGCTTCGGCACGCACCACATAGGACTCGAGAATCGGCGCGTCGTCAACTCGCGGCAATGTGAACGAAGCCGCCATGATTCACCTTCCACCGTGCCCGCCGCCGGCCGGCGGTGGCTCTCCCGCAGGATGTTTCGGAGGATAGCCAAGACGTGCGGGCATGCCGGGCACACCACTCCCCACTGCTGGGAACAGCGCTTACGCGCCCGTCGACCGGCGCGAGCGCCGTTGCGGGACGCCATCGGCGCGGCCGGGACACTCAGCCCTCGCCCAGCACCTCCGACAGGTCGCCGTCCTCCTGTATCCGGCGGTCGACGAGCCGTCCGGTCAGCTCGCCGATCACGGGGCCGCACATCGTTCGCAGCGTGGTCACGCGGTCCGCCAGAAGCGCCGCGTCCGCGGGTGTGCGATCGGACTCGGCGTACGGCTCCCACGCGTACTGCTGCGTCAGATCGACGAATCTGCGCGCGATCCGATCGCAGGTCACGTGCAGCCAGTCGAGCTCACGCAGTATGTCGGTGTTGGGGACACCGGCGGTCGCGAGCCGATCGACCACCGCGAGCAGTTCCGGATCAGCGATCCGGTAGGTGACCGCGTCGACGGGCTGATAGATGCCCAGGGCCACCACCCGCGCCAAACCGTCCGGCACATCGGCGTAGCGGGCCTGCAATTCGGTGGCCGGGATAGCGGCGTCCACCGCCCCCAGCTCGTCTCGGGTCCGCGTGGCCACGCCGAGCACCGCGCCGAGGTCGTCCCCACGATCCCACGCGGCCAGCAATTCCTTGATGCCGTTCAACTTGATTCCGCGCTCGAGCAGTCTGCCGATGGTACGCACGCGATTCAGATGCTCGGCGCCGTAGTACCCCGTGCGTCCGCGAACCTGCGGCGGCGGTAGAACTCCGCGCTCGTGGTACACCCGGACACTACGCACAGTAGTGCCCGCGGCCTGCGCGAGCTCGTCGATGGTGTACTCGGCCCCTCCAACCATGCGTACAGGAAACCACACCGAAACACCGACTGCCCACACCCGAGTGACCCATCCGGTGTCGGCATGCCCGGCAACAGGTTGCCGTGTCAGGTATTTGGTCCGATCGACCGACACGAGGTAGGAAAGCGCTGGTCACCAGAATGTCCGGGGCCGAACGTGGTTCGCGAGATCGACCAGGCGGTACCGGTGCAGTCGGCTGGAGGTCATCCGAGCCAGATCCCGAAGACATGACTCGAGCCCGAGCCTGAGCCCCTCTTCGGTGACGGGGAAACCCAGCAGCCGTGCATCGGGCTGTTCGGGGTGCGCGCCGGTGCGCAGGCACTCCAGTGCCGCGCCCACCACGACCACGCGCAGCTGGAACGCGCGAGGCTCGTGCTCGGCGGCCGCAAGCCAGGCCGCGGCGGTCGCCAGGTCGGTCCCGCTGATCTCGATGACCGGCCTCGACACCAGCAGCAGCGAACCCGTCAAACGTGTCACCGGGAAATGCCGGGACGCCGCGGGCACCTGCTCGAGTACGGCCACCGCCGCGAGCGGCTCACCTGCCGCCACATGCCGTCGAGCCAGTCCCACCGCCGCGCTGACCACGCCGTGATTGACTTGCCAGACGGCGCGATAGCACTCGGCCGACAGTCGCTGCCAGGTCTGTCCGTACTCGATGTCGTGGGTATCGCGCAGCCGAATTTCCAGGGTGGCCGCCAGTGCGAGCAGTGGCGCCGCTTCACCGGGCAGCATCGAGAGCACGGTGCCGAAACGGGCGTGCGCGTCGGCGAACGAGCTGTCCAGCAGCGCGGCGATACCCAGGTACCACTCGATGCGCCAGTCCGCCGGGTAGCTCGGCCGCAGTTCTTCCAGCAGGCGCGCCGCGGGCGGGACACAGCCCAGATCCAGATACGCCCGGACCGCGGTCAGGGCGCCTTCGAGCTCATAGGAGGCGGGAGCCGACACCACCCCGGTGCGAATCTGGTCGTGCGTGCGCGCCAAGGCGTCGAGCGCGGTGCGCGGCTCGCCGTGCAGCAGTGTCGACAACAGCTCCGCGGAAGGATCCTGGGGGTCCATCAACGGCACCGGCAGCGCGGCGACGATCTCGCTCGCGTCGAGCCCGCCGTCCCGGCCCACGCCGCTGACCATCCCATCGGTCTGCGCGATGAGCGAGTCGATGCCGAAATCACCCCGCATGGAGCCGAATTCGAGCGAAGCCTGCGGTTGCTCGAGCCCCGTCTCCTCGGCCAGCACCATGCGCAGCACGCCGGCCAGCTGGCAGTACATCGAGTACGCGGACGGAAAGCGGGACTCCGGGTCCGGATGAGTGGCACGGCAGAGCAATCGGTACAGCGCTGGATGGCGGCGCAGCACCGCGTGGCCCGCCGGATCCGGAATACCCGGCAGGTGGTGGCCGGTGTCGGCGCGCGGCAGCACGAGCACCATCGCGGCCAAGGTGCGTCCGACGGTGTGAATGTCCGAGGCGACCGTAGGGCCGGTGCGGGTGATCTCCGGCGCCTGATAGCTGGGCGTGCCGTAGATGCTGCCGAAGGAGTCCATGGCCGCCACCGCACCCAAGTCGATGAGTTTGACCTCGTCCTCGGTGACCATGATGTTGTCGGGCTTGAGATCGTTGTAGGCGAGTCCGAAGGAGTGCAGGTAGTCCAGCGCCGGAAGCACTTCCATGATGTAGGCGATCGCCTCGGTAACCGGCAGCCGACCGGGATCGCACTGATCGAGGACCGCTTTGAGCGAGCGGCCCCCCACGTACTCCATGACTATGTATCCGCCATCGGGCTCTCCGGGCGGTGTGTGCCGCACGAAGTTGTAGATCTTGACTATGCCGGGATGCGCTACCTCGGACAGAAACTGGCGTTCGGCGACGGCAACCACGTGCGCCTCGAAGTCCATCGGATTCTGCAGTCCCTTCAGCACTACCCAGCGATCGGACACATTGCGGTCCACCGCCAGATAGATCCAGCCCTGGCCGCCGTGCGCGAGGCAGCCGCGCACGTCGTACTGCCCGGCGACCAGATCCCCGGGGCGCAGCGGCGGCCGGAAGTTGAAGGGCGAGCCACATTCGGCGCAGATGCCGGACACCGCACCGGGACCGGAAACGTCGCGGCGCCCCACCGGCTGGGAACACTTCCAGCAGAACCGCTTCGGCTCCGGCACCTCGGGGTCGGCCAGCGCGGCCAGCGCGGGATCCACGGGGCTCACGCGGGGCAGCTCCACCAGTCCGCCGCCGAGACGGCGGACGCTCGGGCGGGAACGGGCACTGCGACCCGAGTCCTCGGCCGCGGTGGCCACCGAAAGCAGCCGGGACAGCTCGGCTTCCGGCCTGCCGGGCCGGGCGACCGCACGCGCCGGGTTCTCGATGCCGGGACGGCGGGTGGCCCAAGGATGCGCCGGCCACCCGGGTGTGTCCGCACGCCGCATCCGGCCGTTCGCCCAGGGATGCGGGCGACCGGACGTGCTGGGTTGCTCCGACATCGAAACCTCTCGAGCCCGCCGTGCGATCGAGGTCTCATTGTCGGTTCCCTTCGAAATGTATTGCGGTTGTACTGTTCCCACCCCAGGGAACGCCCCGCCCCGGGCTCGGCAGACCGGGACGGGGCGGCACGCTAGTCGCGGTCGCTTTCGCCGGATCCCGAAACGGTGTCCTGCGGTCGTGGACCGTCAGCGTCCTCGAGTGGGTATCGCAGCGGCGCATCCGCGGATTCGCCGGCGCGTCCGGGCTGCCTGCGCTCGGCGACCACGGGAAACTGCCCCGTGTAGCCCTGCCGCTCCGCGGCCACCCGCTGCACGCGCTTACGAGCGAGGAACCAGCCGCCCACGAGCGCGGGGACCGCGATCAGCAGCATCGTCAGCACCGCGCCGCGCTGCACCGCGTCGTCACTGCAGGCCATGAGGACGACCACCGCGGCCAGGAACACGAGCGTCGCGTAGCTGGTGTAGGGCGCACCGATCAGCCGGAACGCCGGTCGCTCCGCCCGGCCCTGGCGCCACCACCGGTACAGCTGCAACTGGCACAGGACGATGACCGCCCATGAGGCGATGGTGCCCAGCGCGGACATGTTCAGCACGATCTCGAACGCCTGCTCGGGGACCAGGGCGTTGAGCCCGACGCCCACCAGGGCGACGGCGCCGGTCGCCAGAATCCCCACGTACGGCACGCCCGTCTGCGACATTCGGGCCGCCGCTGTGGGCGCACTACCGTTCATCGACATCGAGCGCAGGATTCGGCCCGTCGAGTACAGACCTGCGTTGAGACTGGAGAACGCCGCGGTCAGCACAACCAGATTCATGACCGAACCGGCCGCCGGCACACCGAGCTTCGAGAAGAAGGTCACGAACGGGCTGACCCCGGCCTCGAACGCGGTGTACGGCAGCAGCAGCGCGAGCAGCACCAGGGACCCGACGTAGAACAACGCGATGCGCGCGATCACCGAATTGATGGCCCGCGGCATGATCTTCTCCGGGTTCTCCGTCTCACCGGCCGCCGTGCCCACCAATTCGACCGCGGCGTAAGCGAAGACGACACCGGTGGTGACCAGAACCAGGGGCAGCAGCCCCGACGGGAACAGCCCGCCGTTATCGGAGATGACCGAGAAGCCGGTGTTCTGACCCTCGATCGTGAACCGGCCCGTCAGGAAGACGGTGCCGATGATCAAGAAGCCGATCAGCGCGACGACCTTGATCAGCGCCGCCCAGAATTCGAGCTCACCGAACCAGCGCACCGAGATCAGGTTGATGCTCACCACCAGGGCCAGCGCGACCAGCGCGATCAGCCATTGGGGCACCGCCTGGAAGCTGCCCCAGTAGTGGACGTACGCGGCGACCGCGGTGATGTCCACGATGCCGGTCATGCACCAGTGGAAGAAGTACAGCCATCCGACCGTGAAAGCCATCTTCTCGCCGTAGAACTCGCGGGCGTAGGAGACGAACGAGCCCGAGGAGGGGCGGTGCAGTACGAGTTCGCCGAGTGCACGCAGGATGAAGAAGACGAACACGCCGCACACGGCGTAGACCAGGAACAGGCCCGGTCCGGCGCTGGCCAGCCGGCCGCCCGCACCCAGGAACAGGCCGGTGCCGATGGCGCCGCCGATGGCGATCATCTGTAGTTGCCGCGGACGCAGCGACTTGTGGTACCCCGCGTCCTCGGCAGCCAGGGCATCGGTGGATGCCTCGGGGGGTTTGACGGTTGTCATGCTGGGTGACCTTTCACGTGATGCGGGCCATATCGCTCACGAATGTACCGTTAAACAACGGGACGATCAATAGGTGGATACTTCTGCAATCCAGTGGAAACACAACGGCCAGAAGGCAAATCAGCGAACTCGCCCCCAGCGCCACTCAGCTATCGAGCCGCTAAACATCGGCGAGAAGGGATCGCGGCAGGGTTGGCGTGCGTGCGGACCGACGCCCTGGGTGTGCGGGGGCGATCATGAGCTCGCCCAGCACAACCACGCCCTGGCGCCGGGCCGGACGGGTACCGGCGGTCAGCGACCGCGCGGCATCCTCAGGCCAGTAATCCCGAGCGCGACAGAAAGATTCGAGCAGCGGACGGTCCGGCAAAGGCCGCGGTATCGATTCGCACCCCGGACCTGGTGTCGGCGTACCACACGGTCGACCCGGCCCCGATCGCCGCGAACACCGCCCCGTCGGCCACCACAACGGCCCCTCCCGAGCGCCAGCGCCGCAGATCCGCGGCCAACCGATCCGGTGACACGGTGCGCAGCGTGAATATCAGCTCCCGGCCGCCGGCGATGTCCCCGGCGAGCAGTGGATCATTCGCCGCGATGGCGCAGTGCACCGCTTCGGGTTCCGACCGGCGGCAATTCGCCGAGTGCAGTGCGAACGGCATCGCCGCGTACGGAGTCGCCGGGGCCTGCGGCGATCCGAGCCGCGGCACGCTCCACAGCACGAGCACAGTGGAGAGCACCCCGAGCAGCGCGATCGCGCTCAGCGCGGCTCGCCACTGCCACACCGCCGACCCCACCACCCGTTCGACGCCCTCGGTCAGCGCTCCAGCTGTCCGCTCCGCTTCCGCGATCGACTCTTCCGCGCGGCCCGCGGCGGCTACCGCTCGTCTCATGCCGGCGACGACCCGCAAGGGTGCGCCGCACTGCGCGCACAGCGTTCCCGGACCGTTATGACCGCAGTAGTCGCACAGAGAGTGCATCACTGCCCGGTGATCACGATGGAGGACAGGGCGACCGAGTTGACGTTCGGCTCGCCCTTGGACTCCAGGACCGTCAAGACGATTTTGGTGGCGGTCACCGCGGGTTCTATCCGGGTAACCACCAGCGTGCGCTGATCCAGAGTCTGCTGTGTGAACGTCGTAGCGTTGGGATCGTCGAATCTGTACGAAATTCGGCTGACCGTACGATATTTGGCCCACAGATCGGCACCGTCCGGTCCGGCGGCGTCCCATCCCGGAACGACGCCGATGGAGTCGACCCGGTAGGTGCCGCCCAGGTCGATCGTGAGCACCTGACCGTCCACCCGGTAAGCGCGCGCACAAGACCATGCCTTACCGGTCCCCGCGAAGGCGTCGGCGGCGGGCGCTCCGCCCGGCGGGCAATGCGCCTGTGCCGACTTGGCGGCGATCGTCGCTGCCGCGGCGGCGGTCGCGGTGGTGGAATTGTTCACAGCCAAGGTGTTTGGTGAGACTGTCGCGAAATCCGTTGTTCCCGAGGGGGACTCACCGGTACCGGTCGTGATCAGCACAAGGATCAGAACGAGCAGCAGCCCTGCGGCGATCGCGACCCAGGCCTTGCGCGTGCGCAACCCCGACACCAACTCGCGCACGCGCTCGGCCGGGTCCGGCCGTGACCGCTCCGGTCCCTCGGACGATGTTCGTTCTTCGAAGGCCCGGGGTTCTTCGAGGGGAGGTACGGTGCGGTCCGGTAGAGACGTCGAGAAGTCGTGCGCCGGACTGTCGTTCGGGATCTGCCCGTTCAACAGCGCCAGAATCCGTTCACTCGCCTTGGGGACGGCGGCGTTCCGGATCGGCGAGCCGGGCAGGTCATCGGAATCCGGATCCGATCCTGGCGTGAGCGGCACGCCGGGTTCCGTCGCCGTTCCAGGTGACGAGTCAGCGACCGGCGCAACGGCTTCGGGTCCGGACGAACCGAGGGCCGGATCCGACAACAACGCGTCCAGCAGCGCCGCTCGGTGCCGGAGGAATAGGTCCTCCGCGTGCTCGTCGGGCATGGCCGGGATCGTATCCGGGTCGGCGCGACCACCGACACGCCACTATTCCCGCCGGCGAGAAGCCGTCAAGAGTCTCGTCCCCGATCGTCTCGGGTCACGAAATACTCCGGTGGAACATCGAACACCCGGGCCAGGGCGATGATCAGATCGAGCCTGGGGATGGCGTCGCCGTGCATGAGCCGGTACAACCCCGACTGCGAGACCGGTACGTCCGGGTACGCCAGTTCCAGATGCTGTGCGAGCGAATAGAGCGTCAGCGATCTGGTCGCGCCGCCTTCGGTCGACACTATGGACTCGGAGATGAGCGCGGAAAGCCGACTGGAGAACACCGCCGCCGCGGCATGCCGTGGACTCGGTTCAGCCGCCACGTCCGGCTCGTCTTCTCCGTCTGCCGCTCCCATATCCGTTGTCACATCGACAGACACGCGGTCTCACTTCCTTCCCTCATCTGCAACCGCCCGGTCCGCACTAGACCGCCGGCACGAGCTCGTCGGCGGACTCGGAATCCGCGGCGGGCTCGAAGAAGCGAGTCTCCCCGTGCGGCTCGATGAGATCCACTCGGACCGTGCGCATGGGTATGCCCACCTCGAGCGTCGTCGCGTCCACCTGATCGATCGTCAGATCCGCGGATCGGCGCCCGCGCGTCCCGGGATCGCCGACGACGATGCCGGCCTGCGCGGCCGGTTCGCGCGGTGACAGCTGGTCCAGCACCTCGACCGTGACCGCGCCGGGCGACCCCGCCGCGTCGGAGTCCGGCGCGTCCGCGGCCAGTCGCAGTGCGAGCGGGTCACCCACGGCCGCCACCAGCGGCCGCCACTGGTGCGGACGGGACGTGTGCACGATGACACTCGCCCCCATCACCATCGTGCGCAGCACGATCTGCTGTGCGATCGGGAGGCTCGCCCGCACGTCGATGGTGCGGCGGCGCGGGTGATAGCGGATCTGGTCGAACAGCGGGAGCGCGAGAACGTGCCGGGGCCTGCCGGTCAGCGAACCCACCACCTGACCGTTCGGTCCCAGCGGCACATCCACTGTCGCCGGTGCGTCCGACAGGTGCTCGGCGTCGGTGTGCGGCAGCGCCCATACCGAGACGGCGGTGGGCAGGGTGGCCAGCAGCGCGGTCGACTGCCGACCCGACAGCGGGCGCAGCCCCGGTGGCAACGCGTCGGAGATGTCCGGACCGACGAAGCGCACCAGGGCACGCGGACCGGCCGCCGCGTCGGACAGCGCGATCACCACGGTGGTGCGCCCCCGATTGCGAGCCCAGCAGTCGGCCAGGCCCGTGTCACCGAGCCGGGACCAATCGACGACGAAGCTGCTCACCCGGCGGCCCGGAGCCGCGGTGGCCAGGTCGCCCCAGTTCTCCCGGAGGTCGCTCAATTCCATTCCCGCGCACAGTGTCAGGGTCGCCTCCTCCATGGCGGCGGCGGGTAGGACCCGTGCGTCGATGCCGCGTTCACGCAGCCGTCCCGCGATCCGGTGCGCGGCGCCGGCCAGCGCTCGCGGCCCGGAGATCGCACAGGGGCCGCGGCGCGCCAGTGCGGTCAGATTGCGCCGCTGGTCCAGCCGCACCACCAGCCAGGTGAGCCGATCGCCGACCACCGGGTGCGCGCCGATCACCTGTTCGTACACCGGGCCGTAGTCGCCTTCGGCGCGAGCGCGCCGACCGGTGGAGACGATGTCGATGTCCACGCCGACGCCGTACTGGTCCAGCAGCGGCGTCAGCATCTGTGTGGTGACGATGTCCTCGGTATACACCGTGTCTTCCGCGATCACCGTGGGCAGATCGAGATTCGGGGCCAACTGGATCATCGCGACCAGCGTGGACTCTCCCGACCGGATGCCGCACGCCCCCGCGGCGACCTCGACATCGCGCGCCGGCGGCAGGTCGGCGCGTCCGCCCGCGCGGGCCGTGCGGCCGAAACGATAAGCGCCCCAATCCCGCAACCATCGTGTCGCCGTGCGCTCGCGCACCCGGATCGTCAGCACCGCCAGCGCCGCGCAGCCGATCAGGAGGACCGCCCACCAGCGCGTCCAGACGGTCAGCCCGGCGAGCAGGGGCGCACCCCCGATCACCAGAACGGCGAGCGGTCCCCGCTCCGGAAGGCCGATCCGAATCCGTACCCGTCTCATTCTCGCCTCCGCGACCTGGTGTGCCGGGCGTTCACCGCGGCGCCGATCAACACCGATGTCCCGACCACACCCAAGGCGATGAAGCCGGGCCGCCGATCCGGCGCGCGCGGCGGGTCCGGCAACTCGAAGGCCAGACCGCGATCGCGGCCGATCGGCGGGCGCGGCGGAGCGCGAAAGCTCAGGGACGCGGCGGGATCGATCATCCCAGCGCCGACGGCGTTGTCGATTCCACGTGCCGGCGCGTGCGCGCCCGCCTGCAGCCGAGCCGTGATCTCCGCGGGCGTCTCGGTGGGAAACCTCGACCGCAGCAGCGCCGCCACACCGCTCACGTACGCCGCGGCGAACGAGGCGCCGCCGACCGGAACCAGCTTGTCGGGCGAGCCGACCCCGTTGATCAACCCGCCCCCGCCCGGGCCGAGCGATTCGATTCCGGTGCCCGGCGCGGCGACCGACACCCAAGGGCCGGTGAGGGATTCGGCCACCGGATCACCGGTTGCGGTGGTGAAACCGACCGTGAGCACGTCGCTGTCGAACCAGCCGGGACTGGAGATCGTGGTGACACCGTTCCAGTTTCGAGGATCCAGCGGCCGGGCCGGATCGACTGCGGCGTTCTGGGCGCAGCCGCTGCCGCCGGTGCCGCCCGCGCCGGCGACGATGAGCGCCCCGCGCACACGCACCGCGTAACCGATCGCCGAGGCCAGCATGGACTGATCCACCCGGGCGTCCGCCGGCACACACACCGGCAGCGCGACGGTGATCACCTGTGCGCCGAGGTTCGCGGCGCGGGTGATGGCGCGCGCCAAGGTCCGGATCTCCAGCGCGAGCTGTTGTGCGGCATCGAGATTCACCGCGCCGCGGGCACGGAACGCCCCGGATCGGTAGCGAATGGACAGGATTCGGGCATCTGGGGCCACCCCGGTGAAGCCGTCGCCGGGATCCGGTGCGCCCGCGATGATCCCGGCGATCAGGGTACCGTGCGCATCGCAGTCCGATAGTCCGTCGCCCCCGGATTGGACGTAGTCACCGCCGCCGCCGAGTGCGGGCAGGCGCGGATGCGGACTCACGCCGGTGTCGAGTACCGCCACCGTGACCCCGGCTCCCCGGCTCAGCGCGCGGGCACGTGCCAGATCCAGCGCACGCTCGGGCGGCGGGATCTGCGACAGGTCGCTGTTGGGCAGCACGCCCGCTGCCAGGCAGCCCTTGTCCTGCTCGGTCGCGAGTTCGGGTGCGGGCGGATCATCCGCAGGCGGTGGGCCGACGGTCACCTGCGGCGGCTGTACGGCCGCGGCCGGTACCGCCGCCACCGCCAGCGACAGCGCGGCGGCCAACAGTACGGCCTGGACAGGAGAACGCATCAGCGCTCCCGCATGGCGGTGTAGATGCCCATGATCCAGCACGCGAGGACCGGGACGGTCACGATCAGGGCGTACTCGACCAGATCGATGACGCGGCGCACCACCGGGGACAGGCGCACCTGTGGCAGTCGGGTACCCGCGACGCAACCCGCCGCGGCCACGGCCACCACCGCGGCGACCGCCACGAGTCGCGCGGGTGCGGTCGCGTACGCGCCGACCAGGACCGACACCGTCCCGAGAACGGTCAGCGTGGCCGCGGCGATCAGCGTGAGCGCTTGGACTCGATCGGGAAACCAGCGCGTCCGCATGACGAGAATTCCGGCCACGGCCACCGCCATGACGATCTCGCGAATACCGCCCGGCGCGTTCGCGACCGTCAGCACGGTCGCGAACGCCAGCAGCGCCGATACCGCGCCGACCAATCCGCGCAGACTCGTCACCGCTCGGCGCGCCCGGTCCTCGATACCGGCTCCCCTCGATTCACGCTGAACGGCTGTATCCGCTTCGTCCGCATCCGTGTCCTCGGTGCGGGCCGACTCCGCGTCGAAGATGTCGGTGAGCGTGCCCGCGGCGACCTCACGCCCCGGATCGGGCAGGTCCGGCGGCCGAATACGTGCGAGCAGCACGGCGGTGCGCGGGGCGGCGGTGAGCAGTATCAGACCGGCGAGGACGAGTGCGGCCATGACCTGGCGAACGGCCGGATCGAGGAAGGCGGCTACACCCGCCGCGACGGCAACCGGAATTCCCAGCGCCGCGACCGCGACCAGGGCGGCGGCTCCGATCCCGGTGGCTCGCAACAGGGCGATGGCCACGATCGCGACAACCGCCGCCCCCGCCGCGAAGTTGGCCGCCGCGAACGGTCCCGGCTCACCATGAGCGGGCGGCACCGTCATGGCTGCGCCGGCGAACAGCAACGGCAGCGCGGACAGCGCCAGCCCCAGTCGTATTCCGGTCTGCTGCCCGGACCGGTGCGCGCGCAGGGCCGCCAGCCAACAGGCCAGGCCGAGCACCACCGCGGGCAGCGCACACCACAGCACGGAACCGGTACGCGTCCATGACCACGACAGCAGCGCCGCGGCCGCGGCCGCGCCCACTGCCAACGCCACGGCGCCAACCGAAGACGCCGTGCCCGAATCGAATTCGGCGAACTCCCGCTCGTTGATCAGTGCCAGCCCATCGGTGATGTCCTCGACCACCGGCGTGAACGCCTCCGATGACTCCACCGTGGCCAGCAACAGCAGCGCACCGTCGGTGACATCGTGGTCGGCGAGTGCGACCCAGCGCGGCATGGGCGTGGCCCCGGGCCGCGCGAGCGTCCACTGCCCGCGCTCCGGGGTGAAAACGACTGTTTCGTCGTCGATGGCCGAGGCCAGCACGGTGATGAGGTCGTCGATGTAGGTCTCGATGCCGAACTTCGCGGGCAGCACCACATCGACCTGGTAACCCGCGACCATGATCGCCGCCCGGACCCGGGCGACTTCCGCCGGGGTCTGGGCGGGAGCCGTCGGGGTCTGGGCCGGAACCGTCGGCGCCGCGTTCACCGCCATCCCCCGCCCTCGCCGATCACCTGGCCCGGGAAACCGTCGGCCAGTTCGGCCGCCAGTTCCTCGAACGCGAGCACGGTGCCTCGATCCAGCATTCGGATGTCGATCTCTCCGCCCTCGGCCAGGTGTTCGTCGAACGGCAGCACCCGGGTCACGTGGTTCGCGCCCGCGAACAGCTCCTCGATCCGCTCCACTTCTACGACGGGTTTTCCCTCCTGCTGATGCACGATCGCGATGACCGCTTCGGCGGCCAGCCGGTACAGCCCGTGCGAGTTCAGCCACTGCAGGGTCGCCACCGCCCCGGTGACACCGCGAACCGTCGCCGGGGTGACCACCAGCGCCGCATCGCTGGTCCGCAGCACCGCGTCGGTCGCCGAGTCGAGAACCCCGGTCCCGCAATCGATCATCATGAGGCTGTAGTGGCGGCGCAGCACCTCGACCGCGTCCAGATACTCGCGCCCGGACAGCGCTTCGACGGCGGTGGGCACCCATGGGGACGCGAGCACCGCAAGATCTGCGGGGTTGATCGTGGCGAAGGACTGCACGGCCGAGAAGGCATCGATGTCACGCGCTTTCGCCAGATCGCGCAGGGTCAATCCGTAAGGGTGCGGCCCGGTGCGCGCGGTGAGATCGCCGAAGTCCGGGTTCGCGTCGATGGCGACCACCCGATCCGGGCGCAGTGCGGCGAATACCGATCCCAAGGTCGCGACCGTCGTGGTCCGGCCTACACCGCCCTTCACATTCAGCACCGCGATCTGGTGGGTGGTGGCGAGTGGACGGCGGATGCGCCCGCGCCGATCCTCGGTGCGCTGCTCGGCCGGCGACAGCCCGATATTGAACCCGACCCGGTTGAGCGCGCCACGCATGCCGGAGGTCGAACGCAACCTGGCCCGGCGATTCGCCGCGATATCGGCGAGCAATTCAGCGGAGGTCAGTGCCAGCGGAAATGATTGAGCCCGAGCGTATTCCGTAGCTTCCGCTGGTTCGGGCCGACCGGACTCAGCAGGTAGCCGATCCGGTGGCGCGGCGCCGGCCGGCAGTCCCGGCCTGCCGTGCGCAGGGGCCGGGGCACCGGCCGGCGGCCGGACCTCCGGCGCCCGCGAGGTAGCGGGTGCCGCGGCAGCGGCGACCTGAGCCTGAGCAAGAGTTTCAGCGGTGGATTCACCGTAGGCCGGAACCGCGGGCGCCTGGATCGGTCCCCGATGTTGCCCGACGGGTTCGGTATCGGCCCTCGGGGCCGTCGTGCGCACGTCCCCAGGCGCGGACGCCGAGGCGGGCTGGGGATCGCGTGAAACCATCTGTCCCGGTGCACTTTCGACGGTCGAGGGAGTCGATTCCGGTACGTCTCCCACCGCCCGGCGTCCGGGCAGGTGTGCCACGCCGGGCTCGGTGGCCGGCCCGGAGGTCCGCCCATGATCTCCGCCGCGGCCGGCGACGGTGTCGTGCCAGGTGCGGGCGGTGGCTTCGCTCGGCTCGGCGAGCTGGGTGAAGTAGGCGTCGTAGCCGGCCTCGGTGTGACTCGGCCCGACGAGCCGGCCATTGCTGCCCGGTGTTCGGCTCACTTCCCTCATCCTCTCGAAAATCGCATCGGAACAGTCAGTTTCGACTGAACTCGAACCAGCTGTGCCCGGGCAGCAGGTCGGCCAGCGCGCGCAGGCCCGCGTGCACGGCCACGTCGTCGCCGGGCAGGTAGGTCGACCGGATCTGCCCGTCGAGTGCGGTCGCGGGTATGACCACGATCCGGCCGGCGGCGGTGTCCAGCACGCTCAGGCACAGCTCGGCGGCAGCGGGGGCGCCGTCGCGGTGGGCCATCATCACGATCTCCGCGCGCCGCGCTGTCTCGGTGATCGCCCGGGTGAGCAGGGCGGCGGTGTGCGGTTCGGCCCCCAGCTCGACCAGCGCCCGCCGTCGCTCCGCGGGATCGGCGGGAACGGCGGCGAACTCTTCGAGCGACGCGGTCACGGGCCGGAAATCCTGGGCCGAGGACGAGCCGAGGACGGCGAGCAGCGCGGCCGCCACCGCCTCGAGCCGATCACCGTCGACATACACCGGCTGAATGACCACGTGATCGTCGCACCGCAGGGCGAGCACATGAGCCGCACCGCTGCGGACCAGGCAGAAACGCAGCATGCTGGGTGCTTCCGCCACCGGCGCTCCATCGACGATCCGGGCGGCGAGCTCTACATCCGGACGATGCAGACAGCGCACCCACCGCACCACCTCCGGGTGCGGGACGCCGTTGTCGAGTACGCCGATCTCGGTGAGCCGAGCCCGCACCTCGGCTCGGACCCGCGCATGGTCCGCCGGGTCGAAGACGGTGGGCAGCAGGGCCAGCACCGGCGGGTAGGAGTCGACGCCCGCCAGCTCGAGCAGAGCCAGGGCCGCGTCGGCGTTCAGGTCGATCGCGATCGGATCATCGTTCACTTGTGCCACCGAGTAGCCGGGTGAGAAGTGCAGCCCCTGCCGCGCCGAACCGGCGACACTCGGACCAGGGCTGCACGTTCACTAGATCGAATAGAATCGGTTGCCGCTGTTGACATCGGTGGCACGCACCGTACCGTCGGTTCCGGCGACCGTTGCGATCACGTTCTTCAGGCTCTGCACGGTGGCGTTGTACTCGTTGAGCTGGCGCCCGAGGGTGTCGGAAACGGCCTGGTAGCCGGTCGCGCCGGCACCGGCGAACTCCTGCAGTAGCTGAACCTTCAGGGACTGGATGTGCTGCAGGTTCTCCTCCATCCGAGTGATGATCGACTGGAGGGTCAAACCCTGCGTATCGACGGCGGCGAAATCGAATTTCATTGGCTATCAGTCTTTCTCGCGGTGTTGAGGGATGGATTCACCAGGAGGCGGTGTCGACCTTGGTGGTGCCGGTCCACTGCCCGGCATCGACGGCGCCGTCCGCGCCGCGCACGGCGTTGACCCGTGCCGCGCCCTCGAGATCCTCGAAATCGATCTTCACGCCGGTGGCGCCGAGTTCGTTGATGATCTGCTGCAGCGTGCCGCCCAGGGTCTTGCCCTTGTTCCATGCGTTGCTCAGCGTGTTGTTGATCGCCATCCCGGTGTTCGGGCTGACCACGGATGCTTGCAATTCGGTGTTGACCGCCGCCAATCCCTGCAGGGCGCTTTCCAATTCGCCGAGGCATACGGCGGTCTGGTTCGCGGAGCTCTGCAACCGTGAGGGATCACCGGTATAGGTGATGGCCATCTCGCGTTCCTTTCGAAATTCGACTCAATGTCGGCCCCGGCGCTGTGCCGGGGACGTTCGGGGCCGGCCGCTCACGAGGCCGGGCGGTCGCCGGGCCGTTCGGGCAGCCCGGCCGCCAGCAATTGCTCCGAGGCCGATTCCGGCTGCCCGTCGACCTCGGTGTACTCGATGACACCGATGGCGGGGGGTTGTTCCAACACCGGCACTTCCTGCTGCTCGCCGGACGCGAAAGCCTTGCCGGGCTTGCGGTCCTGCTCTTCGCGGCGGCGGCGCAGCTGCGCCCGGGGCGCGCTGACACCGGCGGGCGCGGGCCGCTGGGGCGCCGCGGGCAGCATGGGGCTTCCGAGTCCCGCGCCGAACGCCCGGACGCCCATCGGGTTCCACGATGCCGGGAGCCGAAAGCCGGTGCCCGCGCCCGGCATCGCACCGAGGCCGCCTCGGGTCAGCGCGAGCGCCACCGCGCTGCCCGCGCCGCCGTTGAGACCGGCCAGGGTCGGCGATTCGGGCGAGGTGCCCCAGAAGCCCGGCTGCTCGGGGGTGCTGCCGGGAAGCGATTCCGGGCCTCCCAGTCCGTCCACACCGGGCGGTAGCGACTGCGGCACATCGGAAATCGGCTGGACCGGGTCCGGTGTCACCGGCCCCGGATCCGCGCCGGGCAGGTCGGGTTCTGCCGGGCCGGGACGACCCGGCAGCGATTCGCCCGGGGGCGGACCCGGATCCGTGCCCCTGCCCGGCCCTGGATCCGCACCGGGTGTGCGGTCACCCACCGGGCGCGTATCCCGATCCGAACCGGGGTGGCCGCCGCCGAGGTCCGGCCGCGACGAGTCGTCGCCCGGCCCGCTCCCGGGAGTGAGATCGCGCCTGGGCGATGGGATCGACGGCCCATTCCCCGCGCCACCGCTGGTGATCTCCGGCGGAATCGCCGGTGCGGGCAGGGCGGCAAGCGCCCCGGTCGCGGCGGCGTGGTACGTGCTCATCGTGTTCGCGGCGAGCATCCACATGGCGTAGTAGACGGCTTCGTTCATGGCGATGAGCGGCGTGTTCTGCCCCATGCCATTGCCGGCCACCAGGACCGCGGTGGCGGCCCGGTTAGCCAGAATCGTCGCTGTCGAGGGCATCACGCTGCGCGCGAGGGCGTTCGCGTCGGCGATGACGGTGGCCTGCGCCGAGGCTTGCGCGGCTACCTGCGCCTGCGCCCGCAACCAGTTGGCATGATTGCGGAACGCCCGCTCCGCCCGCTCCGCGGCCGGTCCGCCCCAGGTCGCGGTCATCTGACTCATGGAACCGTCCGAGGCCGCGGCCGCACCGGTCAGCGCGGCGGCCACCTTCGCGTAGTCGGCCGCCGCGGCCCAGAGCGGAAACGGCCCGGGGCCGTTGTTCAGCAGCGCCGAATTCACTTCCGGTGGCAGCGCGAAATAGAAAGGGATCATGAATCCACTCCGCCCCTCTTTGACCGGTAGTCGCGCTCAGATCAGGGTGAGGCCGCGCGCCGAGACATCGCCGCCGCCTGCGATATCAGCGGCGCGATAGTCGATTCCCACCGGCACGAGCGTCTGCGAGCCCGAAGCCAGATACGACATCCCGAGGCCTGTGACCTCGGAGAAGTCTTCGTGATACACCGCCATGGCGGTGGCGACCATCGCACTCGCGGCGTCAGCGCCCGCGGGCACCGGCTTACCCCCCGGCATGGTGGCGACAGCCGAGGTGAGAGTCGCCAGCACGGCTCCCAGCTGACCGCTGATCACCGGAAGATCCTCGGGAAGAACTCTGACCGTCATGGTGGCTCCTTAGGACTACGCCGACTCGTTCCGGCGATATGCGAACCACGCTATTTCATTCCCACCATTGGGAATGGCGGGCGGATAACGCGCCCGCGCGCATTTGCGCCGGTGCGTCAGACCGGTTCCGAAGCGGATGCCGCCTGTACCAGATCGCGCCGAGAATGGAGCGGTTCCACGAAGATTCCGCGGCCCACCGGTTGTTTGGCGGGTTTCACATCGCCGATGAGAATTCCGTCCAGCCGCGAACCGTCCATCACGAGCCCGGAGGAATTCAAATTTTTGATCTGCCCGAGCACGTTGTCGTACATCGCGGTGTCGGCTTGCGCGATGCTGCGGGCCACGACGACGTGCAGGCCGGTGTCCCGGCCGTCGACGATGATGTCCTTCAACGGCTCGAGCGGATTCGGCTGTCCGCGCTGAGCGACCATGTGATAGTCGTCCACCACGACGAAGATCTCCGGGCCGCTCCACCACGACCGTTCCTTCAACTGCTGCGAGGTGACACCGTCCGGTGGCCGCCGGCCGCGCATCTTGGCCGCGAACGGTGGGAGACCCTCGATCAGGTCGCGCTCACTGGTCAGATATCCGATGAGCTGCTCATCCGGTAGCGCGTCCATGTGCTGACGCCGGTAGTCCACCAGCAGTACCCGCGCCTGATCCGGGGTGAATTGTCGCCGAATGGATTCCAGCAGTGCCGCGAGCACCGTCGATTTCCCGCACCCGGACGAGCCGAGCACCACCATATGGGTGGATACGCCGAAGTCGATGGCGGCCGGACCGAGATCGGATTCGCGCACGCCGAACGGCACCACCAGTCGCTGGGCGGCGTTCGCCGGGGCGGGACGGCTCGCGAGGATCTCGTCCAGCGTGATGTGCGACGGCAGCAGCCGGACCTCGGGCGCGCGCCGGCCCGGATAGTCCTGAACCAGTGTCTCGATCGCCGAAGCCAATCCCGCCGCTACGGATTCCGCGTCCCCGACGCCGTCGATGCGCGGGAGCGCGGTGAGCATGTGCAGTCCGTCGCCGGAGATGCAGCGCCCCGGCCGATTCGCGGGGATGGCGGCCACGGTGTGCCGGTGTGACATGAACACGGTGTCGGTGAGATCGCCGAGCCGCATCTCCAGGCGGGTCTGTAGCAGATCCTTGATGGCGGGCCGGATGGCGGCCCAGCGCGAGCTGCTGAGCACCAGATGGACGCCGTAGTTGAGGCCCTGCAGCGCGATCGACTCCACGACGGACAGGTACTCGTCGAAATACGGTCCGCTGGGCGCGAATCCGATGTCCCAGCCGTCGATGACGAGGAACACGTCCCCGTGCACGTCGCCGTGCGCGGAGAGCACGGCCGACTCCGACGGGACGGTGCGCCGGCGGCGGAACTCCCGCATGGCGTCGATGCCGAGTTCGGCGAAAAGCGACTGCCTACCGGCGATCAGGTTGGTGATGAGCGCGAAGGTGCGCCGGACCCGATCGCCGTCCCGGGCGGAGGCGATCGAGCCGACGTGCGGCAGCGCGCGTAGGCCGGACAGGCCGCCGGAGAAGTCCAGGCAGTAGAACTGCGCCTGTTCCGGGGTATGGCTGAGGGCGGCGGCCAGGATGAGGGTCTGCAGCGCCGTCGATTTGCCGGACTGCGGACCACCGACGACGGCCACGTGCCCACCAGCTCCGGACAGGTCCACCGTCCATACGTCCTGGCGCTGCTGGCGCGGCTTGTCCACGAGTGCCCAGGGCAGCACCAAAGCGCCCGGGTCGACCAGGGCCGCGAACCGGTCCAAGGTCGGGGGAACACCCAACGGCGGCAGCCACATTCGGTGTGCGGCCGGCCCGTTCCCGGCCAGCTGTTGCAGCACGGTCTCCATGACCGTCACCGGCTCGACATCGGAGGATTCGGGTTCGACCGGAACGGGTTCCGGCTCCTCGGTCCGGTGACGCGGCTCGGCGATCGGCGCCGCGGTGAACAATTGCGGCGGCCGATAGTCGCCGGCGGCGCGGCGGGCGCGCTGGGCGCCCGGGGCGGCGGCCTGCGGGGGCGGTGCGTAGGCGGCCCCGACATAGGCGGCCTGGAACCGCTGCAGATCACCCGAGCCCACGCGCAGATAGCCCGCGCCGGGCTTCTTCGGCAGGTGGTAGGCATCGGCGGTACCGATGGCGTCGCGCGAGTCGCTGGTTTGGTTGGTGCGCAACGCGATTCGGTACGACAGGTGTGCCTCCAGCTCGCCCATGCGATTGGCGGGGACCTTCTGCGAAGCCAACAGCAGGTGGATGCGCAACGATCGGCCGAGCCGGCCGATCGCCACGAACAGCTTGGCGAAGTTCGGGTGCTGCTCCAGCAGTTCGGCGAACTCGTCGAGCACGATCAGCAGGGTCGGCAGCGGCTCGAGCTGTGCGCCCTGTTCCCGCGCCCGCTCGTAGTCGGCCACACTGGCGAAATTGCCCGCGTCGCGCAGAATGCGCTGCCGCCGGGCCATTTCACCGTTGATCACGTCTTCCATGCGGGTGACCAGATCCGCTTCCTCCTCCATGTTGGTCACCACCGCGGTCACATGGGACAAACGATCGAACCCGAGGAAGGTCGCGCCACCCTTGAAGTCGACCAGCAACAGGTTCAGCGCCTCGGGTGCGTGCGTGGCCACCGACGAGAGGACAAGGGTGCGCAGGAATTCCGACTTTCCCGATCCGGTCGCCCCGATGCACATGCCGTGCGGGCCCATACCCTCCTCGGCGGGTTCCTTGATGTCGAGATGCACGACCCCGCCGGCGGGGTCGTAGCCGAAGGGGATGTTGAGCCGAGACCGGTCCGCATCGCGCCGGGCTACCCAATAGCGCTCGACACGAATCTCGCCCGGATCCGCGATCCCGACCATCTCCTCCCACGACGTACCGCCACCGGCCTGTTCCGCCGCGACGGCTTCGACCACGGTGGAGAGCCGGAAGGGCGACAGCGCGCGGGCGAGCGCGGTGACGGCCGGAACCGACATGTCGTCCGCGACTCCGACCCGCCGCGAGCCGCGCGCGGTCACCTCGTTCAGTACCCGATCAGCGGCCACCGTGAAACGCAACGCCCGGGGCAGCGACTGTTCCACCGTGCCCAGGCGCAGCCAGGTGCACCCGTCGATACCCGAGATATCCCGTTCGACGATGGCGCCGCCCGCCAGGACGAGGAGAACGAAGTGGGTGCGCTCCGCCGAAGGCTGGCTGTTGGCGGAGAAGGGACCGCGGTTGAGCCCGCTCAGCACCTTCGCGCGCAACTCCGCCACGCTGCGGTACACCATGCGGCTCGGGCCGATGCCGTCGGTCTCGCTCGGATGCTGGGTGTGCGGAAGCCATTTCAGCCAAGCCCACTCCGGGGCATCGGGATCGGGCAGTACGGCCGCCACCGACACTTGATCCGGGCCGTGCAGCACCGCCGCCTCCGCGAGCAGCGCCCGCACCACCCCCGCTACGGCGGCGGCGTCGCCGTCGAAGCCGACCTCGGGCGCGGAGAGCAGATTGATCGCGACCGGCATGCCGCCGACCGTGGAGTACGCCTTGGCGAACCGTGTCACCTCGACCACGCCGACCGGATCCAGATCGGCCAACGGCGCGGCTTCGGGCACGATCACCCGAACCTGGTTGGCGATTCGGCCCCGGCCCACCCGCGCCCGCAGGAACTGCGGTCCCGATGCCTGCACCTCCCACATGCGCGGACCGCCGACCAGCCTGCCGATCTCGGCCGGACCCGGGTGAATGTAGTGGAGGTACGCGTGCAGCTCCGCTTCGGATCCGAGCACGGTCCTGCGGTTGTCCGCCACGCTGCGCAGGTAGTCCTTGCGCTCTTCGTTGACCGAGGCCGCGCTGCCGTTGTTGTTGCCGCTGAGCGCGCCGCCCATCATGCCGAACATCGAGACCAGCATCATCATCGGGAAGAACAGCGCGGTCGGGTTGAGGCCGCCCCCGCCACGGAACATCATGACCATCATTCCGGCCATGCCCGCCACCATCACCACCGGCAGAATCATCCGAAGACGCGAGGGCGGAACGGGTTTGGGCAGTTCGGTCGGCGGCTGCAGGCGCAGCTCGGTGACCGCCGGCGCCTTCGGGCCGCGGACCGTGCGGGCGGGACGAACGAAGCGGCGCGTACTGGTCACGGTTGTCCTCCGGGCAGTGCGGCCGCGGCCTTGTCGGCCGCGATGCCGTCGTGCTGGACGCGGGCATCACGCTGGGACAGCACCGGGCCGACCGCGTACAGCGACACGATGCTCCACGGAGCGGGCAGGGGATCACGCAGTGCGAGCGCGGTCAGCGTCGGGTCGGAACCGTTCGCAGGCTCGGCCTCGATGCCGTAGCGCACCCCGCTGTCGGAGATCCAGAACAGGGCCTCGCGCAACGGCGAGGCCGGATTCGAACCGGTCACCCGGATGAATCGGCCGGTGTCGCGGGGCAGGTAGGCGGCGTCCGCGGTGGCGCCGTGCGAACCGGCGGCGGTGACCAGCGGGACGGTTTGCCGCTGTGCCGCGTCGGTGAGCGGCAATTGTCTGCCGACGAGTAGGCCGGTGACCGCGGTCGGGTCGTCACCGGCACGGGACCATCGAAAGCAGGTGACGCCGTGCCTGTCCGGCGGAACGACGCGCACCGGAGCCGGGGGGTAGCTCGCGGTTCCCGGCCAATCTCCGGGGTGCAGGTTGGCGGCGATGACGTCCGGGCCGACGGGGGTGGTCGACAGCGCTCCGTGCGAATCCGCGTTGCGCAGCATGGCCGCGAGCAACGCGCTGATCCGCACGAGGCCGGCCTGCGAAACGAGGTAGTGGGCGGACTCACGGTCCACCGTGAGCACCGAGCCGACCGGTACGGTCAGTCCGGAGGACAGCGTGACGGTCCGTCCGGCATCCGGCACCTCGGGAACACGGATCGGCGGAACTTCGGGTATCGCGGCCAGCAGACCTTTGGAGGCGGGTAGCACCGGCGCGGCCGGATCGACGCCCAGCGCCAGCGTTACCGGCGCGGCCCCGAGATCGATACTCGCCCGGACGATTCCGCTGTTCTGATCGCTGTACACCAGCCATGTGCGATCACCTTCGCGCAGCAGGCGTGCCTCGTCGGACCCGAGCGCGCGCACGGCGTCATCGTCGACGGTCAGCGCGCCGCCGATCACGGTGGTGTACACCGGGGAACTGCTGGTGGTCGGCAAACCGGTGCGCTGATCCACCGGGGCCCCAGTGCCGATCCGCACCGTGTCGCATACCGCCCACGACGAATCTCGACCGCCCGGGTTGACGATGCTGCCGGGCGCGCCCGCGATGCCCACCAGCGGTCCCCGCGGGTATTTGGCCAGTTCGTCCCGGGATACCTGCACGGGATTCGCCGCGGAACCGACGATGAGCCGCGCCGAGGTGAGGTTCAACGCCGGATGCAGGCGCTCACCGACCCGGACGAACAGTGCGCCGCTCTCCCGATCGGCGATGATGCGCGAATCGTTGACGCGCTTGGCGGGTTTGAGGAACGACATCACCGCCGCGCCGGCGAGGATCACGCAGGCGAGCGTGACACCGATGGCCAGCGCGGTGGCCCGACCGCGCTGCGGGTCGTCGATCATCGACGCGTCCCGCCGCACCAGCGCGTGCTCGATGCGCCGGAACAGGAATCGCCATCCGGATATCTGGTGCTTGGTCACCACGCGGAAGCGCGCCACCGTCATCGTTCCTTACTGCTCGTGCGCCGTCAGAACCGCTCGTGCGCCGTCAGTGCGCTCCGGCCGGCGCCAATCCCTCCAGCGCGGCGGTGATGTCGGCCTCCGAGATGGTCATGAGTTCTTCATCGGTCATGGCGGCGACGTCGACGTTCTCGCGGGTGAAGCGGTAGTCGCGTTCGGCTTCGGCGGCCTCGACCACATTGCGCACGAAGCGCCCGTTGCCGGCCAGGTCGATGCGGCGGCGGCCGTTGTGCGTCTGGCCCGACAACTGCTCACACCGATCGAGCAGAGCCTCGCGCGCGTGATGCGACAGGATCGAATCCTTCTTGTGCGCGATGTGTTCGGCGATCTGCACGAGTTCGGCGGCGGCGTAACTGGCGAACCGGATGCGTTTGGTGAACCGTGAGGCGAGACCGTCGTTGGAGGCGAGGAAGCGGTCGATCTGGTCCTCGTAGCCGGCGATGATCACCACCAGCTTGTCGCGATCGTTCTCCATACGCGCCAGCAGGGTATCGACGGCCTCCTTGCCGAAGGCGTCCCCGCCGGAGAGTCCCTCCTGGATGAGGGTGTACGCCTCGTCGATGAAAAGCACTCCGCCCAGGGCGGAATCGATGAGCGCGTTGGTCTTGGGTGCGGTGTGCCCGAGGTGCGTGCCGACCATGTCGTTGCGCGAGACCTCCACGACGTCGGCGTTCTCCACCACGCCGAGTCCCGCGAAGATCTTCGCGATGACCCGCGCGATGGTGGTCTTCCCCGTGCCCGGCGGCCCGGAGAAGATCAGATGATGGGATCGTGAATCCACCGACAGGCCGCGGCGGGCGCGCACCTGATCCATGAGTACGCCGGACTTGAGCCGGTCCACCTGTTCCTTCACCGAATCCATGCCGATCTGCGCGAGCAGCAGCTCCGACGCCTCGGCGAGCAGTGCCTCGCGTTCGGACCGTGCGGCCGTGGCCGCCGCCTCGGCCGGATCGTCCCCGGTGCTCGGGTCCCAGCGATCGGTACGGGTCGCGACGACCTCGGCGGTGGTGAGTTCGAGACGGAAGTTCCGGTCGGCCACCGCCCGCTGCCAGCGCGGGCGCTGCTGCCACAGCGCCGAGCCCTGCAGCCCTTTGAGCACTCGATCGGCAGCCTCGTTGTCGCCGTTGTGCCGCAGCACCATTCCCAGCAGGAAATGCGCGTCCGCCCAGATATAGGAAAGATTGCCCGCGGAGCTGTCCTCCACGATCCGCTGTGCGCGCGGCAGCGCCTCGCCGAACCGGCCCAGGTGCGCCAGCGCCTCGGCGGCCATGAGCTCGCACGCGATGTCCAGCAGCCCGTCATCGAGAACCGGTTCGGCGGTGCGGGATTCGATCACCTCCGGCCAGCGGGCGGTGCGGAAGTACAGCGACATCCGCACGAACGCGGCCACGTCGTCGGCGGGTACCTGATCGAGGATGGCCGCTGCCTCCTCCCATTCGCCGCCCTCGGCGTACTGGCAGGCCTGCGCCAGGGCGATCTGGTCCCGGTCCGCCATCGCCGCCCGCAGGCCGTACATGCCGATGTCGACCTGACACCACAGGGAGCGATCGGTCAGACCCGCGCGCTGCTGATCCCGGTAGAGGTTGTGCACCGATCGATAGGCCCCGTAGATCACCTCCGGGGTGATGTCACCGGCCATCGCCCGGCCCAACCAGGCATCGCACATATCCGGATCGAGGTCGGTGGCCGCCCGGAACGCCGCCAGCGCATGCTGCTCGTTGCGTACTCCCCCGGCAACCAAACCGAGACTCTGAACCCCTGTGTAGAACGCGTCCTCGGCCGCTGACAACTCGGATTTCCTTCCGCCGATCTCGGTCTGGTCGAAGGGTAGACGCGCGCGGTGCGGGCCTACTTCCCATGCCTGGGAAGGGTTCCCGCGCACCGATTCCCACTGGTGGGAATTGCGCCGACGCCGCCCGGACGGGCGAATATGCCACTATTCATTGCGTCGTTAACCAACGGCACATTGATCGGGAGGTGGTCCCCTCATCCCACCTCTACGATCAGCGGACGATCACCGCGATCCGGTGAACGGCCGCGGCCGGAACCGGGCCGCCGCCCCTCACGTGCGGCCTCTTCCCGGGGCAGCCGGTGGTACCGGACACCACCGGCTGCGCCCGTCGAACCCGATCACGGCACTGTCAACCGGTTTCCGGCCACCGTCGGCGCCGGCGGACGCCGCACGGCCAGAAAACCGGCCAGCCACAAGAAACTCGGCGGGCCCGCCGCGATACCGATACATCGCCGGTCTCGATCCCGGACCTCTACGCGGATTTCGGTGTGCCAACCGAAGGGCATGAGGTGCACCCGCCTACCGGCCTTCGTCAACCGCTGAGCGATGGCGGTCACCGAGTCCAGGGCATCGGCCAATTCGGCAAGTACGTCACGGCACGGCCAGTCGCTCTCCGTACGCGGCGGCGGCCGGAAATCCCCGTTGATCACGATCTGCGCCGCGTCGGCGCGTGCCGCCAGATCAAGGATGGTGCGCGTTGCCGCCCCGACGATCGCAGGATCCGCCCCCCGCTGGAGCGCGATCGACACCGTAATGCAGTCGGTGAACGAATTCGCCACGCCGATCAGCGCGGCATCGATATCGACTGCGCACGCGGCCGGCGCCGTCACCGTGTATTCGAATGCGCGGCAACGACTGCTGGTGATCTCCATACTGCTGATCCTCCTTTGAGCGTGTGAGGAGCCTAAGACAGACCGGTCGCCCGATCCGAGTGTCTGAAACGACATTTTCGGTACTGTTTGCGACATGGACGTCGTCGTGTTGGCCACCGAGGAGGTGGGAGATCTCGGACTCTCCGCAGTGCTCGAGGTCTTCAAAACCGCTAATTGCTTTCTGGACGAAGTGAATTCGAGTCTAGCTCCATGGCGAGTGCGGATCGTGTCACTCGGCGACGAGATACGCACCGGTAACGGGAATCGAATGTCCACCATCCCGCTTTCCGAACTTGCCGAACGTCCGGATCTGGTGATCGTGGCCGCCGTGGGGGCGCTACAACCGAACGATGTACTGGCTCGCGTTACCGCCCCGCCCAATAGGTATGCACTCGAATACATCTCGAAGGCACACGCGGACGGTATTCCGCTCGCGGCGGCCTGCACCGGCACCTATTTTCTGGCCGAAGCCGGTGTCCTGGACGGACTGCGAGCCACCACCAGCTGGTGGCTGGCCGCGGACTTCCGGCGCCGCTACCCGAGAGTGGATCTCGCCGTATCGGAAACCCTGTGCGACGACGGGCACGTGACAACGGTCGGCGCGGTCGTGGCGCACTTGGATATGGCGCTGGCGCTCGTGACCAGACGCAGTCCGGAAGTAGCGCAACTAACCGGGCGCTACCTGCTGGCCGGCGACAGGCGGACCCAGAATCGGGCCGCCATCCCCGAGGTGCTCGCCCGGGGCGACTCCTTGACCGCCGCGTTCGAGCGCTGGGTCCGCGAACACCTGGCCGACCAGTTCCGGATCACCGACGCCGCCCGCGAACTCGGCCTCACCGCCCGCGGTCTGCAACGCGCCGCGCAAGCCGAATTGGGGATGTCACCAAGGGATTTCGTCGACGAGATCCGTCTGGAGGAAGCAACCCACCTGCTGCACAGCACGACGCTCACCGTGGACGCGATCGCCGGCCGGGTCGGCTACCTCAACGCCGGCACCCTGCGCACCCTGTTCCGCCGGAAGCGCGGGCAAACGATCGCCGAGGTCCGAGCCTCCTCCCTGTATTGGGGCTGCGCCGTGTGATGAGGCACCGGACCGGCGACCCGTTCGGGGGCGGGTCAGCGCACGTATTCCCCGCAGTGGGAAGCGCACACCGTCGCCCGGCGCGGCCGTAGGGTCGAATAGCGGCGAGCGTGGGCGGGGCCCCGGACCTGTCGGGGCTCACTGACGAGAGGCGGCAGATGGATGGCTTTCCGACCGTGGTCGCGATCTACGATGTCGGCCGGGAGACACCGTGCAAGGTGGCCGAATTTCGGTTGACGCCCGCAGGCAACGCGGAACTCGTCATGACCGGCTCCATCGGTTGCCGCGTCGCGGAACAATGGTACGAGCGCGGAATCATAGGCCACGACAGGTCCGGCAGAATCAGACCGAACGAGGGATCGCGTTTCCTGCACGCCGTGCTGGGACTGCCCGGGATGAGCTACTACCGTCTGGTGGACGAGAGCCCGCGCGACAAGCGATGAGCGGCAGTCTGACCCCGGCACTGCGTCAGATCACCGAGAGCATCTCCCGCACCTTGCGTTTGGGAACACGAGCGGTGGCCGAAGCGTACACGGAGCGGGGCAAGAGCATTCAGGCCTCGGCGCGAGCAGTCGCGCATGCCGAGCAACGTGGCGCGGCTGCGATCGGCGATGAGGCCCGCACGGTACGCCAGGCTCACCCTCTGCGCGCGTCCGCGCGGGATTGGGGCTATCGCAGCAGCGCCGCCGAGTCGGCCATGGCCGCGCGAAGGCTCACCACCCCGGTCGAGTTCAGCGACGACATGTTCGAAATCGTCCTCGACAGTGTGACGGACGTTCGCAAGATCCGATCGGACGATGGCGAGCTCAACATCTACAAGCCGATTCGCGGCGAGGCCTATCATCCGATTCTTCCCTTCCCGCACACCCCAGGTTCCTTGACCAACAGGGAGATCGCCGCTTATCGAGTGGATGAGATCTTGGGGTTCGGCCGAGTGCCGCCTACTGCACGCACCCCGGGTCTCATTGGTCCGGACGGCCGACCGGAAGGACCGGGAATGATTCAACAGTTCGTCGAGTCAACCGACGCGAGAGAGGTTTCGGATTACCCGCTCGTCCAGCAACAGCAGGTAGCCGTCCTCGACTACGTGATCGGCGCGATGGACCGGCATCCCGGAAACTACCGCACCGTAGAACATGGCGATCGAATCGATGTCGTCGCCATCGACCACGGGTGGTCGTTCCCGATCAACGCGCGCCCGCTCGAAGCCCGCATGAAATCCGATTTCATCGCCGCGCAGCGGGGAACGACACTGGAACCTCAGGTTCTGGAGGCGGTGCGCGACGCGGACCTCGGCCGGTTGCGCCCCGCGCTCGGGGACGCCGGACTGCCTCCCAACGCCATCGACGGCGCGCTGGCCAGACTCGGCGCGGTGCGGACGCAGGAACGGATACCCGCCGACGTCCGGTTCTACTGACGATCGAGCGCCGCACGAGGCGATGGTGCGGCGCTCGATCGTCATGCTCGACCAACCGGCGCAGGGCTCGCCGAGTCCCCCGGGCCACGATGGATGGCACGGTCGTCGCCGAGAACGGGCGCAGGCGGTCCCGCGTCGGGAGCGAACACCGTCGGCGGTCTGCCGTGCTGGGGAACAGGTTTGGACCACGGTGTCCCCGGGTTCGACCGGATGTCCACCGGGGCGGCGGTCATCGCGGGTGGGTCTCCGGAGTCGCCGAGCGCTGTCCGGGAGTTCGCCCGACCGCCGGCTCTGGCGTGCCACGGGCTCTTCCGGGTACCGGTGCCGGAGCGCGTGGACGGACCCGAACCGTGCTGTCGTGCGGGATGTTCCGGCGCACCACGCAATGACTGGGCGCCGGGGCCGGCTCGCTCCCGCGGCGTCGGCGAGCCGGCGCCATCAGGTGGCGGTGCGACCATGGGTACCGCTCCGAGTTCAGCGGCTGACAGTGTGGGTCCGGTCGTCCCGGGAAGAGGCGGCGCGAAAGACGCTCCAGACGAAGGTCTTTCGGGGACAGCGGACGAGACTGCCCCATCGCCGTGCGCAGCAGTCGCGAGCACGGCGTTGGCCGGCGCGGTCGCGGGCGAACTCGCTACGGCCGGGTCACCCCACGCCGATGGGACCGCCGGCCCGGGCGACGCGGACGGCGCGCCCGCGCGCGGCACAGCTCCGAGCTCACCGTCTACGACAGGCTCGCGGGTCGCGCTCGGCCCGGCCGCCGACATGACCGGCAGATCGGCAGGGGGATCCGAGCTGGGAACGGCCGGCGGGAGCGCGCGCGAAACGAGCGCCTCCGGCGTCGAGGGCAATGGTCGCGCACCGGCCCCTCGGTCCGGCGGATCCCCCTGCCGTGGAACATCTTCCGCCGCTCCAAGGGGCACGCTACTTCCGGTACCGGTGCGGACGAGCACGCGATCGTTCGCGGCCGGGTCGCTGAGCGCCGGCGAGGGCGCGGCGCGCTGCACCGCCACCGACGGCGGGAAATCGGCGGAGACGTAAGGAGTTCGACTCGGCGACGCCGCGGGCACGACCGGCGGATACGAGCCGGAAGCCTCCCCCGGATATCGAGCGCCACCGGTGGTGAAGTCCAGCTCGCCCACCTTGTTCGCGAAATCGGACGCGTGCGCCAGGATGTCGTCCGCGAATCCGTTCAGCATATCCGCGTACCGCGAGACCTCGTCGGGCTCGATACTCAGCGGCTGTACCGACGCGCCGTCCTCCGGCACATCGAGCAGGTCGGTCACGGCACGATAGGTCACTCGGTTGATCATGTCCGCCACGACCTGCTCCAGCGGCTCGATCGCCTTGCCCAGTACCTCGGCTGCCAGATAGGCGAGCAGCACCTGCTCCATGACCCCCACCAGCTTGCGCGCGGCCACCGTAACCGCCTGGGTCAGCGCCGCCGCCAGACCCGAGGTCGCGATCGTCGCCGCCAGAGAACTCCCGTACACCGCTGCCAGCGCGGCCAATTCGGCGAGAACCGCCGCCTTGACCACGGTGATGAGCGTCGCTGCGGCGTGCAGCGCCCGCGCGACCACCTCGCAGGTCCGGTCGAGTTCGGCCATATGGGTGTTGCTCATCCGGCCCCAGGCCGCGACCAACTGCCGGTACGAGTAGCCGGAGTAGACCGATCCCATGTCGTTGATCGCACCGGTCGCCGACTCGTGCGTCTGCCGCACACGGCCCGCGAACTCCCGCATCTGCTGAGCCAATTCGCGGACCTGGTCCTCGTCGACGTCGGGATACGGCACCCCGGCGAAATTGAGAAACAGGACGACTTCGCTCGGTATCTCGATGGCCATGGACGTTCTCCCCCATCGTCTTCCGGCTCAGAGCACCCGCACGACCACGGCGTTGCTCGGCATCCGGGACCATTTCACGGAGGAGCCCGGCAGCGGAGCCTCGATCACCATGCCGTTGCCCGCCGCCAACTGCACGTGCTCGGGACCGCGCCCGCTGAACGAGCCCGCCGGAAACACCAGGTCCCCGGGGCGCACGTCCTGCACCGGCACGCGCACCCCGCTGTACATCTGCTCGTAAGTGGTGCGCGGCAACACCACCGCGCCGCCCGAGGCCTGCGCGATCGCGTACTGCGTCAGGCCGGAGCAATCGAAGCCGCCCCTGCTCGGTCCCCCCGAGCCGCCGCCGCCCCAGACATAGGGTGCGCCGACCCAGCCGCTGGCAGCGCGCACGGCGTTGCCCCCGGCGGTGCCGTCCGAGTACACGCGGTTGCGGCGGCGGACGCGCCGGGTCCGCCGCCGCCGCGTCGACACCGTGCGGCGGGAAGTGGTCGACAGCGGCGGGGCGGGGGGCGCGATACGAGCCGCGAGCCCGCGGGCGGCGGCCGTGTCCGCGTCGATCTGTTTGGTGGCCTGTGAGATAGCGCTCTGCGCCGCGTTCAGCAGCGCGGGACCGCTGAACCGCGTGTCGGACACCGCGACGATCGCCCGGACCCGTGCGTGCAGATCGGCGATCTGATCGTTCAGCCGGTTCCTGCCGACGGCGGTATTGCCGCCCGAGTCCGCCACAGCCTGAACGACCACGCCGTCTCTGCGCGCGTGTGCCTCCGCGACCGCCAATTGCATCCCGCGCGCGCTGCCGTAGTGGTTCGCCATCGGCGTGCTCATTCCCGCGGGCTGCTCGGTGACCGAGCGCGCGGCCGTGATGGGCGCGGCGTCCGGCAGTCCGGCTCCGTACAGCCCCAGCAGCGAATCCATGACTCCCCGCAGATCCTCGTTCAGGATCGTCCCCATCGGCAGCACCGCCCTCACGTCACCACGATCTCGGCCCGGACCGCGCCTGCTCTGCCGCCCAGCCGATTCCGGGTATCGCACCGGCCGCGCGCTCTTCGACTATGCCCGACCGGCGACGGCGTGCGTGTTCCCAGAACGGGGAAGACCCGACAATGGATCCGAATTCAGCAGGGAGGCGGTACCGACACCATGACCACCGAAGTGGCCTCGGCCCGGATCGTTCCGCCGCGACCGCCCGACGCATCGAAGCCGCCGCCTTGTCCGCCCGAGCCACCGAAGCCGCCCGAGCCACCGAAACCACCGAAGCCACCCACGCCGCCGGGCGTCGGCAAGCACTACTGGACCGTGCCGCCGCTGCACTGCCCGCCCGGCGCGTCGGCGGCGCTGCGGATATTCATCGCCATGGTCGACACCGCGATACAGACCGCGGTCGACCTGCTCGGCCGCGGCTCGACGGTGCCGCCACCCCGGATGGACGATCTGCTGACCGACACCGTCTACCGCGCCCTCGGCAGCGGACATGCCAGCGATGCGTACGAGCGCGCGGTAACGGCCGTGCGCGCCCGGCAGAGCGCGCTGCTGAGCATGGACGGCCAGGTGATACGGGTCTCCACGGTGATGGCGGCGGAGAAGGACCAGACACTTATCGCCATCAAACGTGTGGTCGCGGAGCTCAATACGACACTGCGCGCGGTCGGGCCGCGAAAGCTGAAGTCCAGCGACGAGATCCAGCTCATGCACAAGATCGCCGACGCGCTCGAGTCGGTGTACGCCATGGTCGGCAGGGTCGCCATGGACAACGCCCGCATGGCGGGGGGATCCGGACCCGGTGGGTCGGACAAACCCGGCCCGGGCAACGGCGGCACCGGTCCCGGTCCAGGTGGTCCGGGGACTCGGCCGGGCGGCCCCGGGACCGGCGGCGGATCCGGATCGGGCGGTGGTTCCGGCGGCGGATCCGGATCGGGCGACATCATGAGCATCCTGGGGCCCTTGCTGGGCATACTGCCGGCGGTCGGGATACCGCTGTTGTTCAAGCTGCCGGAGTTGCTGCCGCAGAACGAGGACGGCAAGAAAGACGACCGCGAACAGCAGGATCGATCCGTACAGGCGGCACCTGCCGCGGGTGAACCGGAGCAGCCCGTGGCGGTCCAGCCACCGCCGAACGCCGACGCGCCGCCACCCCCGGTGGCGAGTGCGGAGTACAAGCCCGAACCCGCGCCGGCTGTCCGCCCTGTGGACGCCTGAACCTCTGCTCCGACCGGAGCATCGCTGCGAGCGCCCGTCACACCGGACCGCGATAGCGATCGGCGCGGCTCGATCCGCTGTCAGACCGTGGACAGCGGATCGCGGGAAGCGGGCTCGCCCCCCACATCCGCCCCGGTCGGGTGGAAGTAGCCCCGGAAGTCGCCTTCGGAGCTGAGCGGTATCAGCTTGCCGTTCACGATCATTCGCGGGCCGTCGTTCAGCACGACGACCAGCGCCGAGCGATCGGCCCAGCGGATGACGTCACCGGTGCGCAACTGGGCGTCCCCGACCGGAGCCCATCTGCTGTTCGCGGATTCCTCGCCGGGTGTCCCCTGATAGGCGGCGAGGGCATCGCTTCCATTGGGGTTGTTCAGTTCTCGCTGCACCGCCTGCGCGACCACCGAGGAGACGCGCTGGTTGGTGCCATCCAACGGCAGGTCGACCATCGTCTTGCCGTTCACCGGCGGCGGCGAACCGGCATCGGTCACGGGTGCGGTGACCGGCGGCGGGTCGGTCGTCGGCACCTGTTCCGGACCACCCGGCGACGCGGGCACCGGCTGATTCGGATCACCCTCGGACACTTCACGATCCTCGGCGTCATCATCACGTTCGGAGTCGGTCTCACGCTGCTTCAGCGATTCCATCAACGTCGGCAACATGGTGGCCAACATCATCACCGGCCCGAGCAAGCCCGAGAGCATGTTGCCGCCGCCACCGACTCCGCCGCCGTTCGCCGCACCCGCGGTGCTCCCTCCGCCACCGGTCCGGGGCCCGCCGAGTCCGACCTGCTCGTTACGCGCCTCGGGCTGAGCCCGGGGCCGGTCGGCCGTGTTGATGCCCGGCGCCGGGGCGGTCGAATACGCCGAGCTCTCGATCCGCGCGATAGCCGCGTCGATCGCTTTGACGACGTCGGAGTCGGTCTTGACCGGGACGTCGGAGCCGGCCTTCCCGCCGTCGGAGGGGCCGCCCAACAGGTCCTTGTACAGGTCGCGGTAGTCGGTAGGGCCCGGGGCGCTGCGCGGCGGCTGATCCGGGTTCACGGGCGCGGGGGTCCGGGGGTCCGATGGAGCGGGACCCGGGGTGCTCGGTGGCGGCCCGGGTGGGCGCTGCCGCGTCGGCCCGTCGGCGTCGCCGCGCTCGCGCGGTGCGGGCGGATCGATCTGCTTGCGCGCCCGTTCGGCATCGGCGATCACCCGCCGGAAAACCTTGCTCACCCCATCCACACACTCGAACAGCGCACCCATGACGTATTCGACGGCAGGCCTGCTCATTTCGGCCTTGACCAACCCGCCCTGACCATCCCGCTCACCGCTGTACTCGAAATCACCGGGATCGGCGCGAACAGCCGCGGGCGCGTCCTTTCCGAGTTGCGGTAGACGCAGGATGTCCTTCAGATCCTCGATCAGGTTCTTGATCTCGCCGAGGGCCCGCGCGGTCTGTTCGGCCACCTGCCCGGCGGTGACGTTCACATCGACATCGTTCCCGCGCAATGCCTTCTTGACCGTCCCGAAGGCATCGAGCTTGGAGCTGTAGGCATCGACCATTTCTCCCGTGTTGCGGGTGTCGGCGAGTCCGGCGTTGCTCAGCAGTTTCCGGAAGTCGGGTATCTCGGCTGCCTTGCCCACTCCCATGAGATCCACGACGTCCTGGAGCCAGAGCTGTGCGCTCTCGAGGGCGGTGCGCAACACCGGCGGCGAGCCCAAGGGCGGGTTCAACTGGACGAGATAGAGATGTTTGACGGTATCCGCCGGCGCGAGGGTCGCCAGGATCGTCTTGCCGTCCTTGCCGATCACGACGAGACTGCCGTCGTCGTTGAGCCGCAGACTGCCGGCGTTCTTCAGACCGGCCTGCGTCGACCACTTGGTCAGCGCCTGATAGTGGGCGTCGGCCTGCACATCGAGCGAGCCGTCCGCTCCCATGGTCGCCCACAGCACTTTTCCGTTGGCGTCGCTGGTGCCGGACTCCCACAGCGTCCTGCCGTCGGGGCCGCTCAGTACCAGATTGCCGTTGGTCAACCCGAGCGAGTACAGGTCGTTGTCCGAGGTCAACCGGAAGCCCGTGCCCAGGGTATCGCCGACCGCCAGCGAATTGCCCAGGTCGGTGTCCACCGGAACGGCGGCGGCCGGCGGGGCAGCCGGAACGGGAGCACCGGTGGTGGGGCCGGGAGCCGAAGTCGGTGCGGAAGTGGCGGGTTCGGCCGTCCGCGGCGCGGTCGGCGCGGGGGCCGTCGTGGGCGGCGCGGTCGGAGCGGGTGGTCCGTGCTTGGTATCGGATGTCGCGGTCGGTGCGGGCGCGGTGGCCGGCACCCGCCAGCCCGGCGGATACTCCGGCAGCAGCCCGTTGGAACGCGGCGGCCAGACGGTCGGGGGCGGGGACGTGGTCGGGCCGGACGCCGGAGCGCCGTCGGAGGTCATGCGATCGACCGACCTCGACTCGCCCGCACGATGACACGGATTCGCACGCTGTCTCCAGTTCTACTGCCGGTCACGAGCGTTCGGGCGTGGCCGTGGGAACGGCGCCGGACGGTGCGACCGTCACGCCCGGGGGCGGCCCGGACACCACCGGCGGCGACACCGCGCCCTGGGGCGTGTTCGCGGGGGCCATCTGTTCGAGAGTGGTCCCGGACACGGCCGCCGGGAGCACCGCGAACCGAGGGTGCCCGGCGATCTGTTCGTGTGCGTACACGCTGTCCCGCAGGCTCTGCCGGGTGGGCTCCTCGGCGAGCAGCAACGCCAACTCGTTGCAGCGCCGTTCGAACACCATGGCGCGCAACACTTCTGGTCCGTCGTCGACTCGCAACCCACCGAGATCGACGCGACCGACATCGACTCGGCGTGACAGCATGGACGCCGCGAGGAGATCGTCGGCATCACGCAGGTCGGACCACAGTCGCCGGGGCACCGGCTGCCCGGACCGGACGGCCTGCAGTATTCGGTCGCGCAGCACGCGCGCCGCTGCAGCCTCCGGCGGGGCGACGCCCGCGCGCGCGACCTGCGCGTGGGCCTGCACGGCGAGTTCCACACGATGTCCTCGGATCGAGGAATCCGGCACCGCCGCGGCCCTTTCCAAGGCCGGGATCGAAGCCGCGACGCCGAGCCGGTCGGCGGTGTCGGGTGTATGCACGCGCAGATCCACGTCATATGCCGGTCCCACGAGATCGGCCATCGCGACATCGGGCAGCGCGGCCCGCAGACTCGCGTCGATCGACCCGGACGATGCCAGCGCGGACAGGGCGGCATCGGCCCTGGGGCCCCAGGCCAGGCCGAACTCGGCCAGGATGCGCGCCGGATCGGATACGCCCTCCCACGGTGACGCGCCGTCGCCGCCGAGCAATTCGTCCCACAGCCACGGGGTCGAGACCTCGCGTGGCAGGTACAGCCCCGGAGCCAGCCAGCCACGGCCCTCGTTCGAGGTGATGAACACCCCGATGCCGCCGGGGCCACGCATGACCGATACCGCCCATGCGAGACCGACCGCCGGGGTGTCCACCGCCGCCAGCACCGCGGCCAACAGGGTCCGTGCCAGCAGCAGATCCTCGTCGACGACGGCGTTGACCACATGGGCGGTCCCCGCGTCCCGGTCCCGGGCGGCGGCAACCGCGGCGGCGAACGGCGACAGCATCGGCATCACGGGCACGGCGCCCGTGTTCGTCGCCGGCTCGCCCGGCATCGCGGACGCGGCTGCCGCGCCGGGCAATGGGGTTCCTATCGCAGGCGGAGCATCGTGGACACTCGGCGCCGCAACGGACGCGGGCAGGCCTCCCTCGACCCCGAGCGGCGCGGTTCGCGGCGCACCACCACCGGGCATATCGACGCCCGGCGCGGCGGGCCCGCCCGCCACCAGCGGCATACCCGGCGTCACCGGCATGCCCGGCGCTCCGGGGCTCACCGGCATGCCCGGTTCCACCGGGACGCCCGGAACCGGCGCGGCGGGCGGCGCACCCGGCACAGCCGGAGATTCGGGCGTACCGCCCGGGCCGGTGATCACCGGCGGAGCTTCCGCCGGCCCGCCGCCGCCGATCGGCACCGGGACGCGCTCGTCGCCGCCGGTGATCGGTTCGGGCGCACCGGGATTCGCCGGCAGGGGCGCCGGAGCGACCGGCCGGTCCCCCGTTCCGGAGCCCGGGCCGAAGGGGTCCGCCGATCGTTCGAGGGCGATCCGGCCATCCAGATCGGTGTTCTCGAGATCGAGCGCGGCCTGCCGCAACGCGTTCGCGGTGTTGGTGTGCTGGTCGGCCAGCGCGTATCCGGTGCGCTCGCGTGCCCCGTAGTAGTTGTACAGCGCCTTCTCCACCGGGTGGGCGACCTTGCCGTAGGTATGCGGGAAGGCGCGCAGCCAGTCGTGCGGCGGTTCGGCCCACGCCCTGATGTCCGCCGCGACCTGATCGTGCTGGTTCGCGAGCCGACGCAGCTCCGCGGGTTCGATGTCCACACCGTCCGGCATAGTGAACCGATCTCCTTCCACCCTCCGTTGCGCCAATTGTCGAGCCTTCCCATCCCCGGGAAGGCGCGAGCGCTGTGTCCCCCACCCCCGAGCGGCGGCGGAGCCTGTCACGTCGAGTCGGAACTCACTGTCGTGGTGGGGGATTCGCTGATCGCGGGGTGGTCGGCGACCAGGCCGTGCACGTAGACGGCCTCACGCAGCACGCGGTGGTCGCCGGGCACGGCGAGCAGCAGGAGCAGCTCGTCGCAGCGGCGCTGAAAGTAGCCGGCGCGCAGCGCCCGCAACTGCCCCCCGCGCCCGGAGCGCAGCTCGCCCAGCGGTACGCGGGAGACGTCCGGCCGCAGCGCCACCGCGCTCGCCGCGAGCAGATCATCGGCATCGCGCAGCTCGTCCCACCACTGCGGCGGTACCGGACGCTCACGAACCAGCGCGGTGAGGATGCGGTCCCGGATCTCGGGCGCGCCCATCAGGTCCGGTGCCGGGGGGCACACGCGCGCCACCCGCGCGTGCGCGTCCCGCGCGAGGGCGATACAGCGGGCGGTCACCTGCCGCTCCGGAACCGCGGCCACCCGTTCCAGCAGGCGTGGTGCGGCGGTGAGACCGAGCCGGTCCACCAGTCCCGGAGCCGGCTCCGACAGCGTCATCGCGGGGACGTTCGGCTCGGAATCCGATCGCACCGCGCCCGCGCACGCGATATTGCCGAGGGCCGCGCGCAGCGTCGGATCGATCGGCTGCGAGGAGGCCAGCGCCACCGGCACCGCGCCCGCTGAGCCGCTCCACGCACGCCCGAATTCGGCCAGGATGCGAGCCGGGTCGGAGATGCCGTCCCAGGCGGCGTCCCGAGCGACCTCCCAGACCCACGGGGTCGACACCGTACGGGGCAGATACAACCCGGCCGGCAACCAGCCGCAGCCCTCGTTCGAGGTGACGAACGCGCTGAGACCGCCCGAATGGCGGAGAACCGAGACCGCCCACGCGGGGGCGATCGGCGAGTCATCCACCGCGGCGAGTATGCCGCGCAACAACGTTCGCGCGAGCACCAACTCGGCGTCGAGGGTCGCACCGACCACGAACGAGGGCGCCGCGGCGGCGGCCATGGCGGCGCCCACGGCGTGACGAAACGCCTCACCGGCCGCCGCGGAAGGCGCCCGGTCCGCCCCGGCTCCCGCGTCGTCACCGCTCCCCCGATCACCGTGCGCGCGGGGGGCGCCACCGCGGTCGGAGACGGCGGCGGGCGGGCCCCCGGCTGACCGGCGGACGCCGTGCTTCTCACCCTCGGACGGGACGGTGGGGGCGACGGCGCCGGGACCGCCCCCCGGCGGGGCGCCGACGGCGGGCGGGCGGCCCGAGTTCGGAGCCCGTAGGTCGGCGTCACCGAGCGAACGCACCGGCGACAAGCCGGCATGGACGGATCGCGTTGGCGAAACGGATTGTGCCGCAGCGCCTTGCGATCCCTGAGCCAGGCTCGGTGTGCCCGTCGCGACGAAGGACTGCGCGGCCGCGGGGGCGATGACCGGCGGCGGCCCGGGCGTCGTGAGCGAATCGTCCGGCGCGGAACGCTCCTCGGATGCCGGGACGGATCGAGGGCTCGCCGACGATCCCGCCGGCCCCGAGCCGATGGCCGGGTCCGAAGACTCGGCGACAACCGCATGCTCCCCGACCGCCGCGGCCGCCGAGTCGAACGGTGCGGTGCGTGTCGGCCCCACCTGATCGGAGCCCATCGCCGAGTCCCGAGCCGCCCCGCCGGCCGGCGGGGCGACATCAGCCGGATAAGAGTTCCGTGACCGGTCGGCAAGGGCTGCCGCGTCGCCGCCGGAAACCATCGGCCATGCCGGCGACGGGGCGTTGCGCGTGTCCTGCTGTCGGTGCGGATCGATCTGCGCCGCACCGAAACTCCGATCGGCGGCTTCGCCACCGCCGGCGCGGCGACCGTCGGGCGCCGCGACCTGATCGGGCGGTACCGAATCCAGCCCGGGCGCCGGACCACGGGCCTTCGGTTGATCATCGTCGGCGGCGCGGCCCGACGGCCCCGCCGCATCGGGTTCACCGCGCGGCGCGCCGAGGCCGGGTGCTTCCGGCGGCCGACCCCGCGACGGGTCGCCGCCGGGCGTGCCCGGTGACACTTCGGGTTTCGTACCACCGCGGTGGCCCGGGGAGTCCGGCCCACCGGTCGCGTCGCGCTCGCCGCGGGGATCCCGGCCACCGCCCCGACGCCCGGGCGCGTGTCCCGGGCCCGTCGACCACGGACCGGGTCGGCCGAGCAGTTCCTCGATGCGCGCGAGTTGCCGGAACTCGTTCGGCCCCAGTAGTTCCGCCGCCCGCGCGACAATCTGCGCGACCTCGGCGCGCGCGCCGGCGACAATGCCGTCGATCTGCGCGGTTCGCTCGGACTCGGGCCGATCGTCCGATTCGGCGGTCCGAACGGCGTGTACACGTGTCCCCGCCTCGTCGACGATATCCAGGATCCGGTGGCATGTGCGGCGCAGCAGCACGGCGAACTCGCCGAACAGCTCCGCGGCAAGCCGCAGCGCCTCCTGCACGGCGGTGAGCCGGGCCTGCTCGGCCCGCATGGCCGCTCGCACCGGACCGAGCCCGGCGCTCGAACGGACGCGGTCCTCGAAACCGCGCCGGGCCCGCGCGAATTCGAGAACATCCAGGTTCGTGGCGCCGGCTTCGGCCAGCGTTTGCAGCGCACTCCAGGTGGACGGGCCCAAGCCGGGCCAGTTCTCACCCACGATGGCGTCCCACAGGGGGTGGTCGAGATTCGGATCCATACGTTCCGGTGGAATTCAGCTCGGGTCGGCGCGCCGGCGCACCGCGCGACCGCCGTCCTCGTCCACGGCGACGATATCCCGCAGCGCGCGCATCGCGTGGAGGCCCCCGGCCGTCGCGAGCCGATCGTCGGAGGCGGCCGCGGCGAGTACCGCGGTTCGGAACCAGCGCAGCAGCTCGACCAGACGATCGTCCAACGGCGAGCCCGCTTCCGCGGTGAGTGTGAGCGCGCCGGCGAGCGTGCGCACGTGCGCCGCCGCCGCTCCGGCGACGCCGGTGGCGTACACCGCGGCGGCCAGCACCTCGTCCGGTTCATCGATGTCGAGCAGATTCACCTCGGGTCGCACACCGTCGCCGGTCATGACTTCGCCGAACCGAATTCGGCCGCCTCCATGGCCCGATAGGACGCTTCGGTGGGCAGGTCGAACGAGTCGATGGTGTGGGGCCGCGCGCCGTTGTACTCCATCTCGGCGCGGATTCCGACCCTGGATTTCGCGTGCGCCAGCCGCGCCAGCCGCAGGATCTCGGCGGCCAGCCAGGTGTCGCCGTTGTCGCGGGCCTCATCGGTGAGATGCAGCCCCACGATCTCGCCGTCCCGGTCACATGCGACGCCGGCGCTGTGATCGGGGTTGAAGACCTCGTAGGTCATACTTCGCCAATCGGGTGTGACCTCGGCAGAATCCGCGGCATCGGCATCGGTCATGGTTGTTCCTCCGGTTGTGCGCCCGCGCCCGGGGACGCGGGCGCCACCGGTTCGGGATCGGGCGTTTCTAGCTGGTCCACGAGCGTGGCCCAGGTCAGGTCGTCGATGGCCAGCGCGCGCCGCAACTGCCAGAAGCGTTCTCCCAGATACAGTTCCGCGGATCGGTCCGGTGCCACGTCGAAGCGGTCCGAGCCGCCGACCGCCGGATTGAGGCTGACGATCGTCACCGGCGGCTGCTTGTCGTCCACGGTGAGCAGCGTGCCGCCGCCGGGGATGAAAGTGTGCCGGCAGCGCGCGTCGGTGGCGATCGCCAGATCGGCGCTGTTGGTCGTGACGGTGATGCCGGGTTCCAGCAGCAGCTGGACCACCCAGGCGCGCGCGGCCAGTTCCGGCCGATCGGCATGGATACCCAGCGCCCGGACGACCGCCAGGTCCAGCACCAGGACCGCGTCGGTCGCGGTGACCCCGACGACCAGCAGCCGCCGTGCGGTTCCCGCCGGGTGCGGCAGATCGTCCGCGGGCAGGGTGAGCACATCGGTGCCGGGGCCGGTCACCGCGGCGGGGAAGGCGGTCACGATGCCGGTCTCCACGTCGACGGTGTACGCGATGACCGGGCTGGGTGCGCGTGCTCCGATCTCGGCCAGCCGCGTCAACCCCTCGTCGTGCAGCCAGCGAACGGTATCCGCGACGGTGACCTCGATCGTGTCGCTCACGCGGGCCTGTCGGTCGCGTCCGTGACGGGCTCGGCCGCCGGCCACGGATCCGAGTCCATCAGCACCTGATACTGCCGGGCGGCATCGGCGGTACTCTCCCGAATGGCGGCCATGATCTCGGCGACCAACTCGGCGTTGCCGAACCGTTCGGTGGTTCCCGGCGCCAGGTACAGATCGGTCAATCTGCTCATGGCATCGACCTCGGGCAGCACCGCGCCGCTCGGTGAGGGCCTGCGCGCCCGGATGCCGTCGATCCGCTCGCGCAGATCGGCGATGCGATGCCGCAGGTCGCGCGCGGCGTCCAGCGCGCTCTGTACGTCGGGATGGATATCACTCACACGGAACCTCCGGGATTGGTCGGCGCGGGGTTGGGCAGGGGTGGGGTCGGCGGCGTCACCGCCGGTGCGATGCTGGGCTTCTCACCGATGACCGCCTCGGTGAACGGGGTGTCGTCGACGTACATGAGACGATCCGGATGCCAGGCCACCACCCGCGAGCGATCGTTGCCCGCGCCCGCGCCCGCGCCCGGCATCCCCGGAGCCATCGGCATGTAGGGCATGTGCGGCATCATGGCGGCGCGATTCGCTCCGGCCCCGGCGCCGGAATTCTGCAGGGGATCGATGACCGGGGTCCGCGGCAGGCCACTCGCCACCGTGCCCGGCGCGCCAACGGTCGGCAGCTGACCGACGGGATAGACGGGGTTGCCGCCACCGGGGACACCGGGATCGAAGCCGGGGCCGCCGCCACCCCCGCCACCGTCGAATGACGGAATCATCGGCAGATCCTCGAGGAACTCGTCACCGTAGCCGCCGTCGTCCAGCGGTGACTCGTCCGGCGAGAGCTGCCCGTTCGCATTCGTCAGCGCGCTCATCAGGGTCGGCAGCAGCTGCGACAGCATGGCGGCTTCGGAACCCGTGCCGCCGCCACCCGAGCCTCCCGAGCCGTTGTCCTTGTCGCCGTTGTCCTTGTCGCCGGTCTCGCCGTCGCCCTTCTCGCCGTCGCCCTTCTCACCGACCGGCTTCCCGTCGGGCCGATCTCCGGGATCGGTGGCGCCGGTGGCTCCCACCCGGGCCGTGTAGTCGGTGATGGTTTGCGCGGAACGCGCGTTCTGCTCGGTGAATTCGGCCAGCGCGGCCTCGATCGCGAGCGCGTTCTTCGATCGCATGGCCGTCAGCAAGCGCCGGCGGGCGGCGATGATCTCCTGCGGGGTGGGGTGCTTGGCCCTGGCCGACTCGAACGCGTCCGCGTAGCCGTCCACCGCCGCAGCGAGCGCGCCCAGGCTGCCGCCGAGACGCTCGAGTCTGCCGCGCTGCACCGTGAGCCGCTCCGCGACCCCGGTCCCGACCGGAGTCCAATTCCGCAGAGCGGGCACGGTGCTGTCGATGCCGCGGAGCGCGGCGGCGTGCGCACCGGTGAGGAACCCTCGCACCGAGTCCGCGTAGGCGCGCGCCGGCCCCGGCCCCGGCCCCGCCTGCAACTGCCGGGCGAAGGTGAGGGAGTCGACCGCTCCGCCGGGAGCCGCGGGAGCCGGCGGAGCGCCTCGTGCCGCGAACCGGGCCGGCGCGGCGATCGGGTTGGTGAGGATCGGCGCACCCGCCGCGCCCAGCGCGCGGCCGCCCTCCTCGTCGGCCAGGGTGTAGTCGGCGGCCGACGCCCCGATGTTGTAGGCCTGCGGCGCAACCTCGTTCAGCAGGCCGATGACCCCGTTCAGCGTCCGCTGCGCCAGACCGTTGTAGTGGGCGGCCGCGATGACCGAGTTCGAATCCGCCCCCGCCGGTCGGACCCAGCCGCCGGGCAGCGCACCGTGCAGCGCGCGGGCCAGCGCATCGAGCCGGGTGGCCAGACCGGCGAGTTCCCACGGATCGACGTGCAACGCCACTTGTCTCCTCCTGTCCCGACCGGTCTTCAGATGGACGCGACCACGGCGTCGCCGGGGACCGGAGCCGAGCCCGCCTCGGCCCCGGTCTTCCCACCCGGTACCGCCGGGGCGACGCCGCGCGGACGCACGAAACCGGAGAACTCTCCGAAACTTCCGGCGCCACCGGTCATTTCGTTCTCGATCGGGACCAGGCGACCGTCGACGATGATCTCCAGGACGCCCTCGTCGCCGGAGCCGTGTGCTCGCACGATGGCCGAATGATCCGGGTTGGTCCAGGTGCAGACGTCGCCGGTCGTCAGCAGGCTCGGGGCGATTTCCGGGAGCTTGTCCCCGGTGTCCCACTTCGCCGCGGTCTTGGCGTACGCCTGACGCGCGTCGGTAGCGTTGCTGTCGTTGAAGGCCGCGTCCAGCGCCTGCGCCACCAGTGCCGTGACCAGTTGATTCTTCCCGTCCGGGAAGGGGTACATCACGTTGCCGTCCGCGTCGGGCGTATGCGCGGGGCCCTGGGCCACCACGGGTTGTTTGGGTCCCTCCCCCGGGTTCGGCCCCGGTTGTTGCGCGCCCGGCGGGGCGCCGGCGGGTGGCGCGGCAACGCCCCCGGGTGCCTGCGGCGCGGTCGTCACGGGCGTGGTCGGCGGCGCGGTGACCGGTTGCGGTGTGCGTCCGTACCGGTTCTCGTCTATGTCGCGCGGGCGGCCGACGCGATCGTTCTCCGCCAGGCCACGCTGGTTCGCCTGGTTGGCCATCATCGACAGCATCGGCCACATGCTGCTCATATCCATCCCACCCCCGCCGCCGGCGGGTGTCATCGCGCCCCCCAACGGCGCCAGGGACGATGGCGGCGTCACGTCCCGCGGTGGCACCGAGGGATCCACGGTCTTCGGCAGTTCGCGAGTGGGATCGGTGGGAGTGCGGACCGGATCGGTTCGGACCGGATCGGTTCGGACCGGATCGGTTCGCACGGGATCAGTTCGCACGGGATCAGTCGGGTTCCGCCTGGGATCGGTGCGGTCGTCTACCGTGCCGGGACCGTTCAAGCCGGGGAGACCGCCCAGGTTCAACGGCGGATAGATCGGATTCTGGATCCCGCCCGGCCCGCCCGGCCCGTTGCCGTTCACCGAGTTGGGTGGGAGCAACTGGGGGTTGTAGGGGTTGCCCGGGGAGCCCGGGTTCCCGGTCTTCGGCGTTCCGACGTCGGAGTTTCGCTTTTCGACTTCGGTCCTCTTCTTTTCCAGATCCGATGTCAATTTGTCGGTGTCGCCACCGGTGACCTGGTACTCCATTCGCGCGCGTTCGAGCGCGTCGGCGGCGCCGTTGGTGGCTTCGGTCAGGAATTTCATCACCCATTCGTCCTCGCGCATCCCAGACGGGGGGACGGCGCCCGCCTTGAAGTTGATGATCCCGACCGCTTCGTTGATGGTCAGTTGTGCCTGTTCGGAGATCGCGGCGGTCTTTCGCGCCAGGGGCGCGACGTTCGCGTCGATTCGGACCAGATCCCTGATGGACTCGTTCAGGCCGGACAGGACCGCCTGATAGTTCTTGAAGCTCTCACCCCAGTCCGTCACCTGCTGGGGGGCGACATGCAGCCGGTGTGAATCACCGAGCGCCGGCGGATCGGTTTTCGTGTCCTTTCCGAAGCTGTCGAAGATCGTCTCGAGGTTCTTCGGCAGCTGGTCCGCGTAGAACTTCTCGATGTCAGGGGCGAGATACAGTTCCTTCGGGTAGGACTGATCCCGTTTCATAACGGCGGTATTGGGCATGAGGATGCCCTCCGGAGCGAATTGCGGCGCGGTGGCCATCACGCGCTCCGACGCGGCCGATAGACGAGCTTCGTCGGGATTTGCGGGACGTTCCAGGGCTGTTTGGCGGCGTTCGGATCAGGCTGGGCGGCCGGAGCGCGAAAGAATGGTCGCCCGGACAAGTGGTGATTGCCGAACAGGGTGGACACCCCGGCCGTGGTAGCCCCCAGTTTCAGATGCCGGAATTCGGCGAGGTAGTTCTTCCGTTGCCCCACGAATTTCTTCGAGAACAGAACGGGGGCATTCTTGAAGCTTCCTGCCGTCGCTTGCAGCCCTTTCCTCAAGAGCTTTCCCTTCACCGCGCCACCGACCATCCCGCCGGGAATCGCGCCCAATGCGCCCTCGACAGCGGCCGCCTGCAAGATGTCGCCGAAGCCCTTGCCGTCGACAACGGCCGATACACTGCCGGCCAGCGCTCCCGCGACCGCTCCGCCGACCGGCCCGCCGACCATGAACCCCACGGTGGTCACCGCTCCGACGGCGGCGTCTCCCCAATTGAGATTGAGAAAGCCCATTCGACCACCTAACCGATGCGGAGAAAAGCCCGCGGATCCGATAACGCGTTCGCGAGACGCGCGGCGGCCCAGCGTGTCTCGGACGTGTTTGCCGTCCTATTGTCATGGATTCCCAGTGCTGGGAACCCGAGGCAGGGTCATCCGGGAGTTCGCGACAACCAGCGCACCAGCTCCAGGATCTCGATATCGGGTCCGGCCACGGAGTAGAGCGCCGCGAGGATCTCGGGTCGTTCGGTCAGCACGTCGAAGTGGTTGCGACCGAACATTTTCGAAGCAGCCAGCGCGTAGCCGGCCCAAGCCTGCGGCCGCAGTGGATCGGCGCGCAGCTCACGCTGGTACAGCGCCATCGACTCGGTGAGATAGCCCGCCAGGTAGGCACGGTCCCCCGCGAGCTGCACCGGCCCCCCAGCCCCGACCGGGTCGAGAGTGAGCAACCGGGCGACCAGCGACAGCGACCGGTACCGAGCCGGGATCCCCGGCTGTGCGGCGAAGGTGACAGCGTGACCCGGGTCGCGCGGCATCCGCCCCGCGTCGAAATCCGACATCAAGGCGTCGATCGCCCGTGGCTCGACTACGAGATTGCGCACCCGCCAATGGATCCGGTGCGCGAGCAGCGCTTCGGCCGCCGCCCGGCGCGCCGCCCCGGGCAGATCCTGCTCACCCCAGGCCCGCACACTCTTGGCCAAGCCCGCGAGCAGGCGCTGCCCGGCCTCGGTGAGCAGTCCCGAATTGGCGGCTGTCACCATCGCCTCGGTCACCTGCACTCGACCGCGCGCGAAGTCCGCGTGTGCCCGCAACGACCCGTGGCAGGTCGAGTGCCGGTGCGCCCGCCAGAACGCGGTGATCCCCGCGTGCACATAGATGCCACCGGTGAGGTCGGCGATCGAGGTCGGGTCATCGCTCCACGGCGCGTAGAAGCGAGGGCTTCGGTCGGCGGAGAACAGTTCGTCGCGACCGGTCAGCACGGCGAACCGCGCCCGCCGTGTCTCCCTGATGCGGATCAACGCGAGTCGCGCGGCGGCGCATTCCGCCGATCCCGGCTCGGGTCTTATATCCGTTGTGCTGTGGTCGAACTCGTGCTCGGCGGTCATGGTCGGCTCCTGCGGTCGGCTGCTGCGGGCAGGGCCGGTCCGCGACGGCGGTGACCGGGATGGACCGCCCCGGCCACGGCTCGGCGTGATTCGCCGAGCCTGCGCAGCACTACGGCACCGGTCGCGGGTCCGCTGCCGGTGCGGGACAAGGGAAATCGAACGGCCGCGAGGAATCGGCGTTCGGGAACCGTGACGTTACCGATTCACCGGCCGCGCGAACCTCCCAGCGTTGAGAAGATCGGCGGGGCGGTCGCCACACCGTCTTCGGCTAGCCTCCCCGCATGGCTGGCCAATCGCCGATAGTCCGGCTCCGCCGGCCGCGCCGAAAGCCCGCAGCGGCAACGCATTCCGCGATCAGGCGCCTGCCTCGGCGGGCGCTGTGGCTGTTCGCGGCGTTCTTCGTCCTGTTCGTCTTCCCCGGGCTGGTGGGCGCGGTGGCCGGCGCGAGCTCCGGCGAATCCCAGATCGACGGCATCGGCTGGATGGATGTCCGCGATTCCCAGGGAGTCCCGTTGGCGAACTACCGCATCGTCACCGACCACGGGAGTGTGCTCGCGCCCTACAACACCGTGCTGTGGACCATCATCGGCCTGGAGGCCACCGGCTATCTGATCTTCGTCGGCACGGGGATCTGGCTCCTGGGCTATGTACTCAGCTTCCGCTGGCTCGACGTGATCGCCACGCCGCTGCGCATGGTCGCGGACACGCTGTCCGGCCAGATCGCTACTCCGATCATGCTCGTCACCGCCGCTACGATCGGCGCGTTCTGCGTGGCCTGGTTCATTCTGCGCGGCTATCCGGGCAAGGCCGCGACCCAGGTGGTCACCATGTTCGCGGTGGCGATACTCGGTCCGGTCTTCCTCGCCGATCCGCTCGCGGAGGTCCTCTCCGCCCACGGCTGGCTCGCCCAGGGGCGCGATGTCGGCATCTCGGTCGCGGCCGGACTCACCGGCGACGCGAACCCCGACCCGAGCGCCATGATCCCCGCGCTGCAAACCACGATGGTCGACAACTTCGCGCGAAATCCCATGCAGGTATGGAACTTCGGGCACGTGATCGACGACCGGCCCGCATGCCGGGCCGCGTGGTCCGCCGGCATCGCGGCCGGCGACGACGATCAGGTGCGCGAAGGGTTGCGGAACTGCGACGCGGCAGCCCACGCCAGGGCCGAGGAGCCGAGTATGGGACAGGTCGGCACCGGCCTGATTCTGCTGATCTGCGCGGTGCTGCTGCTCTCGTTCGCGATCGTGCTGTCGGTACGGATCATGAAGGCGGCCATGGACTCCATCTTTCATGCTTTCGGCGCCATATTCGGTTTCGCCGCGGGCGGTTTCGTGTACGGCGCCACCCAAACCCATCTGATTCGCAGCCTGGTGCACAGCGCCGTCTCCGCCGCCCGCATGGCGCTCTACGTCATCTTCCTCAGCCTCTACATGATGGTCATCAGCCGAATCTTCGCGCAGGCGGGCGGGCAGGTGCTGTCGGTGTTCGTCATCGTCGCGATCGTAGAGGTCATCGCGATCTCCCAGCTGAAGACCTTGAGCAACAGCCTGAATCAGGGCAACGACTGGATCGCCAATCGTTTCGCACTGGCCATCCAGAGCGGAATGAGCCGCACCGCCGCGAGCGGGAGCACCGGCACTGCGCTCGGTATGGGCACCATGCACGCCGCGGGGACCGCGGCCACGGGCCTCGGCCTCGTCACGGGCCTCACCGCGCTCAACACGTTCAACACCTCACCGGTGACGGCGTGGCTCGCCGGCCGGACCGTGAATCCCCTCAACCCGCTCGCCCGTGCGCGCAAGACACTGGAACTCGAGAACATGGGGATGGCGCCGCTGAGCCACGAGTTCCAGCGCTGGAACGAGCTCGAACGGCAGAACTGGGTGGGCAAGGCGCTGAGTCGTTCCAAGGGCGAGGTAACCGGCCTCGCCGCGGCCAATGTGCTGGACGGCCTGTACGACAGCAAGGCCCCCGAGAACATGCACGCCGCGGTCATGCTGCGAGCAGGCTTCAGTCATGAGCAGATCATGGGCGCCCAGCACGCGCTGGCGGTGCAGGGCGCCTCCAGAATGACCGATCCGGAGGGTGTGGGAGCCGCACAGAAAGCCGTGGCCGCAGCGTATGCCGCCCGCAACTATGGCGATGATGGCAGCCGCGACAAGTGGGAGCCGATCGCCGCGCAGGCGGTGGTCGCGGCGGACAACTTCGCCAGGCACGCGGTGGCTCCGGTGAATCCCGCTGCCGTGGACCGCGTCTTCTTGACGCGTGTCCTCAATGCGTCAGCGGCACCGAACGCGGCGACCGCGCTCGCTGCGATAGCTCCGGACGAGTGGCGGGCCGCGGGAAAGGACACGCTCTGGGCCATCGGCGACAGGCTCGCCACACAGCATCGAAAACTGGCACAGCGGTACCACGACACACTCGTCGGCAAGGCCCCGGCCGGCGGTCCCTCCGCACAGCTGCTCAGGGACCAGCTTTTCAGTTCGGCGAACCGAATCTCGAACCTGCACGACCATACGCTGGGCACCGGGTTCATGCCGTGGCGCCACTGACTCCGGGTGCGCGCACCCGGAGTCAGTTCATCCACCTGGTAGCCGCGTAACTGCTGGGCAGCTTGGTGACTCGAACATTCAACCCGGTGCGCGGCGCTTCCACGCACTGCCCGTTGCCGATGTACATCAGTACGTGCGTGGGATTCCCGCCATTGAACCGCTCGCCCGGGAAGATGAGGTCGCCGGGTCTGATATCGGCCGGGTTCACCTTGGGCAGTTGCCGGTACTGTTCCTGCGAGGTGCGCGGAATGCTCGCACCTGCCGAGCGCGCCGCGTACTGCGTGAGACCGGAGCAGTCGAACGCGTTCGGCCCCTGCGCACCCCACACATACGGTTTGCCGAGTTGCGCCATCGCTACCGATAGCGCGCGTTGCCCGGCGGCGCTCGTCCCCGCCGCCGAGACCGGCCCGGCTCCGCTCACCGGCGCGAACAGCGCCGCCGGGTAGTCGCGGCCGTTGATGTTGTACAGGTACTGCAGGGTGAGCTGGTCGATCGCGGCCGCGGTCTCGGCGGCGGTCGCTTGCGAACCGGAAGTCAGCTGCTGGCCCCGACGCAGTGCCGCGGTCAGGATGGCATGCACACGCTCGCGCCCCGCCGCCGTGTAGGCCGTCGGCCCGACCTCCGCCAGGGCGACGTCGAGATCGCGCAGCAGCCGATGCAACGCCGCCCGATCGATACTGTTCTTGCCCGACAGTCCGATCAGATAGTTCGCCAGCTGATTGTCCAGATTGTGGAATGCGGTGGCGAGCGTGCGCTGATAGAGCTGTGTGGCGGCCAACCCGGCGGCGGTGGCGCCCTGTCCGCCGCCGCTCGCCGCTCCCCCGCCCGGCCCCACCGCGCCCGGGGTTCCGCCCGCGCCGCGGCCGTACGCGTCCCGCAGCATCTTCAGCGCGTCCACGGCGGCTCGGGCCTGCGGGGTCAGCTCGCCGACCGGCGCCGCGCTCGCCGGGGCCGTCGCCACACCGGCGCTACCCGCCCCCGCGGTGACACCATTGGAAAGTCCTGACCCCGAGCCATTTCCGCCACGCAGACCGCCGAGCGGTCCACCGGCGGGGAACACCGTCCTCGCGCCCAGGGCCGGCACGACCTGGCCGCTCGATCCCGGCTCCTGTGGTGGCGGCGCGACGCTCGCGATACCGACCTCCTCGGAGCCCGCGTCCTCGGCGGGGGGAGCCTCCGCGACGACCCCGCCGTACTCGGCGGGCTCCGCTGCACCCGCGTGCCGCGGCGGCGCGGCGGCGGAACCCGCTCCGCTCCACGGTGATCGGGAACCGGCTTCCGCTTCCGGCACGTCCGCCGCTCCCGTCACCGGCCACCTCCGAGAACTCGTTTGACACGGACATCGGCCCGGCCGGGCAGGTCCGACAACACCACGTATCCGGTCGACGGGTCGCAGGTCACCAGCTGCCCCGCCCCGACCGCGACCCCCGCACGAGCGGGCGAGTAGCCCCGATAGTCCCAGAACACGAGATCACCCGGCGATACCGCCGCCGGGTCGACGCGTTGCCCGCAAATACTCTGCGCGGCAGCGGTATTCGGCAGACGCAGCGGTCCCGTAGAGGTCGCTGACCCGCAGCCGGGCGTGGCCCGGCCGGCCGAGTCGAGGTTCTCGTCCAGCAGGGCGGCAATGTCGCCTGAGTCCGCACCGGGCAGCGGCGTACAGCCGGCGCCGAGCGCGGCCGCCGACGCCCGCGGAATCACGACCGCTGCCAGCGCCCCCTGGTCGATCGGCCGCGAACCGGTGATCGTGGCCGACTGGGCGGCCAGGTTCACCGCGATCTTTCGAGCGCAATCCGCGGCCACACCGGTGTTCGGCGTCGAGAGCGGCGGCAACTGGTAGGGGGCCGAGGCCATCGCGGCCACGCACGCCCGCTCCCACCCGGAAAGTTCGCTCGCGATCGAGGGGGTGGTCAGTCGCGCATAGGGATTCACGCTCGGCGGTGCGGTAACCACGGCGGTCCGAGCCGAAGCTGTCGCACGGTGAGCGGTGACCGGCGACCCGGACGGGTCGGGACCCACCGCGCTGTCGCATTGATACCGCAGGTCGGCGGATACCTCGGAGTTCATGCCGCCGAATGCGAGCACCACCACGACGAACAGAAATCCGACCGGTGCCGCCACCACCGCCACCGCCACCACCCAACGCGGGACCGTGGCCAGGACGACCAGACGCCGAATCATTCTCCGCCACCGGTCATCTCGTCAGCCGATCCGCCGGTCGACCGCACCCGCACGGGTCGCGCCCGGCGTGCTGGTGATCGCCGCCGCCCGGTCCGGCCGGGCCGGCCCCAGGATCTTGCCGCGCCCGATGCGGTTCAGCGCGTCCCGCATGAACATCTCGCCCCGCCGTTCCTCGGGAACCTGTCTGCCGGGCCCGATCGGCGGCGAGGTCTCCTCCCGCAGAATCTGCAACAGGAACGGCGCCTCCTCGAGATCGACCCCGAGCCAGGCCAGGCTGTTTCGCGCCAGGGTCTCGTCGCGCTGACGGAAGACGAATCGATTCGGTATGAGATTGTGGGCCGCCCCTTGAAAATCGGCGGCCGGATCGTGCGAGGCCAGGCCGATCGCGGCCAGATGCTTGCGACCGTCCCGACTGAAGTCCGAGGTGACCGCGGCCCCCACCTGCGTCTGCGTGAAGTGGTGCGCCTCATCGCCGATCAGCAGACCGAATCGGCCGTTGTCACGCAGGAACGCTTCGCGCGCGGCGGTGCCGACCAGCTCGTACAGCGCGGTCCCCAGTCGCTTGGTCAGTGGCAGCCGGTTGTACAGGTGCGGGGTGGTCAACTCCTCGGCGGTGGGCAATGCCACCTGGTGACTGCGCACGACGGTGGCGGCTGCGTCGAGCCGAAGCGGTGCGAGCGCCGGATCGAACAGTACCGGAACCCGATCGGCGACGGTTCCCAGCCGGGCCGCCAGATCGGCGTATTCCTCGCTCAGGCCGGGTGTGTCCCGCAGCCGCGAGACGACCTGGTACAGGCGCAGCAACGATCCGATGTCGTGCTCGGCTATCCCGCGCGGGGTGAGCAACGTACTGGCCACGGCGCCCGCACCCGAGGTCGGGGACAGATCCAGCAGCGGCAGAATCGAATCCAGGGCGCGCTCGCCGGCGATCCGCGGATCGAACAGTCGTAGCGGATCCAGCGACACCGTCGGATTCGCCAGGTCGATGACCACCGCGTCGTCGATCGCCCCGGCGAAGTGCTCCCACTCGCCGACCTGACTGCGATCGATGGCCAGGAATTGCCCGCCCATGTCGTGCACCAGTGCCGCGATGAGTTTGAGCAGGTAGGACTTGCCCGACCCGAGTTCGCCGGTGACCGCGAACGAGGCGGACAGGTCGTGTAGCGCGGCCTCCATGATTCCGAAATGAATCGGTTCGAAGTGCCCCGACATCAGGTTCACCCCGATCACCGGTCCGCTGTCGTCCCCGATCTGGCTGGTGGTGAAGGGCACGAAACCCGCCCACATGTCGGAGGGCACGATATGGGCGAAATCGTCGAAGGCGCGGCGCGGCGGGCTGCCCGGTACGAGCATCGACCACAGGTCGACCTGCGCGCCGAGCGGGACCGCGAGATCGATCTGAAAGCGCTTGTAGCGGCGCTTCAACTGATTGACCGCGTCCATGGTGATCTCGCGCGTGGGCCCGCCGACCGCGATCACCGTCGTGAAGGACACCTCCGATTCACCGCCGTTGACCTCGAAGTGCTGGTTGTACTCACCGAGCATCTGGGCCTTGGACAGCAGGGTGTTCTGAGCGAAGGAGACGTCCTGATCGCGCTGGTCCATCTGCTCGCCGAGCCGGCGCAGATTGGTCTCGTTGTTGCGCAGCACCTGATCGGCCGGGCGGGTGGCGACGCGAATGCCCCAATCGACGGTGACCTCGCCCAGGCCCTCGAGAACGTTGAGGAATTCGCTGCCGCCGGGAAACGCCATGCCCGCGTACGGGAACGAGTGCGGAGTGAGCAGCGACTGGTACGAGGGCCGATGCTCGTGATCGGGCTGCACCACCTTGATGATCGGCACGAACGAGCGGCGCATCCGCCGGCCGCTGTCGGCCTGCGCGCCTTCGTCGAGCGCGGCCGACCGGAAGACCGCGGCCGTGGCGTCGTCCAGGGCGCCCACCCGGGTGGGCGCGACCGGGTCACCGGCAGCGCCCCGGGACAGATAATGCTCCCACAGCCATTGGAAGAGCGCGGCCGGGACCGGCGCGGGCGAGAACTCGCCGCCGATCCGGGACAGAATGGTGGCGGCCCTGTCCTCGTAGGCCCGCATATCCGCCCGGGATATCGCGCCGGCGTCGGCGCCGTTGCCACCACGCCAGATTCGCGCCAGGCCCGACATGCCCGCGGTGATCGACCCGACCGGAATCGAAAGCAGGAAAATTCGGGTCTGCGGTCCGATCGTCCGCACCCGTTCGAAGGCGGCGACGACCTCTAGCGCGTAGTCCTCGCATTCGTCCAGGTCGACTCCCTCGACCATTTTGCTCAAGACGTCGAGTGTGTTGAAACGCGCGTGAATGCCCAGGAGCAGCGAACCGTCCGGCAGATTGGTGATCAACGCGTGATGTGCCGCCTTCACGTCGAATTTGTCACCGGCGCTTCGCAATCCGTATCCGAGTGGATCGACGAAATAGGTTGCCGTGACCAAGCCCGCGTGCGTGAACTGGAGATTCCCGCGAATCGCGGCGGTGGGCTGGAGATCACGATCGAAGGCCATCAGCGCCCGTCCCGGGAACCCGGATCGGGCAGCAGCACGACGATCGACTCCGCTACGAACAGGGTGTTGCGCACCGACTCGGTGTCGACCGGCATCCCGGACGCGGATACCGGCTTGCGCGTCAGCACGAGCCGGCATATCCACAACGCCCGCGAGGTCAGGCGCACACCGGTGTAGGGCACCAGGCCCAGCGCGAAAACAGCGAGCGCGGTGACCAGGACCCCGCCGACGAAGCTGACGGCGGGGTTGAGCGGACTGTTCAACGCACAGACCGAGGTGATCAGCAGGAGCGTTGTGGCCGTCGCGACCTGCGGCAGCGTATAGGGGCCGAAGGGCAGGCGCTGACCGTTCTGCGCCTTTCCGATCACGGTGGGCACCCGCTTCACCGGGGTGAACACCTTGATCACCTGGCTCATCGATAGCCGCCGACCGGGTGGTCCGGAACAATGGTTCCCGAATCCACACGTGCGTAGTTGACCATGGTGGGCAGGATCCAGAACACCACTGCCGCGACGACCCCCGACGCCGCAACCGCGAGCACCTTGCCCAAGGACAGTCTGCTCTTGGCCGACTCGGAGATCAGGATCGCCATTGCGGCGATGGTCAGGACGATGAGTCCGAGCCAGCGGAAGACGAGCAGCCAGCCGTAGAGAATGGTGCCCAGTTGAGTGCCCATCGGAATGTCCCTTCAGATCAATTCTGGGTTGCCGGCGGAATCGCCACCGTGGTGGTCGCGGAACGGGGCGGGGAATTGGGCGAACCTTGCGTGTCCGCGCCGCCGGTGCGATCATCACCCACCGCGACAGTCAGCGGAATCCGCAGCGCTGGAACGGGATCCACCGATCTGACCTGCCACTGCCCGGCTACCCGGACCATACTCAGCGGGTAGGAGAGCGTCGGGGTGGTCGCGCCGTCCGCCTTGGGTTCGATGTTCGCCAGGACCCTGGCGTCGGCCGAATTCGCGCCGCACTCGGGGTCCTCGGCGCTCACCGTGGTGACCTCCGCCGCGCTGAACGGGGTGGGATGCAGTGCGGCGATTCCCGAATCCGGCGTGGTGTACCGGCCGATCTCCCCCGAGCCGGTCAGCATCGCGCGGAGAAACCCGGCCGCCACCTGTGCCAGCGGGGTATCGGCGGCGCACGGCGTGCCATAGGCGAGAGCGAGATCGGCGCCCCGGCCTGGAGGTTCGACCGCCGCCGGCAACGACAGTGCCCGCAATCGGCCGTCGATCACCGATACCGCGACCCGGTAATACTGCCGCGGATTCTCCGCGATTCCGGTGCGCTTGGCGACCCGGACCGACACCGTTACCGCCCAGACATCGGCGCTTCCACTGGACAGCGTGCGCGTGGTGTACACGACGCTCGGATCCGACACCGCCCGCCCCGCGCTCGGCAATCCTGCCTGCTGCGCCCCGCCGACGAATTCCGAGATCCGATCCTGTTGGCCGGCAGCCGCGCTCAGGTAGAGCACGACGAATTCACGGGCGAACGATTCCGCCAATCGCGCTCGGCCGGTCAGGGTCAGCGTCGAATTCTCCGACGGCCCGGGCGGCGGAGTGGAGAAGGCGTCGACAACGGCATGGCCACCGCCGAGCACCGCGAGCAACGCGAAAACCACGACGACAATCTTGTCGCGGCGGCGGCGGGCGGCCATGCGCCGGAGCAATTGCTCGCCCGAATCCGGCTCTGGTCCGCCCATTGTTCTCACTCTCGAAATGGTAGGGATCACAGCATGGCCTTCGACTCGAAGCTATTCTCACCCTTGGGAATTCGACTAGCGCGTCGCTCCGCGCCGGGACCGGGCGGAGAGCAGCCGGTGGCGCAACTGCTGGTCGTAACCGATGGGCGCGCCCCCGTTGCTTTCTTCGGCGTCGGGGGCAATCGGCGCGAACTGCGGGAAGTTCTCCACGGCACGGATGAACTGTCCGATCGCCAGCGATCGGCTGGAATAACCCGGATACGGATACAGCAGCAATGATGTCGGCTCGTGCCCACCGGAATAACCCAGGGTCCGCACCGTAGCCCCCGCCGTCTCGCCCGCCCGGACGCGCTCCCGCAGTTCTCGTAGTTTGCCGCGGTCCTGCGGATGGAAGACATCCCCGGGGCGAAAGAGGTAGTCCCACCGAACCCACGGCGCGGGATCGGTGAGCCAGTGCACTATGCCGCCGTGCTCGAGTTCGACGACGGCCAGGCAGTTCCCGGCCCGGCGATGCGCCTCCCGCAAACCGATACATTCGAGCGGCGGACCGTGTGCGGCGTCCTGCTCGGTGGTGACGTCCTCGATGAGCCACCACGCTCCCGGCCCGCGTTCGTCGTCCCGAGCGCGGATGGTGATACGCCAGCGCCCACGATGCCCGGCCCCGTCGGTGACGGTCGCGTCGAATTGCAGCTTCGCGCCCGGTGTGGGATCGAAGAGCAGATCCAGCACTTCGACATGCCGGTGGAAGTCCGGCAGTCGCTGGAACAGCTGCGCGATGGACATCCTGGGCACGAATTCTTCGGCGGAGACTCCGGCCAGCTCGATGATGCCGCTCGGGACGGCCAGCGTCTGGGTGGCCAGATCCCAGATGGCACCGACCGCCGGGCCGGGAACCGCGCACGGCGACGCAGCGGGCCCGAGCCAGAGCCGGACCGCGTGGATGTCGCCGGCCGGACCGAGCACCGGCCGGATCCGCAGCCGATGTGGCCCGGATCTGGTCGGGACGGTCAGTTCCATGTCCTCACCCCGCCGCTGGGCGAAGCCGACGGCCTCGACGATCACGGCGGTGGTCACACCGTCGTAGAGCGCGGGCGTCTTCGCGAGTTGGCGTTGCACCACTCGCTGCAATGCCGCGAAGTCCCGCGGCGCACCCCCCACCGATGCCACCGTGATGGCATCGGCGGCCAGTGTTTCCGCCGTGATCCAAGAAGTCATCGAGCCGCTCCGCTTGTCACTGCCAGTACCCGCCGCCGTCGAGCCGAATGGCCCGAGCCGAAACCCTACTGAGTTAACGTACCGTTCAACAGCGGTACATTCAATAGGTACTTAACCTACCCTGACGCGAAACCCATTCGGTAACGGGAGAATTGCGACCGGCCGACAACAGGCCGGATCAGCCGACTGCGGTCAACGCCAAGACCCCGGCGCCCGCCAGGACGCCGATGTCGCCCAAAGGCGAGGGTATTACTCGCAATCCGGGCAGATAGCTGAGCCGGGCATGCGCGGCCATCGCCTCGCCGAGCGGCTTCCACAGTTCCGGCCCCGCGGCCGCCAAGTCACCGCCGAGCACCACGAGGTCCACGTCCAGCAACGCCGCCACCGACGCGATCGCCCGGCCCATCGCGGTACCGGCGCGAGTGAGCGCGGCGGCCGCGACACTGTCGCCCGTCGCGGCGTCCCGCACCAGATCCGCGACCGAGCGGCCGGACCACCCTCGCCCGACTGCCCAGCGGCACAGCGCGATTCCACCTGCTACCGCTTCCAGACAGCCGTGCCCGCCGCAGTCGCAGGGTTCATCGAAGCCCGGCACCAGTACATGGCCGATGCTGCCGGCATTGCCGGTCCGCCCCACCACCGCCAGCCCGCCGACGCCGATCCCGCCGCACACGCGATCCGAGACCGAGACGACGAGCGAGTCGGCATCCGCGGTAGCGGCGCCGAAGGCCCGCTCCGCCATGACCGAGCAGACCCCGTCGAGCGCCAGCCGGACCTCCGCGGCGGGAAACGCGGCTCGCGCCGCCGCCACGATCTCGAATCCCGCACGCCACTCCGGGATGTCGACCGGAGCCACGACACCCGCCGCCATGTCGATCGGCCCGGCGCAGGCGATGCCGAGCGCGGTCACCTCCGCACCGGCGGCGGCCTCGAGCAACAGCTCATGGCACCGTTGCCACACCGACGCGGATGGCACGGGCATCCGGACCACGTCATCGACGCCGACGTCGTCGGCGACCCGGCAGGCGCGCAGGTACCGCGCATCGATCGAGAATGCCAGCGCGGTCATGAACGCCCCTCTTGTGCAAATGGTTTCACGGCGAAAACCGCGGCGTTGATCGGCACCGGGTTCATACGGTTCCGGTCGCGGACAGCGGGCGGCCCAGCGTGAGGTGGCGTCGCGGCGTGGCGGGCGCGGGCTCCGCGCGCAGCGGGCTGGCACCGCTGCGGATGATGCGCATCGGACGCTTGTGATCCACCGAGGCCGCGCGGTGCCGCTCGAGGTTCTCCACGACCCGGCCCGATCCGTCATAGGCCACACCCGCCCAGATCATGGCCCGGGGGGCGTCACCACGTTCGATGAAATTCTGCGCCAATTGCTTACAGTGCGCGAGCAGGTGACAACCGTGACACGTCTGCACCGCCGCACGCCAGGACTCCGGCGTGCCCACGTCCAGGTCCCAGTCGTTGGGTCCGTCGGCGCACGGGGGGCGATGCGAACGAAGCCGCAGGACGGGGGCTCCCGCCGCACCGGATGCGGTGATGGGGATGATGCTCATAGCCGACTCCAGAAATCCAGGGACGCAACGACTCCGCGATGTCGTCCCGCTGATCGAGCGGTCGTCAGGGCTGCTCGACAGACCCCGGAACCCGGCGGCGAACGCCGGTCCAGGCACGTTAACCGACCCGTGGCCACCTCGCAATAGGTATCCCGTTATGTAACGGCACGTTGACTTAGGTTCAACGGTGTTGCATCGTTGTACAGCGGCACATTAGATTCCGAGCCGTATTCGAGTGCAGGATTCAACCGAGGACATCAGCCGTGGAGTACACAATCGATGAGCTGGCACGCGTGGCCGACACGACCGTGCGCAGCGTGCGCGTGTACCACGAGCGCGGGCTGCTGCCGTCTCCCGACGTGCGAGGCCGCATCGGCTACTACGGTTCCGATCACCTCAACCGGTTGCAGACCATCAGCCGGTTGCTCAGCCGGGGAATGAAACTCAACGGGATCCGCGAGCTGCTCGAGGCTTGGGATCGCGGCGACGGTCTCGCCGATATCCTCGGCGTCCCCGATCAGCCCGTCACCGACGCACAGCAGCGGCCCGATGCGGAGAAGGCGCTGCCCGAGCACATCCGGCACGCCTTGGCCGCCGGTGACGATCCCCTGGAGAATTACCGACTCGCCAACCCCCGCTGCTGCGATCTGGCCACGCGGTTGGTGGACACCGGGATGCCGATACAGGCCACGGTGGAACTGGTCGAGCGCTTGCGCTCGGACTGCGACCAGGTGGTGCAGCGGCACGCCGCCGCGATCTTCCACAACCTGGCGGGCCGCGCCTATGAGCAATCCGGGCGAACGCCCAAGGACCGCATAGCGTTCGAGACGAACCTGGCGATCGCCCATCTCATGACGACAAGGGCCGCGTCCGAGCTGATCGATCTGGCTCTGACCAGACACGCCGAAGCCCTTCCGGGCCAACGAGACTGACCACGCGCGGGCCTACCACCGCCCTTGCCACGCGGCCGGCCCGGTCCGCCGCACAGCTCGGCGATGTCTGTCCACCGGGCCGCACCGGAGATCGGCAAGGCGTTCGGCAACTTCCCACCCGTGGTAACAGCACATCTGCCCACCTCGCCCCGGCGGAAATAGAATTTCTAACGAGATATCTTGTGTAACAACGCATTCCATTGGAGACCAAGCATGAAGTTCCGAACTCCGTCCGGCGCCTTCCGGAAACTGGTACAGCTGACCGCCGCCGTCGCCGTGCTGACCGCGCCCATGGTGGTTTCCGGCGCACACGCCGGCGCCGACACCGGCGAATCGAACCAGGGTCTCTCGTTCCAGCAGTCACACCGGCATCCACACCGCCCGGGAGGCATCGACCGGCCGCCGCACGGACGGCATCCGGGCGCGCCGACCGCACCGGGCTTCGGGCACGCCCCGTGGTTCGGGTTCGACATGCCGCCCGAGTACGGCTGGCATCCGCCGCGCCGGAACTACTGCACGGGCTCGTTCGGCAGCTGCTGAGGCGACCGCAGGGCGTCAAGGGCCGGCCGGCACGACAGCGCGGAGGGGGCTGCCCGTTCGGGAAGCCCCCTCCGCGCTGTCGTTCTACGCACGGCTCGACCGCACCCGATCGCCGCAAACGAACTGCTCGCCGAAACCCTTCCCCGCCATGGGAACAGCCGCACATCGATACCGGCCGTGGCCCCGTAGAGTGCGGTGCGCCCGGATGGTTCTCCCCACATACCACCCGGGCTGCCGCACCGAGACACCGCGCACGACCCTGACACCGCGGGATACTGCCCCATTTCCCACCGGTGTCCGCTCGATGTCTCGGGTGCCCGCCGATGGCGGTGGCACCATAAGGTTTCCCGGGCTTCGGGACCTCAGACACCCCGAAGCCCGGAAAACCGAACCCCGCCACCGCAGCGCGGGGGCGGGGAAGATACCGAGGCTCTCATGCCGATCCGGTTCGACAGCCGCTATTGATTGTCGTAACACCGGCTGGCGGATTGCGTGGACGGGCCATGCCGCGTGGACATATCGTCGAAACTCCACCAGGAAATGGGCCCGGCGGCGCGCCAATACAGATAACCACCCGCCGGCACCACCTCGTAGATCGCCTCGGAGCCATCGAGCAGTTGACTGCCGACGCAGTAGTCGTTGTATTCGGTACCCGGCTGTCGCGCCCCCGGGCTGTATACGCCCGCCGGATTGTGCAGCGCCCCCGGACTCGGAACCGTGCTGCGTTCCGCGGTCTGTGCGCCGCGCGCCCAGCGGGGCGTGCCGAAAGGCTCGCGCTCGCAGGTGAACGCCCATCCCCCGGCATACACGGTGCTGCCCTGCGAATACGAGACACCCGCCCACAGGCACGGCGGGCCCGATGCCTCGGCGACCGCCGGCGTGAACGCCGGCGCCAGAAATACGGCCGCCAGCGCGGCCAGCAGGGCGGCAGCCGAACGGCCTCCGATTCCCCGTCGCGTGCGGCGGGCGCCGCCGCGAGTCGATGCGGTGATCATCGATGTCTCCCTATCCACCAGGTGGGTGGGCGCGGGTACGGTCACCGCGCCTTTATATCGCCATTTAATGTACCGCCAAGTAACGGCGCATTAATGCGAAGTGCAACCACCGGTGGGAAACCCGCGAATCAGCCGCCCGAGGTCCCCGTGACCGCCGCGATGTCGACATCCTGGTCCAAACGCTGGGCTACGAGCCTGCCTACCAGGGCGGCCGCGGCATGGCCCGGCATCGCCCCCAGTGCGGCCATCCGCTGGGCGAACAGTGCGTGATCGTCGGGGCCCCGGCCGGATTCGACATAGGGCTCGAAGGCGTACTCCCGCACCAGATCCACCGCCCGCCGCGCGACGCGATCGCAATCCGACCGCAACCGCTCGACTTCACGCAGCACCGCCGCCACGGGTATCCCGGCCGCGGTCAACTGCTCGATGAGCGCGGCGAGCTCGGGATCGGATATCCGATAGTGCGTGGCATCCACCGGTTGGAACACCCCCGCCGCGACCACCCGGGCCAGACCATCGGGAACGTCGGACAGCCGATCCTGAAGTTCGGTCGCCGCGATCAAGTCCGGTCCGCCGGAGATTTCGGACTCCGGCCGCGCGGCTGCCGGAGGATCGGATACACCGAGTACGTGCCCGAGGTCATCGCCTCGATCGAGCGCCGCCAGGAGTTCCTTGATGCCGTTCAGTTTGATGCCGCGGTCGAGCAGACGGCCGATCGTGTGGATGCGATCGAGGTGGCCGGACCCGTAGTAGCCGGTCCGCCCCCGCACCTCGGGCGGCGGCAGCACACCACGTTCGTGATACACGCGCACGCTGCGCACCGTGGTTCCGGCGGCCCGCGCGAGCTCGTCGATCGTGTACTCGGCCGCTCCTGACATGGCTAAATAGAACCACATCGCAAGCGATGCGATCCGAACCCGGGTGCTCGCGCTGTACGCCGTGCTGCCATATCCGCCGGAGCCGGCCGCGCTGCCCGAGTTCGACAACATGCCGCGCACCCCCTCCCTACGCGTAAAGCCTTCCCACCCTTGGCTATTGGTCACAGCGCAGCGAAATGGACCCGCCTATTCTTTCTCGATGAGCGAATCGCCGCATACCCGGGTCGGCGTGGCCGACCGCGAGCGCGCCATGGCGGAGCTTGCCGCGCATTTCGGCAACGGCACGCTGACCATCGCCGAATTCGACGAGCGCTGCGCCCGCGCGGCAAGGGCGAGCACCCGACCGCAACTGGCCGAGCTGTTCACCGATCTTCCCGCTGCGCCCCCGCGACCGCCGGAGCTCATCGCCGTCACCGGCGCCCGATCGGCGGTGCGGATCGGGGCCGTCGCCGTGGCGGCCGTGACGCCGGCGCTCGTGCTCGACAGTCCGCCCCGGTCGCTGCTGCTCGGTACGGCGTTGTTGCTCGCAATGGCCCTTCTACTCGCGGTCGCGGCTCGGCGTCGCCTCGGCCGACAGCCGTGAACTCGCGGATCGCGATTCATCCAACAGACAGCGGATGCACGGAGGTCTGCGCGTGGCATGGTTCGACAGGGAGTTCATCGCGGTTCCGGAGGACCGCAAGAACCGGCTGGTCTACAAATGGCCGGACAGCAACATCCGCCGCTTCTCGAGGGCGATCGTCGCAGCCGACGAAACCGCGCTGTTCGTGCGCTCCGGCCGGGTGATCGCGGTACTGGGCCCGGGACGGCATCGCATCGATGCGGAAGAACTGCCCGGCATCGGCGCGTTGATCGATACGCTTACCGGAGGCAACTTCTACCGCGCCGAACTCTATTTCGTCTCCGCCAAGGAGATTCCCGGCATGAAATTCGGCGGCAGACTCACCGATATCGTCGATCCGGCCAGCGGTCAGATACTGACGCTGCGCGCTTTCGGCGAGTACGCGCTGGCGGTGCGTGATCCGGCCGTTCTGGTGACCACGCTGAGCGGCACCGCCGACCCCGTCGACGCGGAGAGGACCCCGCGCTGGTGCGGCGACCTGCTGCTCAAGTCCATGAAGATCGCGGTCGCACAGGGTGTTTCCCGGGGCGAGTGGCCGGTGCTCGGTCTCGCCGCACATCTGCCGGAGGTAGAGGCGGCGGTACTGCGCGCGACCAACATCAGCCTGTACGAGCACGGGCTGCGCGTTTCCCGATTGGGAGACTTCGACGTGTCGCCCTCGCCCGAAGACGCCGCGCGGCTGAAGCAGCTCGCCAAGGACACCACCTATACACGGATGACCGGCGACTTTCAGCGGTACGCCCTGGGCGAGTTGGCGCTGGGAGCCGGGCGTGGCCTGGCCCGCGGCGGCGCGGATGGCGGCGTCTGGGGAACCGCAGTGGGTATCGATGCCTTGCAGCAGTATTCGAGAACCGCGTCTCCGTCGCCATGGACTCGAGCCAGGGGTTCGCACTGCCCCGGGTGCGGCGCCATCCATGCCGACGCCGCGCTGTTCTGTGTCGATTGCGGGGCAGCCCTCGGTGCGGCACCCACCCGCGACTGTTCGGCCTGCGGTGCGAGTCTGCCCGGCAGAGCGCGGTTCTGCGGCGAGTGCGGCGCCCGCGCGATCTGAGCGGGGTGCGCCGCCGCCACGCGCTAGATCCGGCTCGGCCCGGTCGCCGGCGACCCGAGTTCACCGCCGTTCACCATGCCGCGCACCTGGCGCGCGGCGACCGACAGCGTGGCGATATCCAGCGCTTCCTCGCGAAACACCGCGCTCAGCGCGGAGCGTGCCCGAGCGACACGAGCTCGATTGATCGACTCCCAGTAGCTGATCTTGGAGACCGGATCGTCCTCGACCCCGGTGGTGTTGAGCACGTCCAGCGTCAGCACACGCAACGAGTCGTAGAGGTCGTCGCGAACGGCCAAGCGCGCCAGGGTGCGCCACCGATCGCCGCGGTCGAGTCCGCCCACGGCATCGAGCAGGCGCTGGATTCCGAAGTGCTGATCGAGCGCGAAATACAGCGCGACCACCTCGCTCTGCGCGCGCTGGGCGAGGTCGGCGACATCGATGACATCGAGGAGGGAGAACCGGTGGATCAGCAGGCATACCTCCTCGGCCAGGTCGGCGGGCGCGCCCGCGGCGATGGCCCGCTGCGAGCGAGCGACGAGGTCATCCGCGATATCCCCGGGCTGCCATGCGGGCACCAGTGCCCGCAACGCGCGCATCCGATCCCGGTACCGGGCGATCTCGGCGCCGACGGCGATGGGCTGGGGCCGATTGACCAGGAACCAGCGCGAAGCGCGGTCGAGGGTGCGTTTGGTCTCCAGTTCCAGTTCATCGCGGACCCGAGTCGGCATCGGGGTCGCGCGAATGCGGTCCCACAGCTCGAACAGACCGAAGGTCTTGGTGACGACGGTGAACGCGCGCACCGCGTCCTCGACGGTGACACCCATTTCCTCCACGAGCCGGAACACGTAACTGGTCCCGCCGTAGTCCACCATTCGATTCACCACCGTGGTGGCGATGATCTGCCGGCGCAGCGGATGCCGTTGCAGCGCGGGACCGAAACGATCGCGCAGCGGCGCAGGGAAGTAGTCCGGCAGCAGGGCGGTGAAGGCGGGCCCGTCCAACACGTCACCGGCGAGCAGATCGTGCTTCAGCGACAGCTTCACATGGGCGAGCAGGGTCGCCAACTCCGGCGAGGTCAAGCCGGAGCCCGCCGCGATCCGCCGCTTCATCTCCGCATCGGACGGCAGCGCTTCGAGCACGCGGTCGAGCCCGTGACGATCCTCCAGATCGGACAGCATCCGCCGATGAACCGCCGCCATGGAGGCGGCGTGTGCGCGGGAGATACCGAGCCTGGCATTCTGTGAAACGTTGTTCCGCAGGACGAGTTCCCCGACTTCACCGGTCATCGAGGCCAGCAGTCGGTCGCGCCCGCCTGCGGACAACTCGCCATCGGCCACCACGCCGTCGAGCAAGATCTTGATGTTGACCTCGTGGTCGGAGCAGTCCACACCCGCGGAATTGTCCAGGGCGTCGGTGTTCATCTTGCCGCCCGCGAGACAGAACTCGATGCGGCCCAGCGGCGTAACCCCCAGATTGCCGCCCTCACCGATCACATTGACGCGCAATTCGGTCGCGCTGACGCGAACAGCGTCGTTGGACTTGTCGCCGACGTCGGCATGGGTCTCGGATTCCGCCTTGACGTAGGTGCCGATGCCGCCGTTCCACAACAGCTGCGCGGGCGCCTTCAGGATCGAACGCATGAGTTCGGGTGGCGACATCGCCCGGACTCCGGGCGCCAGCCCGAGCGCCGATCCGATCTCGGCGCTGATCGGTACCGACTTGACGGTCCGGTCGAAGACACCACCGCCCGCGCTGATCAGCGACCGGTCGTAGTCGGCCCAGGACGAACGGGGCAGGGCGAACAGTCGCTCACGCTCGACGTAGGAGGTCGCCGCGTCCGGATTCGGGTCCAGAAAAATATGCCGGTGATCGAAGGCCGCGACCAATCGAATGTGCCGCGACAGCAGCATCCCGTTGCCGAAGACATCGCCGCTCATGTCGCCGACGCCCACGACCGTGAAATCGGTTGTCTGCGTGTCGATATCCATCTCGGCGAAATGCCGCTTCACACTCTCCCACGCCCCACGAGCGGTGATGCCCATCACCTTGTGGTCGTAGCCGACCGAACCACCCGAGGCGAAGGCGTTACCCAGCCAGAAACCATATTGCGCGGCAACATCATTGGCGACGTCTGAGAACGTAGCGGTACCTTTGTCCGCGGCCACCACGAGGTACGTGTCGTCACCGTCGCGCCGACGCACACGCTGGGGCGGAATCACTTCACCGGTACTGCGATCGACATTGTCGGTGATATCGAGCAATCCCGCGATGAACGTCCGGTAGCAGGCCACTCCCTCGTTCTGCAACGCTTGTCGATCGGCAGCCGGATCCGCGGTCGAGACCGGCGGCCGCTTCACGACGAAACCGCCCTTGGCCCCCACGGGAACGATCACCGCGTTCTTCACCGCCTGCGCTTTGACCAATCCCAATATCTCGGTGCGGAAATCCTCCAACCGATCCGACCACCGCAATCCGCCCCGCGCCACCGGACCGAAGCGCAGGTGCACACCCTCCACCCGCGGCGAATACACGAAGATCTCGAACTGTGGCCGCGGCTTGGGCAATTCGGCGATTCGATGGGGATCGAGCTTGAAGGACAGGTGGTCTCGTGGGCGCCCCTGCTCGTCCAGCACGTAGTAGTTGGTGCGGAGTGTCGCGGTGATCAGCCCCAAGAACGCCCGCAGGATTCGGTCGGCGTCCAGGCTCATCTCCGCGTCGATGGTGGCTTGCAACCGATCCTCGATCACACTCGGATCGACCGCTCGCCCCGGAGCGTCGTAGAAGAACGCCTCGAACAAATCGATGTAGGCGCGTGCGGTACCGGGGTGACCGAGCAGCACCCGGGTGATGGTGTCGAAGGTGTACCCGAATCCGGTCTGCCGCAGATATTTCGCGTAGGCGCGAAGCACCGAGATCTGCCGCCAGTGCAATCCGGCCCGCACCACCAGTTCGTTGAGACCGTCGATCTCCGCGCGGCCGGACCACATGGCCAGCACCGCACCCGCGAAACGCAGGCGAATGCTGTTGTCGGAAGCCCGCCCCGGGACGACCGGAGCCGCGGCGCCGGCCATCCGCAGCCCGAAATCGTATATCCAGCGGGTCGAACCATCGGGAAGTTCCAGCCGATAGGGTCGCTCGTCGACCACCTCCACGCCGAGACTGTGCAGAATGGGCAACATTCGGCTCAGCGACACTCCTTCGCCGCGGCTGTAGAGCATGAAGCGCCATTCCCGTTCGGGCGCGGTCGGGTTCCGATACAGGTTCGCTTCGACCGCTCCCTCGCCGAGGCGCTCCAGCCGCACCAGGTCCGCCAGCGCCTGAGCCGGGGTGTGCTCCTGCTGGTATCCGGCCGGATACACCGCGGCGTACTCGCGTGCGGTCTCGGCGGACACTTCCGATTGCGTGGCCGCTTCGGCCACGAGCAGGTCGCCCCAGGTGCGGGTGACCGTGAACAACGATTCCTGCACACGCTCCCGCAGCGAATCGGTCACCGCGACGGCCGGTGCGTCCGGACCGCGGTGAACCGTGAAGTGCAGCACCGCGATATCGGATTCGGTGACCCGGGCAGAATAGGAGATCTGCTCACCGTGAAACTCGCTACGCAGGATTTCCTGCATCCGCCGACGCGCCTCGGTGGTGTATCGGTCACGCGGCAAGCACACCAGGCAGTACAGCGCCCCGTTGTGAGTGTCGGGACGCAGGAACAACCGCACCTGGCGTTTGAGACCCAGGTCCATGACAGCGGACACCGTGTCGAACAGGCGGCGGGCATCGGTGGCGAACAGCTCCGCGCGCGGAAAGGTCTGCAGCATCTCGAGCAACGCCCGGGCGGAGTACGAATCCGGGGCGAATCCGGCCCAGTCGATCACCTGACGTACTCGGTGTGCGATGACGGGAATGTCGAGAATGCTCTCGTGCTGCCCGGTCACGGTCAGCGTGCCCAGAAAGACGTGGTCCCCGCGGGGCTGCCCCACCGCACCTTCGAGTGTGGTCGTAGCACCGCCGAAATCGGTGACACTCACGAAATAGGCCCCGGGTGCGCCCGGCAGCACCGAATCCAGCGACCCATTGAGAACCCGCACCACCTGTCGTTCCCGCGTCGGGTGGGGCACATCGAGATCCGCGCCGAGCTGACCGTGCAACAGGCCGAGCCCGTCCCGCGGCTCCGGCGTCGAGATCTGGTCGTCTCCTGGCAGATAGCAGTAGCCGAGTGGGGTGAAGCCGCCGTTCACCAGCCAGCGCAGCAGGTGGGCGAAGTCCGCCGTATCCCCGCCGGCGCCGGCGGATTCGGTCTCCAGGTCGCTCGCGGCGGTTCTCATGATCGACGTCATGATCGTGGCGTCGACGGAGATCCGCCGGATCGCTGCAAGCAGCGGCGGCAGTGATCGCTCGATGACCTCCAGAATGTCGTCACCGACTTCATCGGCCAACTGCACATGGATCCACGATTCGGCAATCGTGTGGCTCTCGACGGTGGGCGGCTCGGGATTCGCGGCGGCGATCGCGCGCAATCGCCCGTGATTGTCGCGCAGCACATCGAATACGGGGTGCACGATCTCGGAGACCGGCGCGCCGAGACGCCGCAGCATCGATGACACGGAGTCGACCAGCAGGGGCATGTCATCGTTGACTATCTGGATCGCGGGACCGAGTCCGCTGTGATGACCATGCGGGTACACCAGCGCCGTCGCCGAACCCGGTCGCCGTTCGGCCGCCAGTTCGCGATGTAGCCGCAGGGTGCGCCGCGCCCGGTCCGCGGCAAACGAGGTCGCGGATCCCACACCCATCCAGTGAAAGTAGACCGCCTCCAGGTCCGCTGGGTCGACTCCGCGCTTGCGCAGCGAGACGTTCTGCTGGGTGATTACCACCATCGACCGCACCTTCCCGAGACCTGAGTCGCACTTCACGAGACCCAGTTACATATATAACGTGCCGTTATTTAACGGTACATTATGCACTGTATCAAATGCCGGTTGCCGTCGCGACCGAAACGTGCCGAGTGACCGGACACGGGTACCGGCAGCGCACCGCCCGTTTCTTGGGTTCTTGGGCTGAGTGCCTCGAGGGTGATGTCGTCGGAGAACAGTGATGAGGGGCCGAGCGCCGCTCGCGACCGATCGACGGTATCAAGGCCGGCGCCAGCGGCCGGCAGCCGACTTCCCACGGCTGAGAAGCGATTCCGCCGATCTCCCGCCGGGAGCGCGGTCCGACCACGAATGTCGGCACGCCCGGCGGCGGGAGACTCGGGCGTCAGTCCTCGCTCGAGGTGGTCAGGCCGGTCGTGCCGTGCAGGCTCAGCGCGGCAACGGTGAGCACCGTGCCACCGATCACCAGGAACCCGATGATGGCGGCGAGGACGAGCGGGGAACGCAGGCGAGCGATGGTGCGGCGGACGATCGATGTCATGACGGCCTCCTCGGGACGTGGACTCGTTCGCCGCCCACCTTGACAGCCCGGGGCCGACACGAGGGGCGATGACACCTGAAGGGTTCTTCAGGAAGGATCTGCCAGGCTTGAGGCCATGCGCCTGCTGATCGTGGAGGACGAGAAGCGGTTGGCCGACGTGCTGGCCAAAGGACTGACCGCGGAGGGGCTGGCGGCGGAGGTCGCCTACGACGGCATCGACGGACTACACAGAGCGCGCGCCGGGGACTACGACCTGATCATCCTGGACATCATGCTGCCGGGCATGAACGGCTACCGCGTGTGCTCGGCACTGCGCACCGCGGGCATCCCCACCCCGGTGCTGATGCTGACAGCCAAGGACGGCGAGTACGACGAGGCCGAGGGCCTGGACACCGGCGCGGACGACTATCTGCGCAAGCCGTTCTCGTACGTGGTGCTGCTGGCCCGGGTCCGGGCGCTGCTGCGCCGGGGCGGGCGCGAACGCGCCACCGTGCTGCAGGTCGGGGATCTGGTCGTCGATCCGAACACGCACGGTTGCCGGCGCGGCATCCAGGAACTGCCGTTGACGGTGAAGGAGTTCGCGGTCCTGGAGTACCTGGCGGCGCGGGCGGGGCAGGTGGTGTCCAAAAACGAGATCCTGGACCATGTTTGGCACAACGAGTACGACGGCGACGCCAATATCGTCGAGGTCTACATCAGCGCGCTGCGGCGCAAGATCGACGCGCCGTTCCAGTGCCGGTCGATCACCACCGTGCGCGGGGCAGGCTATCGGCTGACGTCGGGTCATGACTGAACCGCGCTGGTTCGGCTCGGTTCGCGCGCGCACCACCTCGGTGGCGACCATGGTGGTCGCGGCCGCCATGATCGTGGCCGGGGCGGCGGTGCTGCTGGTGTTGCGGCACAACCTGGTCGACAGCGCGAGCCTGCACGCGGAGATGACCGCGCGGGAGGTCGCCGCCCAGATCACCACGGGGGCAGCGCTGTCCGAGCTGAAACTGCCCGACCCGAATGATCAACCGGTGCAGGTGGTCTCGGCCGACGGTACGGTGCTCGCGGCCGACGAGGAACTGCTGGGGCTGCCGCCCTTCGCGAGTTTCGCCCCCGCGATTGCGGTCGAGGACGCGAACGCGGACGCGGACGATCTGTGGGAGGACGGCGAACTCGAACCCGGCGCGATGACGGGTGCGAGCTTCCGGGACATGAAACTGCCCGTGGCCGAAGAGGATACGGGCAGCTACGACTTCCGGGTGGCGGCCATCGCGGTCACCGGACCGGACGGGCGAGCGGTGACGATCTACTCGGCCGCGTCCCTCGCCACCGCGGACGAGGCCGTGCTCGAGGTCCGCGACGCCATGCTCATCGGGCTGCTGCCGTTGCTCGCCCTGGTGGCCACGGTGACCTGGTCGGTGACGCGCCGCGCGCTGCGGCCGGTGGAGTCGATCCGGGCCGAGCTCGCCGAGATCATGGGCGGGGACCTGTCGCGGCGCGTGCCGGAACCCTCGTCCCGTGACGAGATCGCCCGGCTGGCGGTCACCACCAACGCGACCCTGGCGGCGCTGGAGGAATCCGCGCGGCAGCAGCGGCAGTTCATCGCCGACGCGGCGCACGAGTTGCGCAGTCCCATAGCCAGTTTGCGCACGCACCTCGAGATCTCCCAGGCGCATCCGAACCTGCTGGATCTGGACGGTCTGCTCGCCGACACCGTGCGGCTCGGGCAACTCGCCACCGATCTGCTGCTGCTGGCCCGGCTCGACGCCGGTGAGCAGCCCCGGCCCGACCGGGTGGACGTGATCGCGCTGGCGCACGAGACGCTGCTGCGCCGCATCGCCGATCCCTACCCGATCTGCGTCGACCTGCCGAACGCGCCGGCGATCGTGCTGGGCAGCCGGATCCAGCTCGGGCGCGTGCTGGACAACCTGCTCGACAACGCGCAGCGGCATGCCGCGAGCGCCGTCCACGTCACGGTCCGCACCGGGCACACCGTGGAGGTGGTCGTGGCCGACGACGGGCCGGGCGTGCCCGAGGGCGACCGCAGGCGCATCTTCGAACGGTTCGTGCGCCTGGACAACGCCCGTAGCCGCGATCACGGCGGGACCGGGCTCGGGCTGGCGATCGCGGGGGACGTCATCGCCCGGCACGGCGGGTCGATCGAGGTGAGCGAATCCGAGTGCGGGGGTGCGCGATTCGTCGCCCGGTTCCCGGCGGCCGATGCGGCTGACGCGCCGCGCCAGCGGACGTCGCGACCGGGCAGGTCGGGAGCGGAGCAGCCCGGGGTGCCGCGACAACATGGGAAATCCGGTGCGGGGCTACGCGCGGCTAACACCTAGGCGGGCGGCCACCTGGTCCGCATGCATGAGGTTGCGGGCCTGAGTTCGGCGGGCACGCAATCGGCTGCTGCACGATCGACGGGCGGCGGGCCTTGGTGGATACCGCCGACCGCGACGCCGTCATCACCGGGCGCACGGGAGCTGACGGGGCGCTTTGCGGGCTGACGCGTATCGAGCCGGAACGCGGCTGTCCCGGGGATCGGTATGCCCGCCGCCGACCGGGACACGGGAGCTGACGGGTTCGCGTCGTGGGCTACCGCGTGTCGAGGCGGAGCAGGTCCCCGGACTCGGTGGCCAGGACCAGCCGGTGCGGGTCGGCCGGGTCGGACGCGAGCGCGGTCGCGGGCCGGCCGGATACGACCGTGCAGGTCGCGCCGGTGCGGGGATCGAGGCGGACGACCTGGCCGACCGTCGTCGCCACGTAGAGGGAATCGTCCACGGCGAGTAGATCATCGGGGAGGGCGGTGCCGGCGAACAGGAGATCGGCGGCGACCTCGGGGCGGTCCGGGGCGTGCAGGGGGATGCGCAGGACACGGGCGGTCGGGCTGGAGGTGACGGTGACGTACAGGTCCGAGCCCCGGATCGCGGCGCCGTTGAGGGTCATGCCGTTGACGTTCTTGGCGAGGTCGAAGTTCTTGGGGGCGAGCGCGTTCCAGGCGGCGTCGAACCCGCCGCCCGGGAGCAGGCGCAGCACGCCGAGCCTGCTGTCCGCGACGTACAGGTTGCCGTCGGCGTCGAAATCGAGGCCGTTCGGCATCCCGAGTCCGGTCGCGTACGGCTGTGCCACGGGCGATTCCGCGCCGGGGTCGAAGCGCACGACGGTCCCGTTCAGGGTGGAGGTGAGCAGGTTCCACGGCAGTACGCCCGAGGCCACGTACATCCAGCCGTCCGGTCCGAGCCGCACCGCGCCGGGCGCGGGCACCGCGACGGTCGCGGTCAGCCGACCGGCGGCGTCGTACCGCTGCACCTCCCCGCGCAGAATCCGTGCGACCCAGAGGTTCCCGGCCGCGTCGTAGCCGAGGTTCTCCGCCCAGTCCAGCACCGGGACGCTCGCGCGCTGCACGCCGATCTCCACGGCCGGGGCGCAGCGCGGCGCGTCGGTCACCTCCGCAGCGCCGGGAACGGCGGACGCCGTGCCGGTCGTGATCGCGGCCAGCGCCAGCACCGCCGCGATCGGCAGTCCACCCCTGGTTCGGTTGCCGCGCATAGTCGATCGGCGCACGCGCCCACCCCTTCTCATTTACGATACGGTCCGTAAATTAAGTAGCATGACGGGGTGCCAGGTCAAGACCCCCTCGATCCGCCCGCGCGCGGCCGCCCCCGCCGGCCCGATATCGATCACGACATCGTGCGGGCGACCCTGAACATCCTGGCCGCCCAGGGGTACTCCGCCCTCTCGCTGGAGGCCGTCGCGAAAGCCGCGGGCGTCACCCGCCCGACGATCTACCGGCGCTGGCCCGGCAAAGCCGCCCTCGTGGCCCACGCCCTCGCCGCGGGCCTCCCGCCACTGCCGGCCCCCGACACCGGTGACCCCCTCGCCGACCTGAAGTCGGTGGCCACCGACTTCATCACCGCGTTCACCGAAAGCGCCTACGCCCCCATCGCTTTCGTCCTGCACGCCGAGGCCCGCCACGATCCCGACCTGGCATCACAACTGTTCGCCTCCTATCTGGAGCCCCGCGCCCTGGCCGTCCACACCCTGATAGAACGCGCCCAGCGCGCCGGCGCCCTCCGCCCCGACCTCTCCCCCGATCTGGTCCGCGACCTGCTCTTCGGCCCCCTGGTCTACCGCTGGCTGGTCGCCGGCCAACCCATGGATCGCCCCGCCGCCCACGAGCTCGTGGAACTCGCCTGCCGCGCCCTCACTCCGTAACTCGTCCCAGTACGAGCACCTGGTCGGCGAGGCGGTCGACCACTTCGGTTTGATGGCTGATCAGGATGAGTGCCGTTCCGGCGCGGCGCAATTCGTCCAGGAGGTCCACGACGCGCGCACGCGTGCGGGGGTCCAGGGACGCGGTGATCTCGTCGCAGATGAGCACCCGGGGCTCGGCCGCGAGAGCCCGCGCGATCGCCGCGCGCTGCTGTTGACCGCCGGAGAGGTGGGCGGGACGGCGATCCACCAGCGGCGGGGCGAGGTCGACCTCGGCGAGGTAGCCGAGGGTGCGGGTGCGGGCGGCGTGGGCGGTGCTCCCGTGCAGCAGGCGGGACGGGCGATCGATCTGGGCGCCTATGCGATAGGAGGGGTTGAGCGAGGTGGCCGGGTTCTGGAAGACCAGCTGGATAGCGCGCCGCTGCTCGCGGGTGCGCTGATCGACGCCGGCCGGCAGGATCGCACCGCCCACCTCGATCTCGCCCCGCACCGGCACGTGCAGACCCGCCAACGCCCGTGCCAGCGTGGTCTTTCCGGCCCCCGACCTCCCGGTGACGGCGAGACACTCCCCCGCCCCCACCACGAACGACACCCCCTCGACGACCGGGGCGCCCCGCCCCCGGTGCGCGACGGTCAGGTCCCGCACGCTCAACACCGGCATGCCCGCCGACTCCGAGGCCCGCCGTTGTGTCGACTTCACCAGCCGCCCGGCATCCACCGGTGATCCTCTCCCGGAGGACGGTTCGACGACCGACTCCCGCCCGGGTCTCGGCGAAAAGTGCTGACCGACTGCGACATTCGGTCCCACCGGCGTGGGTCCCGCAATACCCTGCGCCGGTTCATCCAGCCCGTCCAGCGACGCAGTCACTACTCGCTCCGCGTCCGGCTCCCGCGCGTTCGAGCACGTAGGCAGAATCGACTCGGCGGGCAGGTTCGGTTCGTCGGGCACGAGGTTGCCGGGGGCTGTCGGCGCGGACCCCGGAACCCGGGCCGGGGTCAGGGAAGCGACCCGGCCGGCGTCGAGTTCCAGCACCTGATCCACCAGCGGCGCAACGGATTCCAGGTCGTGGGTGATCACCAGCAGGGTGATCGCGGTGGTGCGCCGGACCCGGGTCAGGGTCTCCAGCAGCAGGCCGCGGGCGTGGGCGTCCAGGCCGGTGGTCGGTTCGTCCAGGACCAGTAGCGCCGGACTGCCGAGCAGGGCCTGGGCGAGCAGGACACGTTGCTGCTGACCGCCGGAGAGCTGGTGCGGGTAGCGGCGGGCGAAGGCGCGATCGCCGGGCAGGCCGACGCCGCGCAGCGCCTCGGCGATCGCGGCGTGGTCCGCGGAAGCACCGTGCAGTCCTGCCATTTCGCGCAGGGCCGCGCCGATCCGCAGGGCCGGATCGAGACCGGTGGCCGGATCCTGGGGCACGTAGCCGACCGAGCGGCGGCCCGGCCGGCGATCCAGGCCGACCGTGCCCGAGGCCGTCATCCCGGCGGGTAGCGCGCCGAGCGCTGCCAGGGCGAAGGTCGTCTTGCCCGCACCGGAGGGACCGATCACCGCCAGGCCAGCTCCCGCGGGCACCTCCAGCGAGATGTCTTCCAGCACAGGCGTTCCACTCGCGTCGCGAACGGTGAGCCCGGCCACCGACAGGCCCGTGCCGGTGGGCGCGTCGACCGGCCGGGGCGGCACGCTCGGCGGCGCGACGGCGTCGTTGGCCCGGTCGGTCACCATGTTGACCGAAACCACCAGCACCATGATCGCGAGCGCCGGGGCGAGCACCGACCACGGCTGCACCGAGAACCCCGGCCGATTCTCGGTGATCATCAGCGCCCAGTCCGAGGACGGCGGGCGCATGCCCAAACCGAGGAAGCCGCTCACCGCGACCAGCGAAATGGTCGCCGACATCCGCACGCCCGCGTCGGCGAACAACACCGCGCGGAGATTGGGCAGCACCTCGACCACGGCGAGCCGCCACAGCGGTTCGCCCCGGGCGCGCGCGGACTCCACGTATCCCGACGACGCGAGTTCCAGCACCCGCGTGCGCACGATCCGGATGATCCACGGCACCGACGCCAGCGCCGCGGTCAGCGCGATCGCGATCGGCCCCGCGCCCACGGCCGTGGCGATCACGGCGATCAGCAGGAACCACGGGAGCACGATGATCGCGTCGGTGGGCCGGGTGATCCAGCGATCCCAGCCCCGGCGCAATCCCGCGAGCAGCCCGAGCCCGACACCGAGCGCGTAGGCCACCGCGAGCGCGGGCAGCGCGATCGCGAGCAACGGCAGCCCACCGTGCAGGACGCGCGAGAACACGTCGCGACCGACCACGTCGGTCCCGAAAAGATGCTCCGCCGAAGGCGATTGGAACGGCCGCCCGGCCGACACGGTCGGGGAGTGCGGCGCGAGCACGGGCCCCAGCACGACGAGCAGCAGCAGCGCCGCCAATACCGGCAGCCACAGCGAACGAGATCGACCCCTCATACCCGCTCCCCCAGCACCGCGTGCCGCGCCCGCGGGCTCACCAGCAGCGTGCACAGATCCGCCAGCAGATACACCCCGATCCCCACCGCCGCCAGCAGCACGGCCGCCGACTGTACGAACGGGAAGTCGCGAGCCTCGATGGCGCGCAACAACTCCTGCGAGAGCCCGGGAAACGCGAAGAGCGTCTCAACCACCGCGACACCGCCGATCAACCCGACCACCGACCCCGCCAGCGGATGCAGGGAGGCCGACAGCGCGTTGGGCGCCACGTGCCGCAGCATGAGCCGCGCCCCGCCGATTCCGTTGAGCCGCAACGTCCGTACGTACGGGCTCGCCATGACCTCGGTGGTCTGCGCGCGCACCATCCGCACCGGATGCGGCAGCAGCCCCAGCAGCAGGCAGGTCACCGGCAGCACCAGAATCTCCGGCCGGCTCCACACGCTCGCCCCGGTCGGCACCAGCGACACCGCGGGCAACAGCCGCAGCGAGAGCGACACCGTGGCCACCAGCAGCACGCCGAACACGAAGGAGGGCATGGATTCCACCGCCAGCGACCCGACACTGATCACCCGATCGGTACGGGTACCCGGGCGCGCACCCGCCAGCAGGCCGAGCCCGAGCGCGATCGGAATCAGCAGGGCCGCGGTGAGCGCCGCGAGCGCCACGCTGTTGCCGACCCGGCCCAGCAGCACCTCGGCCACCGGTCGGCCGGAGATCAGCGAGTCGCCGAAATCGCCGCGCACGAACCCGGCGACCCACTCGGCGAACCGCACCGGCGCGGGCCGGTCCAGCCCCATGTGCGCACGCAGGGCGGCCAAGCGCTCCGGGGTGGGATCACCGCCGCCGGTGCGCGAGGCGACGACCGTCGCCGCGTCCGAGTCCAGTGTCTCGAACAACCCGAAGACCAGCAGCGCCACGACGAACAGCACGACGATCCCGCCGCCGGCCCGCCGGGCGGCATAGCCGATCACGACCGGCGAATCATTGCTCGGCCAGCCAGGTGGTCGCGTAGTTCGCCCAGTCGTCGGTGCCCGGCACACCGTCGCGCACCCCGCCCACGTGCACGCGGGCCGCGTCGGGCCGCTTGGCGAAACTGTGCAGGATGTACCCGCCCTCGTCCCAGAGTTCGCGCTGCAGTTCGCGATACAGCGTGGCCCGGCGCGCCGGATCCATGGCCGCGCGCGCCTGCGCGAACTTGGCATCCCAGCCGGGCCGCTTCCAGCCGGTGCCGTTGCTCGGCGAATCACTGGTCATGGTCTGGCCGTAGAAGTAGTCGAGACTGTAGTTCCACCAGCCGATGTGCGACAGCGCGGCCTTGCCGCTGACCTGGGAGAAGTAGGTGTCCGCCGGCACCGATTCGAGCTTTATCGTGATGCCCGCGGCCTTGGCCTGCTCGGCGAACAGCGTCGCGGATTCCAGCATGCCGGGGAAGCCGTCGGCGGTGGGCAGGGTGACGGTGAGATTCTCCTTGCCCGCCGCCCGCAGCAGCTCGCGCGCCTTCCGCGGATCGTAGGCGCGCTGGGGCAGATCGGCGTCGTAGAAGGGCGCGCCCCTACCGTAGATGTCGTTGCCGAGTTCGGCGTAGCCGTAGTACACCGAATCCACCATGGCCTGCCGGTCCACCGCCAGCCGCATGGCCTGGCGCACCCGCACGTCGTCGAACGGCGCGGTGTCCACGCGCATCTGGAACGCGCCCATGAGACCGGCCGGCGGGGTGACCACCGTGATGTCGCTGTCCCCGGACAGGTTTCGCGCCTGCAGATACGAGATCTCGTGCACCACATCGGCTTCCCCGGACAGGAAGGCGTTCACCCGGGCCTCGGTCTCGGCGATCTGGATGATCTCCACCTCGTCCAGGAAAACCTGCCCGTCCCAGTACTTCTCGTTGCGCCGCAACAGGGTCCGGTCGCCCGGAGACCACTTGACCAGCGCGAACGGCCCGGTGCCCACCGGCAGCACCGACCCGTCGATGACGCCGGTGCCGTCCTTGACGATGTAGCAGTACCAGCCCGCGAGCACCGAACCGAAGTCCGCCAGCGGCGTTTTCATCTGCACCGTCACCACGAGATCGCTCTCGGCGCGGGTGCGCGACATGTCGACCGCGGAGAGATCGCCCGAGGAGTTCCGGGCCGGGTCGAGCATGCGCTGGAAGCTCCACAGCACATCGCGCGCGGTCAGCGGGGAGCCGTCGCTGAACAGCACGCCCGGCCGCAGCGTGATGCGCCATTGGCTGCCATCGGCATTCGGCACGACCGACTCCGCCAGCCGGTAGCGCAGCGTCAGGTCGTTGTTGTAGGCGACGAGCTTGTCCCAGACGTTCTTGGACACCGCGCCGCCGGCCGAACTCCCGGCCTGATGCGGATCGAGCACGTCCGCGCTCGCCGAGCGCCCGGCGATCACCGTCCGCAGGCGGCCGCCCGGCCGGGGCGGGCCCGAGGCCGCGGTGCGTGCACCGGTGTCCGAGCCGCAGCCCGCGAGAACGCCCGACGTGCCGAGCAGGACGGCCCCGAGCGCGCCCGCGCTGCCGAGCAGGAATGTGCGGCGGCCGACATCCGGCCGTCGCGGTGTGTAGTTGTTCATCAATCCTCGTTGGTGTGATCCCGATACCGCGGGCGCAGGTATCCTGGCTCCCGGATCGACACACCCCGCCGGCCTTCCAACCTGGGCAGGTCGTGACCATATTTCGGCGGATTGCTCCCCGGTGACAGTTGCGGGACAGCCCCGGATTCACACCGGTGTTCCCTACGCCGGGTACCGACCCTACGGGACGGACCGGGCGCGCGGGGGACGCCCGCCGGACGGGCGGCAGCGGCTCGGTCGCGCCGCCGGGCGCGGCTATTCGACCACGGCGGGCGCCGCGCAGCTGTCCGGAACCGCGACGAGCGAGCAGGTCACCGGGTACCGCGTGGGCTTGTAATCGCTCGGGACTCCGCCGCGCGCGGTGATGTCGCGGTAGGCGGCGACACCGTCGGTGGGATGGCGGGTCAGGCTCGGATCGTGCTGGGCGTCAACGGTGTACAGGCCGAAGCGGGCGGAATAGTCGCCCCATTCGTAGTTGTCGGTGAGGCTCCAGTAGTTGTAGGAGACCACGTCGACGCCGTCCGCTTTGGCGCGCTGCAGCCAGTAGACGGTGTCGCGCAGATGATCGCCGCGGGTGTAGCCGTCGTCGCGACCGCCGTCCGGGCCGGTGGCCAGACCGTTCTCGATCACGCGAATGGGCTTGCCGGGGAACCGCGCCGCGATGTGGCGGAGCACGTAGTAGATGCTCTCCGGGGCCTGGGTGCTCTTCCAGAACTCCCCGGTCGCGCCGTACGCGGCGGACAGGTCGGTGACCGAGGTGGAGTAGTAGTGATCCACGCCGATGAAGTCCAGGCTCTCGCGCATCTGTTCCGGGAACAGCTGCTCCAGCCACGACTGCACGCCCGGGATCGGGATGTACGCCAGGTTGGAGGAGACCTGCGCGTCCGGCTGTACGGAGTGGATGTGGCGGTAGATGTCCCGGTGCGCGGCGACGATGCCGGACACCATCGCGCCCGCGTTCTCCGGGCGCAGACCGCCGTACATGAGCTCGCGCCGGACGTATTCGGTCGGCTCGTTGAAGGTGATCCACAGCGGGCGCGCCCACGCGTAGCGATCGACCACCCGCCGCGCGAAATCGACCAGTTCCGAGGACATCTCGGGTCGATTCCAGCCGCCGCGATCCACCTCCCATCCGGGATGGACCCAGTGGTTCAGGGTGATCATCGGCCGCATGCCGGAGCCCACGATCCGCGCGATGACCGCGTCGTAGAACGCCCACCCCGCCGGATCATCGCTCCCCGGAACGGTTTCCACGCGCGACCACTCGACCGAGGTGCGATAGATCCCCACCCCCAGACTCCGCGCCCGCTCGATGTCGGCCGCGTAGTTGTGGAAGAAGTCGACCGAGTTGCCGATGGGCTCGCGCACCCGGCCCTGATCCCCGTACCGCAGCCAGTTGCTGTCGGGGCTGTAGCCCTCGGACTGGAATCCGGACTGCGCGACACCGAACTCGAAGTCGTCGCCGAGCCCCGGCACATCCGCACCCGCCGGCCCGGCGCCCACCACGGTCATCGTCGCGATCGAGAAGGCCGCGGCCACCCCCGCCGTACACAGTTTCGACCACCGCTGCCGCACTTCGATCCTCCGGTCCACCGAGCTCTACCGATACACCGATGCATCCGGATGCATCGGTGTACGCGGAAGTATGCTGCGCGCCCGCGATGTGCGCCAGGGATCGCGAACAAGATTCCGGTACAGGCGAATCCCGGTGCGCGCGCTCAGCCCCGATCGGCCGGGGTCGCCGACGGCTGCAGCAGGCGTTCCTCGAGTGCCGCCACCTGGGCCGCGACGCGTTCGTGCTCGGCGAGGTGCACCAGATCCGCGAACGCGCGATCGACACCGGAGTCGGCGATGGCGCGTTCACAGCGACGGGCCAGCTCGTGCCGATCGGTACCGGGCGGCACCGTGGGCTGCAGGGTGAGCTCGGCGATAACGCCCCGCGAGCGCAGGACACGGCGGATCGAGTCCGCCATCGTGTCGATGCCGACGAACGCGGGGACCGTGGAGACCGCGCCGTCGGCGTCGAGGTAGCGCAGCTGGATCGGCTGCACCGGCGTGCCGGTGTCCACCGCGGCCTGGAACAGCGCGGGCCGCAGGTGACCGTGGGCGCGACCGCACCAGGTGGTGCCCTCGGGGAAGATGCCGACGCGCTCGCCCGCGCGCAGGCGGGACGCGATCTCACCGATCACGCCGGGCAGGGCGCGCAGGCGTTCGCGTTCGATCGGGATGACGCGGACCTTGCGGGCGACCGCGCCGAGCACCGGCCAGTCGATGAGGTCGGCGCGGGCGACGAAGGAGGTCGGCTCCACCGCGGACAGCGCCATGACATCGGTCCAGCCGATGTGCGGGGCAACCACGAGGACCCCGCTCGGGGTGTCGCCGGGTGCCCGATTGTCGATCACGCGGACGCGAATTCCACAGCAGTGCAGCAGTGTCCGCGCGTAGCGGCTCTGCAGGGCCGGACGGCGGCGGCGCGGGGTGAGCACGTGCGCCAGCGGGAACGAGGCCAGCACCGCACCGAAACCGACGATGCGGGCGGCCATCAGCAGCACGCTCGCCTCGGGTGCGGTGCGCACGCACTCGGGACCGCAGGGGCTGTGCGGCATCCACGCGTGGGCGCCGGATTCAGCGGGCGGACAAGACAATCCGGCCGTTCCGGTGGAAAGCAGGGCAGGCATCATGATTCATCACCGGGCATCCATACTGGCGACCGCGGACTGCAGGCGCTCCAGGTAACGGGTATTGACGGTCGAAAGCCCCAGCAGCGCCACGAAATCCGCGACCGCGAAGTCGGGGTCGTGCGCCGGTTCGCCGCAGATCTGCGCGTTGAGGCGCAGGTAGCCGTTCATCAGCGCGGGCAGCTTGGGGCGCGCCGGCGGCTCGATCTCGTCGAGGGTGCGGCCCTCGACGACGACCGGGTTGTACGGGCGCACACGGCGTTCCGGCTCCAGGCCGTGCTTGCGCAGGATCAGGTCGCGCACCCCGCGCACGTTCGCGCCGGGCCGATCGCCGGGCTCGGGAACCATCGGGACCGAGACGCAGCCCATGATCCACTCGTAGCCGGTGAGCTGGATGTAGTGCAGGATGCCCGCCCACATCAGGGTCAGCACCGAGCCGTTGCGGTGATCGGGCACCACGCAGGCGCGGCCCATCTCGACCATCCGGTTGCCGACCGGATCCAGTGCGCCCAGGTCGAATTCGGTGGCGGTGTAGTAGCCGCCGGCGGCGGTCACCTTGTCCGGGGGCAGCATACGGTAGCAGCCGACGAACTGATCGGTGAGTTCGTCGCGAACCAGCAGGTGGTCGCAGTGATCGTCGAAGCGATCGGCGTCCAGGCCGGCCGGGTTGGCGGGGATGGCGAAACCCGGCTCGTTGGCGAACACCTGGTAGCGCAGCCGCTGGGCGGCCTCGCGATGCTCCGCATCGGAGGAAACGACCAGGGAGTATTGCGAACGGCTCTGGGTGCGGGGCGGTTCCGGGCGCGAGAGGGGGGCAGACGCTGCGGGGAGCAGGCTGGACTTCGACACTGCCGTGCTGGTCATGCTGTTGATCAAGCCAGGCTCAGACTGCGCCGGAGCGACCGCCAGATGGCGGGTCGATGCCAGTCCGATGAACGCGTCGGGGCCCGCACCCGGAGTTCATCGGATCGCTTCCGAACGTTCCCTACCAGGACAAACGCTCGTATTCCGGGTGGGTACGGCGTGTGTTCCGGACACCCGCGACGCCGGTCGGCGGGCGTCCGGCGCACCGGCCGGGCGCGTCCGCGACTCCGGTCGGCGGGCCGAGATCGCGAGCCTACGCCACCGCGCCGGACGCCTCCGCACCGGGTCGGCGGCGGAACAGCAGTGCGGTGTCACCGAATTCGTGCCAGAGGTATCCGGTGTCGACGGCCGCGCGGTAGGCCGCGCGCACCACCTCGGCCCCGGCGACCGCTTCCAGCAGGTGCAGATGCGAGGCTCCCGGCGCGTGCCAGCCGGTGATCAGGCCGTCCACCACCCGGGCCGGGCGCGATCCGTCGAGCACGAGCGAGGTCCAGCCCGCGGTGGCGCGCACCAGCCCCCGGTCGTCGGCGGCCGACTCCAGGGCTCGGGTCACCGTCGTGCCGACCGCGATCACCCGCCCGCCCGCCGCGCGGGTCAGGTTCACCAGGCGGGCGGTCAGATCGGGAACGGTGAGACGCTCCGGATTGGGCGGCTCCCCGGTCTCGGGCGAGGAGACGCCGGTGTGCAGGGTGATCGGGGCCAGCGCGACGCCGCGGGCCACGAGCTCGGTGACCAGCGCGTCGGTGAAGGGCCGGCCCGCACTGGGCATTTCGGCGCTGCCGGGCTCGCGGCCGAAGACCGTGCGGTAGTAGTCCGCCGACCAGCGCTCGGGGACATAGGAGTAGGTGATGGGGCGGCCGTGCCGGGCGAGCAGGTCCCGGACCGAGGTCTCGACCTCGGCCACCCACAGGCGGGTCGCGCCCGGCAGCCAGGGCTCGGCCAGCACGGCCGCCGAGCCGTCCGGAAGCCGCAGCCGGGCACCGGTTTTCAGCGGCGGGCCCGCCCACGGGATGCCCGCCGGATCACGCGGCTCCACCGCCCAGCGCCGGCCGGTCAGCCAGGTGGAGAAGTGCAGCACCGCGGGCACGCCGTCGAGCTCGGCATCCACCGCGGCGGCGAGCATGGCCGAATTGTTCACCACCACCAGGTCTCCCGGGCGCAGGAACGCGGGTAGCTCGCGGAAGCGGGCGTGGGTCAGCGCGCCGCCGTCGCTGACCAGCAGGCGAACCTCGTCACGGGCGACACCGCGCGCCTCGGGCGGGGTGGTGGCCGAGAGTTCGGCGGGCAGGGTGAAGTCGAGACCGGTCAGCTCCGTGGTCATGACGCCACCACCGGATCCGATACCGCGTACCGGCCACTGGGCAGCTGTGCGTCGAGCAGGCGGAGCAGGGCGGGGACGACCGACTCGGCTTCCGGACGGTCGGAGATGTCCTCGCCCGGGAACGCCGCCTGATGCATGTCCGTGCGCATGTCGCCCGGGTCGAAGGCGTAGATCCGCAGGCCCGGATGCTCCACCGCGAGTACCGCGGTGAGGTGGTCCAGCGCCGCCTTGCTCGCCCCGTACCCGCCCCAGCCCGGGTACGCGGCGACGGCGGCGTCCGAGCTGATGTTGACCACGACGCCCTCGGCGGCGCGTACCGCGGGCAGCACCAGCTGGGTGAGCGCCAGGGGCGCAACGACATTGGTGTCGAACAGCGCCGTCAGATCGGCGAGGGGGTAGTGCTCGAGCGCGGGCAGCGGACTGGTTCCGAGCGCACCGGCGTTGTTGAGCACCAGGTCGACCGGCCCCCCGCCGAGCGCCCGGACCAGTTCGCGCCGATGCGCCGGGTCCGCGATGTCCCCCGCCACGGCCGTCGCCCCGGTCGCGGCCCGCACGCGCGCCAGGCGCTCGGCTCCGCGCGCGGAAATGACGAGCTGCCAGCCCCGGGCCGCCAGCTCCAGCGCGACGGCCCGCCCGAGTCCCGCCGACGCCCCCGTGATCAGTGCCTTCTTGTTTCGCTCCATGCAGCCATCGTTCAACCTCAACCTAACTCGAGGTCAATGGCGCGGGCCCGCCTTCCGCCCACGGCAGAACCGGGGAACGATTTTGTGGTCGGCGCGGTCCCGGCTCGGGTCTCTACCCCACACGGGTCCAAGAGGATCTTGCAGCGGCATTCCGTGTTCGATAAAGGGGGCGCTGACGGCGGGGTCCGAGGTCGGGCCGAAGTCACCGACACGCTCCCGGCCGAGGACATCGGCATGACGCCGGGTGGAGCGGCCTGCCCGAGACCGGCAAGCTCACCGTCGCGGAGATCGCGCGGGCCGAGCCACCGATAGTCCACCCCGGCAACACGATTGGACCCGCACAAGGCGACCGGCGCGATGCTCAGCGCAATTCGCCGCCGAACGCGCACCGCGCGAGACCCAGCAGCTGGTCTCGGTCGGCAACAGCGCGCACCGGATCAGCGCCCGGAGCGTGCACGCCAGGCCGCGGCGGATTCCAGATTCGCCAGCGGGTGCAGCATCTCGAAGTCGAAGTCCGCCAGCGCGGCACCCGCGCGAACACGCTGCGGCAGATCGGGATTCGCGAGCGCGCCGCGGCCGAGGCTGAGCACGTCGGCGTGTCCGCCGGTCAGCACCGCCGCGGCCTGCTCGAGCACGTGCATCCCGCCGTTGGCGATCACCGGGCGGCCGGACACCTCGCGGGCCACCTGGGTGATGGTGCGGCCACTCGGGAAGCGCGCGGTCTCGATGAAATCCTTTCCCTCACTGGCGATGTGCAGGTAGTCCGCGGCGCGCACGGCCTCGAAGACCACGCGGGCGTCGGCCTCGCCGCCGGGCCAGCGGTAGGTGAAGTCGTTGACCTTGGTCTGCGACAGGCGCACCCCGACCACGAGGTCACCCGCCGCGGCGCGCACCGCGGCCAGGACCCGTGCGGTCAGCCGGATGCGATCGGCCACCGATCCGCCGTACTCGTCGGTGCGGCGATTGGTGTAGTCGGTCAGGAACTGGTCGAGCAGATAGCCGTTGGCCCCGTGGATCTCGACGCCGTCGAAACCCGCCGCGCGGGCGTTCGCGGCGGCGGCGGCGAATCCGGCCACCACCTCGTCGATGTCGCGGGCGGTCATCTCCCGGGGCGCGGCCCAGGCGCCGCCGGCGCCGCCGTAGTCGACCATCATCTGCCCGCGCGGCGGCACCGCGGACGGGCCGATGGTCTCGAAGCCGTTGGCATTGCCCTGCGAGATCGCGCCCGCGTGCATCAGCTGCGCGATGATCACCGCGCCGGCCTCGTGCGCGGCGGCCACCACCGGGCGCCAGCCGTCCAGGTGCGCGGCGGTCACCAGTCCGGGCTGGTGAAAATAGCCCTGGCTGTGGGTGGCATCGGTGTAGACGCCCTCGGTGATGATCAATCCGAAACCGCCCGTGGCGTAGTCGCGGTAGTACTCGGCCATGGCCGCGGTCGGGGTGCCGTCGGCGGTGGCGGACACCCGGGTCATGGGCGCGACCGCGAGCCGGTTGCGCAGGCGCAGCCCGCCGAGATCGGCGGGGTCGAGCGCGGGGTGGGTGGACTGCCGTTCGGCGGTGGTCATGCGGAAGCTCTCCTCGAAATGCGTGCGACATCGTTCGGGGAAACCTTCATCGACCGCGTGCGCGGGTACCAGCGCCTGGTTCACCGCTGACCCGCCAACCTGGGTCCGCCGGACCTACCCTTCGGGTTCGAGGTCGGCGGTTTCGCCCGGGGCGGTGGACAGGAAAACCCGCAGCGCGCGCAGGGCCGGGGTGCCCGGCGCCGCAGTGTAGGCCACGAGGGCACGGGCGCCGGGATCGCCCGTCAGCGGCAGGAATTCGTAGTTCAGCTCGATCGGGCCGAGCGCGCGGTGCCGGAAGTGGTAGCTGCCGAACGCGACGCCGGTGACGTCGTGGCTGCTCCAGAGTTCGTCGAATTGCTTACTGCTCGAACGCATTCGCTCGATGAAGGCGGTGAACTCCGGATCGCCCGGGCGATGCCCCGCGCGCAGGCGCAGGTCGCTCGCGATCTGCCGGGCCAGACCGGGCTGCTGCTCGGCGAGCAGATCGTGAATGTGCGGATCGAGGAACACCAGATACGCCCAGCTGCGTTGCGCGGCGGGCACACTCGCGAAATCGACGCCGAAGAACAGCTCCGCGGCCCGGTTCCAGCCCAGGATGTTGGTGTGGTGGCCCACGATGTAGGCCGGGATGTGCTCCATCGCGGCGAGCAGCGCGTGCAGCGCCGGGCGCAGCGTGGGCGTCGCCTCCGCGTCGTCGGCGGCCAGCGGGGGCCGGGCCAGGTTGTAGAGGTGGGTGCGCTCGTCGGCGCTCAGGCGCAGGGCGCTCGCCACCGCGTCGAGCACCGCGGGCGACACGTTCTCCAGGCGGCCCTGTTCGAGCCGGGCGTAGTAGTCGACGCTGACGCCCGCCACCTGGGCGAGTTCCTCGCGCCGCAACCCCGGCACGCGACGCCGGGTGCCGAAGAAGGGCAGGCCGACGTCTTCCGGGCGCAGGCGCGCACGGCGGGAGGCGAGAAATCCTCCGATGTGCTCAGCGCTGTCCACGAGTTCCGAATTCTAGGGTGGGTCCGCCAGACCTCGGTTCGGCGGCCATCGGTTACGACGGGACTGGTTCACCCGCCCGGCGGCCGACAGGCTGGACCGGCACCGCCCGGTGCCCACCCGACCGTGAGGAATCGCCCGATGAGCGACCGCAATCCGCGCATTCAGAAGATCGCCACCAGCCCCGACTGGTACCACCCGTACCGGATCTCCCAGGCCATCACCGCGGGCGGCCTGATCCACGTCTCCGGCCAGGCCGGCTTCGCCGAGGACGGCAGCACCGTGCCCGGCGGGTTCCTGAATCAGGGCCGCCAGGCCTTCCGCAACGTCGAACGGGTGCTGGCCGAGGCCGGCGCGAACCTCACCGACGTGATCAAGGTCGGGATCTTCGTCCGCGATATGCCCGCGAACCTCGCGCACGTGATCACCCTGCGCAAAGAGTTCCTCGCCGAGCCCTATCCCGCGGACACCCTCCTGGAGGTCACCGCCCTGGCCCAGCCCGACTGGCTCATCGAGGTGGAGGTGGTGGCCCTGGCCCCCTGACCCCGGTTCCTCAGTGCCCCATACCGATTCTGCCGTCCACGTTGATGACGGTGCCGGTGTGCCCCCGAGCTCCGGCCAACGTCCGCGTCCCGGGCTGGACTACCCGCCGGCGCCGCCGGACCGGTTGCGCTGCGGCGCAGGGGTTTCCGGGGTCATGGCGGCCCGGACGGTGTGGGGATCGAGGGGCTCGCCGGGGAGGGGGTGGGCGGCGGCGGCGCGCAGGCCGTCGAGCAGGATCGCCACGTGGCGGCGCCAGGCGTCGGGGGCCAGGGGGCGCACCGACTCGGTCGCGCGGACCACCGACCAGAGCAGGAGGCCGACGTCGGCCGGATCCACGTCGGGGCGGAGCTGGCCGCTGTCCCACGCCCGCTGCAGCAGTCGCTGAAAGAGGTGGTGGCCTTCGACTTTGGCCAGCTCGATGGGGGTGTCGGCGGGGAGGGAGCGGACGCAGATGTCGGTGAAACCGCGATCGGCGGCCTGCCACTGCGCCAGAGCCGTCAGGTGATCCACCAGGCCGGTCCAGGGGTCGGGGGCCGCGAGCGAGCGTTCGGCGTGGCGCACCGAATCGAGGACCAGATCCCGCAGGGCGGCGTCGATCAGCAGATCACGGGTGGGGAAATGGTTGTAGAGCGTGCCGATGCTGACCCCGGCCGCGCGTGCGATGGCGGAGAGCGAGGCGTCCAGGCCCTCGGCCGCGAAGTGCCGCCGGGCCGCGGTGAGCACGCGATCGCGATTGTCGCGGGCGTCGCGCCGCCGCTGCCGGTCCGCCACCGCCCGCACCTCGCTCATACGGCCGATCCTAACAACTCGAGCACCCCCTCGATTTATGCGCTAAGTTGAGAGGGCACTCAAATTTGAGTGCCCTCTCAACTTAGCGTCAATCGATTCCAAGGAGTCAGCAATGCCGCATCTGGCCCTCTTCGGCGCGGGTCCCGCGCTCGGACTCTCCACGGCGCAGCGCTTCGGCCGCGCCGGATACTCGGTCACCCTCATCGCGCGCAACACCGAGGTACTCGGGGAACTGGGGAAACAACTCACCGCGGACGGCGTCGCCGCCGATCACCTGGTCGCGGACCTCACCGACATCGATGCCGTCACCACCGCCCTCGACCACCTCCGCGCCCGGCACGGCGTCCCCGACGCGGTCGTCTACAGCCCCGGCGACGTCACCCGCCTGCCCGTCGCCGCGTCCGACCTGGACCTGCCGACGCTGCGCACCTGGCTCCCCCTGCACCTGCTGACCCCCGTCCACCTGCTGCACACCCTGCTCCCCGCGATGACCGAACGCGGCTCCGGCGCCGCGCTGATCGCCCTGGGTTCCGGTGCGCGCCAACCCCAGTCGGCCCTCGCGAGCGTGAACGTCCCCCAGTCGGGCCTGCTCACCTACCTGCACACGGTCAACGAGGAGGTCCGTCCCCGCGGCGTCCGCGTGGGCGGCCTTCTGATCGGCCGCCTGATCGAGCGCAGCGCCGCCGCCCGCCTGGTCGAGTCCGGTCACTTCGACGAGATCACCCGCGAACAGTTCCCCCGCGTGCACCCCGACGAACTGGCCGAGGAACTGTTTCTGATGGCCACCACCGACACGGAGGTGGAACGAGCCGCCTGACCTCGCCCGACCCGTGCACGACAGAGCCGCCCGGGGTAAACCCCGGGCGGCTCGTCCGATCTCTCACGCCGCGCGCGTCACGCGGCCCGCGGCGGTTCCAAACCCTTGGCGGCGGAGGCCTTCTCGACCTCGGCGAACCCGGGCCGCCCGGTACCGATGAACGCCACGAGCCACGAGAACACCGCGGCGAACCGGTTCCGGAAGCCGACCAGGTAGAACAGGTGCACGGCCAGCCAGGTGAACCAGGCGATCGTGCCGGTGAACTTGATCGAGTCGTTCAGCTTGGTGACCGCGCTGAAGCGGCTGATCACCGCCATGCTGCCCTTGTCCCAGTAGGTGAACTCGGTGGCCGTCTGCTTCTTGCCGCGAATGATGTCCGCGACGTGGCGGCCCTCCTGCATCGCGACCGGCGACTGGCCCGGGTAGCCCTTGAGCGAGGTCATGTCGCCGATGGCGTAGATGTCGGCGTGCCCGCCCACCGTGCAGTCCGGGTTGATCAGCAGTCGCCCGGCGCGGTCGGTCTCGCAGCCCGTGGCCTCGGCCAGGATCTCGGCGAACCCGCCCGCCTGCACGCCCGCCGACCACACCACGGTCTCCGCGGCGATCCGGCGCTCGACCCCGTCCTTGCTCTTGACGGTGACCTTGCCCTCGTCGATATCGGTCACGAAGGTGTCGGTCAGCACCTCGATACCGCTTTTGACCAGCGAATCCTTCGCGTATTCGGAGAGCCCGCCGCCGAACGGCGGCAGCACTACGCCCGCGCCCTCGACCAGGGTCACCGAGTCCTCGGTGTTGTAGTACCGCTTGGCCAGTTCCTTGAGCTGGCCGGCCACCTCGACGCCGGTCGCGCCCGCACCCACCACCACGAAGCTGAGCAGCCGGCGGCGGGTCTCGGGGTCGGCGTCCTTGGCCTCGGTGAACACGCGATCGATCTGCGCGCGCAGCGCCTTGGCGTCGTCGATCGTCTTGAGCGAGTAGGTCTTGTGCGCGAAATCGTCACGGCCGAAATAGGACTGGCTCGCGCCGGTGGCGGCGATCAGCGATCCGTAGCGAATCTTGCGCGGACCCTCGGGGGTCTCGTAGGTCAGGATCGCGTTCGGGGCGTCCAGGGCGACGACCCTGCCGACCCGCGTCTCGCCGTTGCGGTGGTGCCGCAGGATGTTCTTGATGGGCGGGGCGATCTCATCGGAGGCCAGCACACCCGTCGCAACTTGATAGAGCAGGGGCTGGAAGAGGTGCTCGGGTGTGCTCGAGATCAGCACGTAGGGCACTCCCGACTTATTGAGCTGCTTGGCGGCACTGAGCCCGCCGAAGCCCGAACCAACGATGACAACCTCTACGGACTCGACACCCGCACCCGCGATCTGCATGACAGCCTCCTTCTCTCATGACTAACCGTGATTCGAAGTGCGAATGTTCCAGGGGTCAGGGCGCATAATCAATATGACTCTTATCTAGATTGATCATGAATTGGAGAAGTGCCGTGGAACTGCGACAGCTGGCCTACTTTGTCGCCGTTTGCGAAGAACTCAGCTTCAGCCGGGCGGCGACCCGGTGCTTCATTTCGCAATCGGCCATCAGCCACCAGATCGCACGGCTCGAACGGGACCTCGGGGTGCCGCTGTTCGAACGCTCGACAAGATCGGTCGTACCCACCGACGCGACCACTCGGCTACTTCCTCTTGCGAAGCAAATGCTGAGCCTGGAATCCGCCATTCGTGCAGCTGTAAGGGCATCCGGTCCGCGCATTCGCCTCGCGGCGAATATGAGCTTCGCAACAAGATCGCTCTCGGCCATTGCCGGAGCACGCGAAGCGCATCCCGGCGCCGAGATCGAATTCGTCATCAAACCGTTCCGCCAGCGCATCCAGGCGGTGGCGGACGGGGACTGCGATCTGGCCCTGATCCGGGGCAGCGTCGATCAGCCCGGACTGACCGTCGAGAAGCTCTGGGTCGAGGATCTGGTCATCGCCACCTCCACCGCGCACCCCCTGGCGGGCCGCCGCGACGTGACCCTCACCGAACTCGGGGCCTACCCGTTACTGCTGCCGCCGGAACTCGATCAGGTGCTGTTACACAACGTGGTGCGCGCGGCCTTCGCCGATCTGCCCACCGGTCCGGCCTACGGCCCGCCCATTCCGCCGGACCACACCGCCACCATGGAGCTCATCAATCGGCCCGACGCCTGGACGATCCTCTACGCGGACTCGCAGACCGAGGGCATCGCGACCCTGCGGCTCAACGGCCATCCGCTGCGGGTGCCGGTATCGGCGGTGGTGCGCAGCGATATTCGCCAATCGCCCATCCTGACCACACTGCTCGCCGCCCTGCACTGCGCGTGACTCCCGCCCCGCTCGGCGGGTGCGTCGATTCGTAGCGCGGGAGACCGCGACCGACCTAGTCTGTGGTCGTGACCCAGGAGAACATGCGGGCCTCCGACGCCGACCGCGAACAGATCGTCGACCGGCTCCAGGCTGCGATGGACGAAGGCCGGCTCACCATCTACGAATACGACGCCCGGCTCAAGGACGTGTACGCGGCCAAGACCTACGGTGAGCTGGAACCGATCCTGGCCGACCTGCCCGCCCAACGGAATTCGCGCGCGGGCAAGCTCGGCGGGGACGCGGTGCCGCAGTGGGTGGTGATCATGTGGATCCCGTGGGTCGCGGTCGGACTGCTGGTGATCGGGATCTGGCTGGCGACCGGACTCGGGTACTTCTGGCCGGGGTGGGTGATCGGGCCGTGGGGCGCGGCGCTGTTGATTCCGACCTTCATCGGGATCGTCACCAACCGCGACAGCGGGCAGGGTAGGGGACCGCACAAGCGCTGAGCGCCCGCACATCCCGTGCCCGCGGGCGCTAGCGGTGCAGCGCGGTCGCCACCGCCAGATGCAGGCGCAGATCCTCGGGTTCCTCGTCCTCGTTCGCCCAGACGATCTCCTCCAGCGCCCGCATGAACGCCCACCCCCGCGCCCGCTCCGCGTCGATCTCCAGCGCCGCCGCGGTCCGATCCACCACCGCGCGTGCGTGTTCCGGGGTCGGCGCGCTCTGCACCTGGATCATGACCAGGAATCCGGCATCGAACGCCGCCTCGCCGATATAGGGCTTGGGGTCGATCATGAGCCACGGTTCCCGCTGCGCGGCAACGATATTGCCCAGATGGGTATCGCGATTGACGATGAGCGGCGGGCCGTCCGGTACCGAGAGTTTCTCGCACCATCGCGCGGCGTGCTCGAGCAGCGGGGCCGGAATCAATTGCGCGATATCGGGCTCGGGGTCCAGGAACAGTTCTTTCCACTCCGCCACCATGTCGGCCGCCGCCGGAATGGCCGGGTAATCGTCCGGAATCGCCACGGCGGGGCGGCGCAAACGCCGATACAGGCCACACGCCAGCTCCACCCTGCCGATGTTCTCCGGCAGACCCTCGTTACTCGGAAATCCGGGCTGGAACACCAATTCCGTTCCGGGCCGGGCCCATTCGAGCAGCATGGCTCCCGTGACGGGATCGAATTCGTACAGCCGCACCGCACCGTCGCCCGCGTACGCGAACAATCCCGCCGGCTCGCCCACATTCTCCTCGTCCACCACCGGGATCTTCAGCACCGCCGCGGAACCGTCCGCCCGTTTCACCGGGGCCACGAAGGAATGCGTGCCGCCGCCGAAGGCCGCGCCCGTGATCTCCAGATCCCACGCCGCGCACCGCGCCGCGACCGCGTCCGGCAACTCCGCCAGCCACCGCCGCCCGCGCTCGTCGAAGACCTCGGCGATGTTCTCGGCGACATCGGGCGGCAGCGTGATCGGCATGGCGCCAGCCTCTCAGATCCCACCGTGCGCGGCCATCGGTTAACCGCCCGGCCCGGCCCGCCGCGCGGGCGGGTGTGCCCGGGCCGGGAAACGGGACCGGTAGCGTCGCGGTGTGCAAGGGATGACTGAGGAACAGTTTCGCGCCGCGCTCACCGCGCTGGCCGGGGATTTCGGCAGCTGGAGCCGGGCGGAGGTGACCGCGGCGTGCGCCGGCGCGGGCTGGGTCGTGACGGCCGACGGCATCGACATCCCGGGGCTCGACCACCCCGGCTGGATCGCGGAGAACTCGATTCCGGGGCGCTCGGGCGCGCCCGAGATGGAGGCGATCGGGGTGCAGGTCACCAAGGCCGATCCCGAGGAGTTCCACGAATTCCTCGATACCGCGATCGACGTATGGGGTGAGCCGTCCTGGTTCGGCGGCTGCCGGAACGTGTTCGCGCGCTGGCGCGATGCGCGGACCTTCCGCGAGCTGTCGCTGGACCGCGCCGGCAAGCTCGGCGTACGCGCGGGCTCCACGCTCGCCTTCGAGCGGTGGTACGAGCGCGCCTGGGAGCTCGAGGACGACCTGAACGAAGTGCCGTTCACCTGGATGGCCGACATGGACGGCCCGGGCATGGACGATTTCACCTACGGCGAGAAGGTGCTCTCGCAGTGGGACGACGTCACCGACGCGCTGGCGGACACCCTGCAGGACGTGCACCTGGCCATGCTGGCCCTGGGTACCGAGGACGACGATTCGGTCGCCGGGCCAGATCGGCTCGTCATCACCCTGCAGGGCAACCCGGACGCGTACCGGGGACCGGACGATCAGGACGATCCCGACGACGAGGACTGGACCACGGTCGATCCGGAGCTGAAGGTGCAGATCGCGCTGTACCCGGACTCGGTGACCCTCGCCGTCAGCGAACGCCCGGAATGGCGAGCCGAGCTCAAGGCCAAGGCGTTCAATCCGGGTCAGGACGGCGTCCAGGTGCGCCAGCTGCCCGACGACCGGGCCTCCCTGATCGAGGTCGCGGAGCTGACCGTGCACTTCCTGCGCCGCTTCGGCTTCACCTCGCCCGAGCACGTCGCGCACGACTCCTGGCGATTCCCCAGCCCGTTCGACTTCTTCACCCTGACCTGCGTGGGTTTCTTCGAGGCCGAATCCGCCGAGGAGCAGGACTAGTCACTCGGTGACGGGCGTACTCGTCTCGTGGACCGACCTCCACAGATGCGTGCGCCCGTCGGTCACCAGAACCGCGGTCGCCACCCGCCGCGTTTGTACCCCGCCGATCCGGTTCGCCGCCGCGAACCGCACGATCACGAGATTGCCGCTGCGCGCGATCTCCCGCACGTCGGAAACCTCGATCGCCATGCCAGGCTGCGTGTTTCGCGCGGACCACACCCCCGCCAGCAGGGTTTCGCGGTCCACGGTCTGGCCGGTGGTCACCACGGAGGTGAACTGCTCGTCGAGCGCCGCCGCGATGCGGTCGAAAACCTTGGGTGCGCAATCGGTTCCGAGCACCTCGGCCAGATCCCAGTGCAGCGCGGCCACGACCCGCGTGAGTTCGTCCCCGTCGCCGTCGACATGCTCTGGCACACCGGATGGCTCGGGCTCCCTCGATCGTCTCCCCATATCCTGATCCCCCCGCCCGACTCGAAGACCTCCGATCCTCACACGGTGCCGCCCCGCGCACCATACGGGCTGCGACACATCACGATCGCACCCGCCTCGAAAGCCGATGGTTCCCGGCCGTTTCCGGCCGGGAACCATCGAATCCGCCCGCGCGCCGGCTCCTGCCCGCACCCGCGCGCGCGGCGGGTCAGTTGGTCCCGGGAATACCGCAGCCGCTGATCACGGCGCACGCGGTGACGGCGGACGAGCCCAGCAGGAACAGCACCGCGTAGGCGGTGCTCGCCGAGCCGGACAGCTCCGGCTGGTCCTGGGCGACCTGCGTCGTCGACGGCTCGGTCAGGGTCAGGGGCTCGGCCGCGGCCTGCCCCACCCCGGCGACGAGGAGACCGGACACACCGACGGCGGCAATGAGAGAACGCATGGCAGAACACCTTTCGAGCACGGAAACAACAGGGCCGCGAACCCGCGACAACTTACAAATGCAGCCATTTCACTATGCTGTAGCATTCTCGACGCATCGCGCCCCCAATTCCTGGGGCACTCCCCTTCAACGACGATGACCCCCGGCCGTTTCCGGCCGGGGGTCATCGAATCAGCTTGTGCCCGAAGGGCATCAGCTACCGCGTCAGCGTCAGCCCTTGTGAGCCTTCACAGCCTCGGTGAGCTGCGGCGCCACGTTGAACAGGTCGCCGACGATGCCGTAGTCGCTGATCTCGAAGATCGGAGCTTCCTCGTCCTTGTTGACAGCGACGATGGTCTTCGAGGTCTGCATGCCCGCGCGGTGCTGGATCGCGCCGGAGATACCCAGGGCGATGTACAGCTGCGGGGAGACCGTCTTACCGGTCTGACCGACCTGGAACTGGCCCGGGTAGTAGCCGGAGTCGACCGCGGCGCGGGAAGCGCCGACGGCGGCACCGAGGGAGTCGGCCAGCGGCTCGACGACCTTGCCGAAGTTGTCGGCCGAGCCGACGCCACGGCCACCGGAGACCACGATCGCGGCCTCGGTCAGCTCGGGACGATCGCCACCGGCGACCGGCTCCCGCGCGACGACCTTGGTGACGCCCTCTTCCTGGGCGGGGATCTCGACGGCGACCTTCTCGCCGGCGCCGGCCTGCGGAGCGGCCTCGACGGCGCCCGGGCGGATCGAGATGACCGGGACGTCACCGGTGGCCTTGGCGGTCACGGTGAACGCGCCACCGAAGATCGAGTGCACCGCGGTGCCGTCGGCGTCGACCGAGATGACGTCCACGAGCAGGCCGGAGCCGATGCGCGCGGCCAGACGGCCCGAGATCTCCTTGCCGTCCGCGGTGGCGGCGACCAGGATCGCGGCCGGAGCGGCCGACTCGGACAGACCGGCGAGCACGTCGACCTTCGGGGTCACCAGGAAGCCCTCGGCGTCCTCGGACTCGGCGACGTAGATCTTCTCGGCGCCCGCGGCGGTCAGGGCGTCGGCCAGCTTGTCGGCGGTGCCGGGGGCGGCGACGACGACGGCGGCCGGGGTGCCCAGGGTGCGGGCGGCGGTGATCAGCTCGGAGGTGACCTTCTTGGGCGCACCCTCGGCGTGCTCCACGAGCACGAGTACTTCTGCCATTGTTCTTTCTCCTGAAGTTGGTTCGGCTCGGGGGCTTTAGATGATCTTCTGACCAACGAGGTAGGTGGCGATCTGCTGGCCGCCCTCGCCCTCGTCGACGATCTTCTCGCCCGCCGTGCGCGCCGGCTTCGGGGTCACGCCGGTCACCTGGGTGCCGGCGTTCGCAACGCCCACGGTCTCCGGGTCAACGCCCAGATCGGCCAGGGTGAAGGTCTGAACTTCCTTCTTCTTCGCGGCCATGATGCCCTTGAAGGAGGGGAAGCGGGGCTCGTTGATCTTCTCGGTGACCGAGACGATGGCCGGGAGACCGGCCTCGAGCTTGAACACGCCCTCGTCGGTCTCGCGCTCGCCGGAGATGCGGTCGCCGTCGACGGTGAGCTTGCGCAGGTGGGTCAGCTGCGGCAGGCCGAGGTACTCGGCGATGATCGCGGGGACCGCACCGGCGCGGCCGTCGGTCGCCTCGTTGCCGGCGATGACCAGCTCGACGCCCTCGATCTGGCCGAGAGCGGCGGCCAGGACGTAGGAGGTCTGCACGGCGTCCGAGCCGTGGATGGCGTCATCCTGGATGTGGATGGCCTTGTCGGCGCCCATGGACAGCGCCTTGCGGATGGCATCGGTGGCACGGGCCGGGCCCATGGCCAGCACGGTGACCTCGCCGCCCTGGGCCTCCTTGATCAGCAGCGCCTCTTCGACGGCGCGCTCGTTGATCTCATCGAGGATGGCGTCGGCGGCTTCGCGATCGAGGGTGTAGTCACCGTCGGTCAGCTTGCGCTCGGACCAGGTGTCAGGAACCTGCTTGATCAGTACGACGATGTTTGGCATGGGTCTTCGTCGACCTCCTGTTCTGGGTGGCACGGGTGTGGCGGTCGCACGATCTGGTTGTCCGTACGTCCACAGGTAGCTCGGCCAGGAGATTACCCTACGTTAAGTTACTCGCGGGTAACTTAGGCTGTGATGTTTCTCCACCACCGGATCCGGGTGCCGCTGTGATATGGACAACCGCTAACGTCGGACCCATGAGCGAGGCCGTGATACCCACCGAAAACCACACCGATCCCCTGCCTTTGACCGGTGAGCGGACGGTGCCCGGCATCGCCGAGGAAAACTACTGGTTCCGCCGCCACGAGATCGCCTACGCGCGTTTGCTCGAGCGTTGCGCGGGCAAGACCGTGCTCGAGGCGGGCTCGGGAGAAGGCTACGGCGCCAATATGATCGCCGGGGTTGCCGAGCGTGTGATCGGCCTCGACTACGACGACCAGGCGGTCGCGCACGTGCGCGCCAAGTATCCGGCGGTGGAGATGATCCAGGGCAACCTGGCCGACCTGCCGCTCGAGGACGAGTCGGTCGACATCGTGGTGAATTTTCAAGTCATCGAACATCTTTGGGATCAGTCACAATTCGTTCGCGAATGCCTGCGGGTGCTCAAGCCCGGCGGCAAGCTGCTGATCAGCACGCCCAACCGGATCACCTTCTCCCCCGGCCGCGACACCCCGCTCAACCCCTTCCACACCCGCGAACTCAACGCCGCCGAACTCACCGAACTCTGCGTCGAGGCCGGTTTCCGGCTCGAGCTGATGGCGGGCGTCTTCCACGGCGCGCCGCTGGTCGCCCTCGACGAGAAGTGGGGCGGGTCGATCATCGACGCGCAGATCGAGCGCGCCCTCGCCGGCGAGCCCTGGCCCGCCGACCTGACCGCGGATGTCGCGGCCGTGCGCACCGACGACTTCGACCTGCTCGCCGATACCGAAAGTGATATCGATGCCAGCCTCGACCTGGTCGCCATCGCGGTGAAGCCGTGAGTTCAACGGAAGGCCGGGCCGTGTCGAACGGGCACTCCGCAAGCTCCGTGCCAGGCCAGTTCACCCTGGTCCTGCACTCGCATCTGCCGTGGCTGGCGCACCACGGGCGCTGGCCCGTCGGCGAGGAGTGGCTGTACCAGTCCTGGGCCGCGTCCTACCTGCCCGTGGCCGAGGTGCTGGGAAAGCTTGCGGCCGAGGGCCGTTCGCATCTGCTGAGCCTGGGTATCACCCCGGTGCTCGCCGCGCAGCTCGACGACCCGCATTCGCTGCTGGGCATGCATCACTGGCTGGGCAACTGGCGGCTGCGCGCCGACGAGGCGTCCATGTCGGGCAACGTCGCGCTCGGCGCGCACGAACATCGCCTGGCCACCGCCGCGCTGGCCGACTTCGAAACCCGCTGGCGGCACGGCGCGTCGCCGGTGTGGCGCGAGCTGATCGACGCCGAGGCCATCGAGTTGCTGGGCGGGCCGCTGGCCCACCCGTTCCAGCCGCTGCTGGACGAGCGGCTGCGGGCCTACCAGCTCTCCGAAGGGCTCGCCGACGCGCGACAGCGCTGGGGTCACACGCCCGCGGGCATCTGGGCGCCCGAGTGCGGATTCACCCCCGGCATGGAACGCGGATACGACCGCGCCGGTGTGACGCACTTCATGGTGGACGGGCCCGCGCTGCGCGGCGACACCACCCTCGGCCGCCCGGTGTGGGACTCGGACGTCGTCGCCTTCGGGCGCGATCTGCACGTCAGCTATCGCGTCTGGTCGCCGAAATCCGGCTACCCGGGCCACGCCGCCTACCGTGATTTCCATCACTACGATCACGCCACCGGTCTCAAACCGTCCCGCGTCACCGGCAAGACGGTCGCGGGTGCGGACAAGGCTCCCTACGATCCCGAACTCGCCGCCGCGGCGGTCCGCGAACACGTCGCGGACTTCGTGGAAACGGTGCGTGAACGATTGATCTCCGAGTCCGCGCGCATCGGCCGCCCGGCGCTCGTGGTGGCCGCCTTCGACACCGAACTCTTCGGCCACTGGTGGCACGAGGGACCGCAGTGGCTCGAGCAGGTCCTGCGCGCGCTGCCCGAGGCGGGCATCGAGGTCGGCACCCTCGCCGACGCCCGTGCCAAGGGTTTCGTCGGAGAATCGGTGCAGCTCAGCGACTCCTCGTGGGGGTCGGGCAAGGACTGGCGGGTGTGGGCCGGGGATCAGGTCCAGGATCTGGTCGACCTCAACGCGGAGGTGGTGCAGCTGGCGCTGGACACCCTCGACAAGATGCGGGTGGAAACCGGCGCGGGCGCCTCGGAAACGGGCGAAACCGGCCTGCAGGGACTGCGGAACCCGGTCGCCGATCAACTCCTGCGGGAGGCGATCCTGGCGGTCTCGAGCGACTGGGCGTTCATGGTGTCCAAGGACTCCGCCGCGGGGTACGCGCGTGACCGAGCCCATGAACACGCACACGCGGTGCGCGAGATCGCGGCCGCAGTTTCCGGCGGGCAACTCGCCAAAGCGGAGCAATTGGCGGCAGGATGGTACGCGGCCGACGGATTCTTCCCAGCGCTGGACGCGCGCCGGCTCGGCCCCTCCTCAGAAGGACCCCAATGAAGATTTTGATGGTGTCGTGGGAGTACCCACCCGTCGTTGTCGGCGGGCTGGGCCGTCACGTCCATCACCTGGCCACCGAGCTGGCCGCCGCCGGGCACGAGGTCGTGGTGCTGGCTCGTCGCCCGATGGGCACCGACGCCTCCACCCACCCCACCCACACGTTCATCGAGGACGGCGTGCTGGTGGTGGCCGTGGCCGAGGACCCGCCCTGCTTCGACTTCGGCGACGACATGCTGGCCTGGACCCTGGCCATGGGACACGCCATGGTGCGGGCGGGGATCGCGCTCAACAAGCCCGGCATCGGCGAGGGCTGGACCCCCGATGTGGTGCACGCGCACGACTGGCTCGTCGCGCACCCGGGCATCACGCTGGCCGAACACTACGACGTGCCACTGGTTTCCACGATTCACGCCACCGAGGCGGGCCGGCACAGCGGCTGGGTCTCGGGCCGGGTCAACAAGCAGGTGCACTCGGTCGAGTGGTGGCTCGCGCACGACTCCGACGCGCTCATCACCTGTTCGGAATCGATGAAGGACGAGGTCGAGCGGCTGTACCGGCCCGAGCGCGCACCGGTCACGGTGATCCGCAACGGCATCGACGTGAGCTCCTGGACCTTCCGCGAACGCGCGCCGCGGTCGGGACCGCCGCGCCTGCTGTACGTGGGCCGGCTCGAATACGAGAAGGGCGTGCAGGACGCGATCGCGGCGCTGCCGCGCATCCGCAAGCAGTACCCGGGCACCACCCTGACCATCGCCGGCATCGGCACCCAGTTCGACTGGTTGCGTGAGCGCGCCCGCGCCGCGCGGGTCGCGCGCGCGGTGAACTTCGTCGGCCGCCTCGATCACGCGGATCTGCTGGGCTGGCTGCACGGGGCCGACGCCATCGTGCTGCCCAGCCGCTACGAGCCGTTCGGCATCGTGGCGCTCGAGGCCGCCGCCGCGGGCACCCCGCTGGTGACCTCGACCGCCGGTGGACTCGGCGATCTGGTGACCGACGGCGTCACCGGCGCGTCCTTCGAACCGGCCGATGTCAACGGCGTCGTGGACGCGGTGTGCTCGGTGCTGGACGACCCTGCCGCCGCGCAGGATCGGGCCTGGGCCGCGCGCGAACGCCTCACCGCCGATTTCGCGTGGGACGTGGTCGCGCAGGAGACCGCGCTGGTGTACCAGTCGGCCAAGCGCGGCGTCCGCAACCCGCTCGGGCGGCCGGAGATCTCCGAACGGCCACTGCCGGAACGGGATCCGAACCAGCCGTACTGAGCGCGGCTCGCCCGTGCGGGTTCGCGGGAGACCCTTCTGCCGTGAACTAGAACGTGTTCTAATTCACTCATGGGTGGAAACGTCGGCGGCTTCGCGGATCCGAGATTCCGGACCGTGCGCGAGATCTTCGAGGAGAGTTTCGCGGACGGGCAGAACCTGGGCGCGGGCCTCACGGTGTACGCGGACGCGCGGCTGGTGGTCGACCTCTGGGGCGGCGTCGCCGATTCGCGCACGGGACGCGCGTGGGAGCAGCACACCCCGTGCCCGACCTTCTCGTGCACGAAGGCCGTGACCGCGACCGCCGCACTGCAGGTCGCGGCGCAGCACGGGGTCGACCTGTACGCGCCGGTGGCGAGCTGGTGGCCCGAATACGGCTGTGCCGGAAAGGAAGCCACCACCACCGCGGATCTGCTCTCGCACCGGGCGGGGCTGCCCGCGTTCGACCGCCCGATTTCCGCGGCGGAGGCGGCCGACCCCGCCCACATGGCGGCGTTGCTCGCCGCGCAGACCCCGGAGTGGGAGCCGGGCACCCGGCACGGTTACCACGCACTGACATTCGGCTGGCTCGCGGGCGAACTGGTTCGGCGGCATACGGGTTCGACGGTCGGCGACTACGTTCTGCGCCGTCTGAAGGCCGGGCTGTACATCGGTGCGGACGAAGCCGTCCGCACCGCCGCGGCCCGCACCGAGTTCCCGCCCGCCGACGAGATGGCCTGGAACGACCCCTATCCCATCGACGCGGGCACCGCGGCCCGCATGGCCGCCGCCTTCCGCGATCCGGCCTCGCTGACCGTGCGCGCCACCACCAATCCCCTCGGCCGCTTCAACGATCCCGAGGTCCTGGCGGGCGGCTGGCCCGGTGCGGGCCTGGTGACCACCTCCGACACCCTGGCCAGGTTCTATCGAACCCTGGTGCAGGGCAGATATCTGAGCCCGTCCTACCGCCGCGAGGTGACCGCCGAGCAGGTGCGCGGCCCGGACGCGGTGCTGCTGTCGGAGAGCGCTTTCGCCCTGGGCTACATGCTCCCCTGCGAGAACCTCATCCTCCCGAACTCGGTGCCCGAGGGCATATTCGGCCATCCCGGCGCGGGTGGTGGGCTGGCCTTCGCCGATCCCGGCAACCGGCTGAGCTTCACCTTCATCCCCAATCTCCGCCGCGACTGGATGGCGGGCGACCGCCGCGCGTACAACCTCGTCGAGGCGGTGTACGCGGCGCTGTGACGGGCACACGCGGCCACCCGGGCGAGCTGTGCGCCGCCTTCCGAAGCTGTTGATACGCATGGCATCCCACCAGCTCCGGGATGCGGTCGGCGGGTTACGGCGCGCGGCGGGGCCGGAGATTCGACCGGCCTGCCGAATGGTGCCGGGCGTCATCCACGATCGGACGGCGGTGGGACATCCAGGAGCCAACGGCGAAAGGAGTCCTGGCGAAACGTGAAGGTAGTGCCGGTGACTCGGAGCAGGCCCGTTCGGCGGCACCAAGCCAGGAACGCGGCGGGATGGGCGGTGAACTCGGAGCCGCGGGCGAATATCAGCCGCGCGCAGCCATAACGCAGCAGCGCCGCGGTCCAGGGACCGCCGCCGGTGACGACCCACGCGACGAGCAGGAACCAGCCCACCTCGAGGACGGCCAGGGCGCCGGGGTCGGTATGCGTCGGAACGGTTGCGACGAGCCACAATCCGACCGCGAGGAACGGGGTCCAGTACCGGATTCCCGAACGGCGCAGGCGCAGTTCGTCGGGCCGGTGACCGGGCGCCCACTTCCCCAGCGCGACCACCAGCAGGGACAGGGCCGCGCACAGGAACGCTGTGGGACACCAGATTCGAGCACCTTGCAACGGGGCCCAGAGCAGAGCGCGGAGTTCGTTGACATCGACGACCCGCAGTATCGACAGCAGCCGTTCGCAGAGCACGAACGCGCCGAACACCAGCCCCGCCGCCGCCACCTGCGCCGATATCGACTGTGCGGCGGAAGATCCCGGTGCACGGCGCGCGACAGCCTGCCGGCAGGCGAGAACACTGCCGAGCACCAGCGTGAGCACGAACGGCAGCTCGAAACCCGACGACCCCTCGGTGTTCGCCGACGGGATCACGGCCAGCAGCCCGAGGGACACCGTCGCGCCCACCAGACCCGCCGCCAGCCCGATCTCGGCCCAGCGGGCCGGTAGCACGGTGCGGTAGCGCGGCACGGCCGACCACGGCCGCACGGCCGCGATCACGCCGCCCACCGCGGCGAAACCCCACCACGCTCCGATGGACCACGGTTCCTGCGCCCGCAGGAACATCGTGGTGGCAGCGTAGCCCTCCCCACCCAGGATCACCCGCAGCAGCGGGCCGGTGAGCAGCGAATAGCCCTGGAGCACAAGCACACCCAGCATCGCGAACACGATCGCGTGCAGCACCCGGCACCGTGCGCCCGCCATCCGCCAGATCTCCCCCAGCGCGATGGTCCCGGCGGCGTGCCCCGGTGCCCCGTGCCGCGCGAGAGTGCGCAGCCAGGCGTGCACCTGCGCTGAGGAATACCTGGGCTTGCCCGCCCTGCGGGTAGGCGGCTCCCCCGCCACCGCCGTGTCGATGAGCGACGCGAACAACAGCGCGTCCACCGCGTCCGCGTCCACGCACCCGGCCAGCTGCTCGGCCGCGGCGCGCCCACCCACGCGCAGCAGGTGCACCGCCGGCGTGAGCCGCCCGGGTGCACCCAGCGCCCCGGCGAGCACGCCGCGCGGCCACTCCGCCAGCTGCTCGAAGACCGGATCCCACTGTGCCGGATCACCGTTGGTCAGCACGCAGCACCGCCGCAGCTGCGCCTCGATCTCGACGACTCGCAGTTCCCGCAGCTCCGCCACCGGCATGGCGAACACCGATCCGCCGCAGGCTCGATACTCCGCGCGCCGGCACAACACCACCAGTGGCCTTCCCCGCCAGTGCGGTTCGTTGATCCGCTCCAGCGCCCGCGCCGGCCCGCCTCGGTCCCGCATCGGATAGTCCAAGCGCCCCGCACCGCTCGCGGTGTCGAGGGCACCCGCACCGCCCTCTGCGTCCGCGCCATCTGCGCGGTCCACGCGGGCCGCGCCTTTCACGCCATCCGCGCCTCCCACGGCATCTGCGCCTTCCGCGCCATCCGCGCCGTCGACAGCATCTGCGGCGTCCATGCCGTCTGCGGCAGCCCCGCCCTGGGTGCCCTCGGCATCCGACGCGCCTACACCGGCAGCGGCGTTCACGGCGCTCGGGCCCTCGGCGGTACGCGCTTCGCGAGTTGTGCGGGCGGCCCCTGACGACTCGGCCGCTGCCGGTCCGAGTCCTGGGGCATCGGTATCGGTGGCGAAGAATCCGGCGGATTTCGGCGCGGCGGAAGGTGTTGGCGCGGCCGGGATCTCGTCCAAACCGTCGAGGACGGGCAGGATCAGGTCGGCGGCCAGCAGCTCGGCGGCGACCCGGCCGTGCAGGCGGTGATCGGCTACCAGGCGGCGGACCAGGAACCAGGTGAGCGACTCGTGCTCGGGATCCCAGCTCGAGGCGTCCACCCGCACCGGCACGGGGGCGGGCCGGTCGGCGTCGTCGGGCCGCCGGGCCAGGAGCTGCAGGACCAGGTGGGCCGCGGCGACCGTCTTTCCCGAACCGGGATCACCCAGGATCAGCAGCCGCCGCGCCGACGACTCCGCGAGATGTCCGCCCAGGTCGGTGATCCGGTCCGCGCCGGAGAGGTCGCCGTGCGGGGCGGTGATTCGCAGGGTGCGGGGAATCTCCTCGCCCGCGGTCACACCCAGGTGGTCGAGGCGGGAACGCTCCCGGCGGCGCACCCCTTCGGCGAGTTCTTCCGCGTGCGCCCGCAACGCCGGTAGCGAGACGTCGGGACGGATACGGCGGTACACCCCGCGGACGCCCGCGCCCACAGCCGGTGCGGCGGCGCGGGCCAACGCTGTCTCGACTGTCACCGAACGAACCCCCTCGTGTCGGAACCGATCTCCCTACACGCATCGTCCTAGGTGAGTGCCGTGCAACGGGTCGCGGCGAACCCGGCGCGGCGCGCTCAGGATTCGAGTTTCTTCAGGGTGCGCTCGACAGTCAGGAAGGTGCGGGTGGTGATGTCCTTGCCGTAGGTCTTCTCGAGCCAGGCCATGAAGGTGGTGGTGCGGGGGTCGCTGTTGTCGACGATCGTGAGGATCGCGGCGGCGGGCCTGTCGTAGCGGACCACGGTCACGGCCTCGGCCAGGGTGTCCGACGGCTGCGCGGGCGGGCCCGCCTCGGGGTCCTTGACGAAGGTGACCGTCAGATACGTTTCGCGGCAGTGGGTCAGGCCGGGGAAGGGGTCGGTGTCCACCAGCTCGCGGAGTTGTTCACGACTGCGGATCAGCGTGCCGCCGCCGATCCCGAGCTGCGCCTGCAGCGCGTGCTGGATGCGGTCCTCGAGGGCCGGAACATCGGTCTCGGGGCTGTCGAAGTACACGTTGCCGCTGGTCAACAGCGAGCCCACCCGCTCGAAGCCCAGGCCCTCGAATACGCCGCGCAGCTTCTCGTTCTTCATGTTCGGGTTGGTGGGCATGATCCCGCGCAGGAACGCGGCGTAGCGATTCATGGCCCGAACCTACCCACTGGATACGACAGTGGCCGGGCCACCGGGCCCGGCCACCGCCGCGTGTTCGTCGCGAGTCGCGGTCAGGACGCCGTGACGCCGTTCTTCTTGCGCTCGATGTCGGCCAGCGCGGCCATGTGCGCCGCGCGCGCCTCGGCGGCCGCGTCCCAGGCGTCCTTGCGGTTCTTCACGACCCGGGCGGGTGCGCCGACGGCGATGCCGAAGTCCGGGATGTCGCCCTTGACCACCGCGTGCGCGCCGAGCACACAGCCGCGGCCGACGCGCGTGCTGCGCAGCACGGTCACCTTGGCGGCGATCCAGGTGTCGGGGCCGATGCGCACCGGGGACTTCACGATGCCCTGATCCTTGATCGGCATGTTGATGTCGTCGACGACATGGTCGAAGTCGCAGATGTAGCACCAGTCCGCGACGAGGGTGGATTCGCCGATCTCGATATCGAGGTAGGTGTTGACGACATTGTCCTTGCCGAACACCACCTTGTCGCCGATGCGCAGCGAACCCTCGTGGCAGCGAATGGCGTTGCCGTCACCGATGTGCACCCATTTGCCGATTTCCAGGCGGGCGAGTTCGGGGGTGGCGTGCACCTCGATATTGCGGCCCAGGAACACCATGCCGCGCAGGATGATGTGCGGGTTGGCGGCCTTGAACTTGAAGAGCCGGTAGTACCGCACCAGGTACCAGGGGGTGTAGGCGCGATTGGCGAGCATCCACTTGAACGAGGCGACCGTCAGGAATCGGGCCTGCTCGGGATCGCGCCGCCGCGACCCGGCCCAACGCGTGCGCAACGGTGCGCCCCACATGCTCGTCACGAACTGCTCCCTGTGTCTCTGGGCGGGCCCACGGCTTGGCCGGGCATTCTGACCTCACACCTTACAAGCCGCCGGACGGCTGTCTCGCGGGTCGTCCGGATCAGCCGTGACCGCCGTGGCCCGCGCCCGGCGCGCCCATGCCGGGCATATCCGCCATTCCAGGCATGTCGTCCATCGCCAGGGGTGCGGGTCGCTGCCCCGGGGCCAGGACCAGGAATTGGCCCATCATGCCTTTGTCCTCGTGCATGAGCAGGTGGCAATGGAACATGTACGGATAGACGGGGTCGCTGTGGCCGGTGAAGCGCATGGCCAGGGTGTAGGTGACGCCGGGGGTGGTGTAGACGGTGTCCTTCCAGCCGGACAGTTCCGGCGGCGGGGTGCGGCCGTCGATATCGGTGATCTGGAATTGCACGTCGTGGACGTGGAAATTGTGCGGCCAATTGTCATTGTTGACCACGGTCCAGACTTCGGTGGAGTCCACCGGGATGGTCATATCGATGCGGTTCATGTCCATCCGCTGGTTGTTGATCATGAACCATTTCAGTTCGAAATGGCGGGTGGCCGCGCTGCCCGCGGGAACGAGCGGCGCGATCACGGCCAGCGAATCGGGCAGCGCCGGTACGGGCTTCGGCACCCCGATCGGGCGCAGGCGCAGGATGTCGAAGGTGTCGTCGAAGCCGAAGGCGGCGGGGCGGTCCACCCCGGCGCGCTGCTCGATCGGGAGCGAGCGCAGGGTGACCGGATCGCCGCCGGTGAACTCGACGAGCAGTTCCACGCGTTCGCCCGGACTGATCTGCACCGAGCGCAGCGGCACCGGCGCGGCGAGCAGGCCGCCGTCGGTGGCGACGAGCCGGAACTCACGATCATCGGACAGGGCGAGACGATAGATCCGCCCCGACGAGCCGTTCAGCACGCGCAGGCGCAGGCGCCGAGTGGTCACGTCCAGGTGCGCTCCCGCGATGCCGTTGGTGACGATGACGTTCCCGAGCAGACCCGCGTCACCGGAATCGGATTCGTCCAGCTCGCCGTCGGCGGTGAAGCGACGATCCTGGATGACCAGCGGAATATCGTCCACCCCATAGTCTTTCGGCAGTCCGGGAATCTCGGCCGCGTCGTCGAGGAGAAAGAACCCGGACAACCCGCGATAGACGTGCTTCTCGGTGGAACCGTGCGGATGCGGGTGGTACCAGAGCGTGGCGGCCGGCTGATCCACGGTCCAGCTCGGCTGCCAGGTACCGCCCGCGGCGATCGTCTGGTGCGGCCCGCCGTCGCAGCTCGCCGGGACGTGCATGCCGTGCCAGTGCACGGTGGTCGGCTCCGGCAGCTCGTTGCGGATATCGAAGGCGACGGTCTCCCCGCGGCGCGCACGCAGCGTCGGCCCCAGCACCGAGCCGTTGTATCCCCAGGTGGGCGTGGACTTTCCGGGCAGCATCTCGGTCGTGCCCGGCGCGGCGCGCAGGGTGAAGCGGCGGATTCCGTCCGGGCCGACGGCCGAATCCGCCAGCGGCGGGACGGGCAGCGGGCGGGTCGAACCCGCCGGGCCCGCCGCACCGGACGATCCATCGCGACCGGCGCACCCGGTAGTCAGGGCCATCGAGGCCACGGCGAATCCGGTGAGAAAGCCTCGTCTCGAGACCACGACCAACTCCTACTCGTCCACCGGCGATCGACTGCCGCCGAGTTGCCTCCAGCATCGATTGCCCGGGGGTAACCGCGACTCCTGCGCGAGGCCGAATCCCTCCCGCGCACGCCTCCTCCCCACGACCCTTGTGGCGGTCGCGCAAACGTGCTAACCAGCGCTTTCGACGGCGTTTCCCCCGAGCCTCGGCCGCACGCCACGGCACCCGGTCCCCTACGGTGGGGGCGTGAGCGAGATGTGGTCCCGATGGCACCCGGAGACGGCCGTGCGCTGGCTGCCGGTGGTGCTGGTCCCACTGCTGCTGGCGGCGAGCACGTTCCCCGGGCAGTACCGGGTGCCGTGGGTTTACTGGGTGTTGTCCATGGCCGCGAGCGTGCTGTTCGCGCTCGGCGCGCGGTGGCCGTTGGCGGTGTCGCTGCTGCTGGCGGCGCTGGCCGTGCCGATGTTCCGGATTCCGGCGTGGGGCCTGTCGGGACTGGTGCCGTTCCTGGGCGCGGTCGCGCTGGTCGACGTGATTCGCCGGACCCCGCGCAACGGCCCGGTGCTGCTCGCGATCGCGGGCTGGACGACGGCGGTGGTGATCGGGCGCGGCGCCACCCATGATCCGGGCGTCTCGCGCGCCACCCTGCTGCTCGAGGTCGGCACCTACGTCGGGCTGCCGGTGCTGCTCGGGCTTTATCTGCGCGGGCAACGAGAGTTGGCCGCCACACTGCGATTACGCGCCGCCGAGGCCGAGATGCGCCGCGCCGACGCCGAGCAGCGCACGCGCTCGGCCGAACGCGAGGCCCTCGCCCGCGAACTGCACGACCTCGTCGCCCATCACATGGCCTCGATCGTGCTGCGCATCGGAGTCGCGCGGCATGTGCTCGCCGACGCGGGGGCGAACACGCCGGATTCGCGGACGCACCCGGACGGCTCTACGGAAGCCCATGGCGCGGCCGAGCTCGTGATGCCCGAATCCGAAGCGGTCGAACCGCATTCGAGCGCGGGGCCGAGCGCCTCCGACCGGAATCGCCCGGGGTCCGGATTGCCCGCCGTGCTCGACGATGTGCACGGCACCGCCGCCGCCGCGCTCGCCGACATCCGCCGGCTGCTGACCGCCCTGCGCGATCCGGCGCTGGGCGAGGTCGCGCTGGTGGATGCCGAGGCGGTGCGGACCGAGATCGGGGCCGCGGCCGAGCGGGTGCGAGCCGCCGGATTCGACGTGCGCGCCGAGATCCGCGCGAACGTGGCGGGACTGGACGCCATCGGGCGTCTCACCCTGCTGCGGCTGGTGCAGGAATCGCTCACCAATGTCATGAAGCACGCCGATCCCGCCCGGCCGGTGTCGCTCACCGTCGACGACGCCGACGGGGGTATCGCACTCACCGTCCGCAGCGGGCGCACCGGGCGGGAGGTGAATACCGCCGCCGGGCACGGCATCATCGGGATGCGCGAGCGGGTGGAACTCGCGGGCGGCCGGCTGACCGTCGGTGGCGGAGAGTCCGCCGACGCCGGCGACGGCCGTGCACGCGAACACCGACTGCCCGCCGATGCCGCATGGACCGTCCGGGCATGGTTGCCGAACATTCCGACGCAGGAGGCCGGCCGATGATCACCGTGCTGCTGGTGGACGACCAGCGTCTGGTGCGCGCCGGGCTGCGCATGCTCATCGAATCCACCGCGGATCTGCGCGTGGTCGGCGAGGCGGCCAACGGCGTGGAGGCGATTCGGCTCACGGCCGAGCTCGCCCCCGATCTCGTCCTCATGGATCTGCGCATGCCCGGACTCGACGGCGTGGCCGCCACCGAACGCATCACCGCGAGTGGTGCGCGGGCGAAGATCCTGGTGCTCACCACCTTCGACGACGACGAGCACCTGTACCCGGCGCTCGCCGCCGGGGCCGCCGGATACCTGGTGAAGGACACCGAACCCGGCGATCTGCTGGCCGCCATCCGCCGCACCGCCGAGGGCGACATGCTGTTCTCCCCGCCGCTGCTGCGCCGCCTGGTCGAGCGGGTGGTCACCGCCCGCGAACCCGCCGAACCCGTTCCCGCGCAGGCTGATCTGACCCCGCGCGAACGCGAGGTGCTGACCCTGGTCGGGGAGGGGCACAGCAATCAGGAGATAGCGGACGCGCTGCATCTGGGTGTGACCACCGTCAAGACCCATGTCGCCAATCTGATGGACAAGACCGGCTGCGACAATCGCGTGCGACTGGCGGTGTACGCCTTCCGAACCGCCCGCACACCACCGCGCTAGGCCCTCCGCATGGGGTATCGATCCCGGCGGTCGGTACCGAAAGTAGGCTGTGCTCCGGTTGCATCAGCCCCACGAGAAACCAGAGACCCCGTACTGGCAGAAGGGACACCAGCAGGTGCGAAACGGCAGGCGGCAGACCGGGCGTGACGAGCGGCGATCGTATTCCGGACTTCGCGTCCCCAACCGCGGCTCGCTGACCTGGCGCCGGACGGGTCCGCTCGCGCTGGCGGCGGTGAGCGTGCTGACGCTCGGCGCCTGCGGCAGTACGACGGTCGACGATATCCGGGTCGGCCCGGGTGACGGCTGGCCGCTGGCGTTCCACGACGCGCGCAACAGCGCGGCGAGTCCGGTCACCGGTTCGCGGGCACTGACACTGAGCTGGGCGCGGCCCGTGGGCGGGCCGATCGGGGCGCCGGTGACGATCGGGCCGGAGGGGCAGATCTTCGTCACCACCCGCACCTCGTCCTGCAACATCTTCTCCTTCCTCATGCCGACCGGGCGCAAGCGGTTCTGCAATCCCATGGGCCCCAGCGCTATCTACGGCGGCACCGCCGTGGACGGCACCACCAACATCTACGTCGGCGACGACGGCGGGACCTACTCGTTCAACGCGCTGGGCCAGCCGCGCTGGCGCACACCGCAGGCCGGGGTGCCGATCTCGGTGCAGTTCACCGGGGACGGAAATGTGCTGTCGGTGACCCAGTCCGGGCAGATCGACGTGCTCAGCCGGCAGACCGGCGAGCGCCGGGTGTCCACCACGCAGTTGCTCGGCGAGCCCGATTTCATGAAGTATCCCAACCTGAATCGGCCGCCGGACGGCGAAGGTCTCGAGGATTGCGCGACCGGCGGCCCGGCCTGCCCGGTCGCCAATGTGTCCGCGGTGGACGAGGAGTCGGGCCGGTTCTTCGTCACGGTGTGGCGGCCCGGCGCGGGTACCGCCGATCTGGTCGCGATGACCTACGACGGCAAGCAGATTCGCCAGGACTGGAGCGCGCAGATGCTGGCCGGCGGCAGCGCCACCAGCCCGACCCTGTCCGCCGACGGTTCCACGGTGTACGTGGGCGACAACAACAATCGCCTGCTCGCGGTGGACACCGCCGACGGTCGCACCAAATGGGCGCAGGATCTCGGCTTCCCGGCCCGCGGCGCCATTTCGGCCGCGGACGGCCTGCTCATCCCCGCCGGTGACGAAGGCCATCTGCTGGCCATTCGCGACAAGGGCGACAGCGCCGAGATCGCCTGGGAGCGCAAGGATCTCGCCCTACGCGGCCGGCCCGTCCAGACCGACGGCGGCACCGGCTACACCGTGGCCCCCATCGGCGACGGGCTCACCCTGGTGACCTTCGACAGCCGCACCGGCGAGACCGTCGACTCCGACGATCTGCCCGGCGCGCAGGGCGGCACGTCCGGTACGTCGATCGGCGCGGAGGGTGAGGTCGTGGTGGCCACCCGGATCGGCGAGCTGTTCGTCTACAAGCCGGAAGAGAAGTAGCGGCTTCGCGGCGGGCCCTGCGACGGCACGGATCCGGCGCACCGGGCCCCCGCGACAACCGCTGTCGATGAATCGATTCGGCCGCCCCGAGACACTCGGGGTGGCCGAATTCGTTCCGGGTGGCGCGGGCGAAGCCCTTGCGGTGGTGACTATTCCGGGCGAATCGAATCCAGGCGAGCGGAGGCTCGGTCCAGCAGCGCCATCAGGGTTTCCCGTTCCTCGGCGGTGAATTCCGTTGCGAGGGTGCGTTCGACGTGGATGGCGCGGGCGTCGGCGTCCGCGAGAACTGCCACACCGGCGGGGGTCAGGCTGGTTTCGAGGATGTTCCGGTGCCAGGCGTGCGGGGTGCGTTCGATCAGGCCGCGCTCGCGCAGGTTGGCCAGGACGGTGTTCATGGTCGGCGGGGTGACACCGCACTCGCGGGCCAGGGCCGCCGCGGAGATCCCCGGGTTGCCGTTCAGCACGAGCAGGGCCGCGTACTGGGGCACGGTCACGCCGGCGGGTTTCACGGCCGGGTTCTTCGCGCCCTGCAGGGCTTGTTCGGCGCGCTTGATGTACGAACCCAGGCGCTCCCCGGCAGGCATCGACGTCACGGGAGCCATCCTAGTAGACCCTTCCGAGCATTCGTGTCTTGACGATCATTAGAACTCTAATCTAAGTTCGTCCACGAACAAACGCGGCTCCACCGGAAGGTCTCCCATGTCCCGCTCGCATCGTCTACGCTTTGCTCTTCCCGCCGCAGCGCTGTTGCTGACCCTGGCGGCCTGTTCGAATACCGCGGACTCCGCTTCGGACTCCGGGCCGAACCCGGCGCCGGTGATCAACACCGCCTACGAACTGCCCGGCGAACGTGTGTACCCCGAAGGCATCGCGGTCGACGCCCGCACCGGGGACGTCTACGTCGGCTCCTTCACCACCGGCGCGGTCTACCGGGGAACGCCGGGCACTCCGCGCGCCGAGGTATTCCTGCCCGCCGGCGCCGACGGGCGGCAGACCGCCAACGGCCTGCGCGTGGATGCCGCCGGTCGACTCTGGGTCACCGATCACACGACGGGCGTCACGGTCTACGACCTCGAAACCCGCGCGCCGATAGCACGTTTCGACGCCGCCACGGACGAGCCGTTCATCAACGATCTGACCGTCACGCCCGACGGTGCGGTCTACCTGACCGACAGCGTGCGGCCGGTGATCTACCGGGTGACCCCCGCCGAGCTCGAGGCCGCGGTCGCCGCGGGCGGGCGCGCCGCCCTCACGGTCTTCACCGACCTGAGCGCCGCCGCGGGTCCCGCCACCACCCCGCTGCTCAACGGCATCGTCTCCGACCCGGCGGGCCGGTACCTGCTCACGGTCTGCATGGCCACCGGCGACCTGTACCGGGTCGCGCTGCAGGGCGAGCCCCGGGTCGGCAAGGTCGCGCTGCACGGGGGCGCCATGCTGAACGGCGACGGCCTCGAACTGCGCGGCGACACCCTGTGGGCCGTGCACAACAAGGACAATGCGGTGAGCCGCTGGCAGTTGTCGGCCGACGGCACGAGCGCCGACCTGCGGAATCGGTTCACCGACGCATCACTGAGCATTCCCACCACGATCGCGCACGCCGGCGACCGCGCGCTGGTGGTCGTCTCCCAATTCGATCGCGGTGGACCGATGGGCGAAGGCACCCCCGCCGGACCGTTCCGCGTCGTCGCCGTCGACGGGCTCTGATCACCCGCCGGAGGGCCATCGTGCCGTTCGAAAGGTGCTTGCGCGGTGCCGTTTACGGCGTGGCGCAGAGGAATACCGTGGCGGTCTTGCCGATACGGGTGACGACCAGCGTATGCGGCTGGGAGCCTTTGGGTTTGATGCGGGCACGCAGCTGATCCGGATCGATGTCCACACCGCGGGTGAGGATCTCGAGGGGACCGCAGTCCCGCCGGTGCAGTTCGGCGCGCAGCGGCTTCTCCCGGAAGTCCATGCGGTCCAGGATCCGGAACCCGCGCACCCCCTCGGGCACCTTGTCGCCGGTGAGATACGCGATGCGCGGATCCAGTTGCCACAGGCCGTGTTTGGCCGCGTAGTGCCGCACCAGCCCGGCGCGCACGATCGCCCCGTCGGGGTCGACGATCCACTCCCCCGGCGCCCGCTCGGGAATCTCGTCCGGGTCGGCGTCGGTGAGCACCTCGGGGTCCCGGGACGAGGACAGCACGGTCGCGCGGCGAGTCACCCCGGGCGCGGCCAGCCCCGGCGACCACAGGCACGCTTCGCGCACCGAGCCGTCCAGCGAGGCCACCTCGATCTCGCCCGCCCAGTCGAGTGCGTCGAAATCCAGTCCCGGAGCGCATTTCACGGCCAGATCGCGCCCGGCGTAGGCCGTGAGCAGATCCGGGAGCGGGGGTTGCAGTTTGGCGGGGTCGTGGGTGCGGCGGCCGTCGGCCCGGCGGGCGGGATCGGCGATCACCACCTCGGCGGTGCTACACGGCACGAGCGCGTCGGCCTTGGCCAGCAACACATTCGTACGCGCGGCCCCCGGCGCCCGGCCGTCCGCTCCGGTGCGCGCCGGACCGGAAGGTGTTCGCTCACCGCGGATCTCGGCGGCCGTGCCGGAATGACGGCGGGCGAGGTCCGGGTGTGAACCGGCGACCATGCCCGGCACACCGAGGTTGTGCGCGGCGATGGCCAGCCGGACCTCGTCCAGATCGCTGCCGATGACAGCGGGGCAGACACGGGCGAGTTCGGCCAATTCCGCACCGATGGAACAGGTTACGTCGTGCACCGTGCGCCCCGCGAGCCGCTGCGCGCGATGGCGGGCCACCGCGGTCGGCGTGGCCTGCTGCAGGGCGTCGTCGGTGAAGAGCCAGTCCCGCGCCCCGTCGAGTTTGGCGACGGCCCGGCGGCGCAGCCGGACCGTTTCCACCAGGGCCGCGGTGTGCTCGCCGTGCTCGCGCCGCAGTCGCTCGATGTCCCGCAGCAGCGTGGCGGGGGTGAGCGCGAAGGTCGCCGCCTCGCTCAGCGCGGCCGTGGCGGCCGCGCTCGCGAGGTAGGCGACGTCGTCGCGCGTGAAAGCGAACCCGCTGGAGCCCACCGGTTCTCGGTGACTACTTGGCGGAGGCGCCGGGCTTCACGCCGGTGATCATGGCGTTGTAGAAGAACTGGCGCGGGACCACGTGCCGCAGCACCTTGTCGTCCAGCCAGCTGAAACCGAGCCACGCCCGGTACTGGGCCATGCGGTAGCCGACGGTCAGCTTCTCCTCGGGCACGGCGGCTTCGAAGGTGCGCACCGGCCAGCCCCACAGGGCGGCGGCGAACTCTTCGGTCTCGGCCTTGACCTCGACCGCGCCGGCGCTGCGCGCCATGGCCTCGAGATCGGAGGGATCGAAGGTGTGCAGGTCCACGACGGCCTCGAGCGCGGCGGCGCGCGAGGACTCGTCCAGCTCGGACTGCGGGCGACGCCAGCCGGACAGGAACGGCAGCTTGGTGATCTCGGTGGTCACCTTCCAGGTCACCTGGCCCAGGCGGCGCGCGTAGATGTTGCCGATGGTGGTCGGCTCACCCGCGAACACGAAGCGCCCGCCGGGCTTGAGCACGCGCAGGCACTCCTTGAGCGCCAGCTCCACGTCCGGGATGTGGTGCAGCACCGCGTGGCCGACGACCAGGTCGAAGGTGTCGTCGTCGTACGGGATGGTCTCGGCGTCGGCGACGCGGCCGTCCACGTCCAGGCCCAGGTTCTGGCCGTTGCGGGTGGCGACCTTGACCATGCCGGGGGAAAGGTCGGTGACCGATCCCCGCTTGGCCACGCCGCCCTGCATCAGGTTCAGCAGGAAGAAGCCGGTGCCGCAGCCCAGTTCGAGGGCGTGGTCGTAGGGCAGGGGCGCATTCGGGACCACCGCGTCGAAACGCCCGCGCGCGTACTCGATACAACGCTCGTCGTAGGAGATGGACCACTTCTCGTCGTAGGTCTCGGCCTCCCAGTCGTGGTAGAGGACCTGCGCGAGCTTGTTGTCGGAATACGCGGCCTGGACCTCCGCCTCGGTGGCGTGCGGGTTCGGCGCGGGGTCTTCAGGACGAACGGTCATAACAGGGCAGCCTAATGAACGCCCCGGTGGGGGTGCCTATCGGCCCACGAATCCGGCCGCTCCCGGGCCGGATTCCGCATAAGAACGTGTTCCAACCTGCTGATCTTCGGTGCCGAACAGCGCGACCCACTCGGTGCGGGCGCGATCGTGGCCGTGCGTTCCGGCTTCGAAGACGCGCTTGGCCGCGGCGACGGCCAGGGCCGGGCCGCCGGTGTAGCGATCGGCCCAGCGCAGCGCGGCGGCGAAGACGTCGTCGGGTGCGACGACCTCGTCGACCAGTCCCAGCGCGGCGGCTTCCTTCGCGTCGACGAACCGGCCGCTGTAGACCAGGTCCTTGGCGTGCGACGGCCCGATGAGCAGGCTCAGGCGGCGGATGCCCGCGAGCGGGATCAGGCCGGCCTTGATCTGCGGCAGGCCCAGCTTCACGTTGTCACCGATGATGCGGTGATCCGCGCCCAGCGCGAGTTCGAGACCGGCGCCCAGCGCGTAGCCGCTGATGGCCGCCACGGTCGGCTGCGGCAGCCGGGCGAGGCTGTTCAGCCCCGCCTGGAAATCCTTGACCACGGCCTCGGCCTGCGCGGGCGTGAAGGCGGCCAGTTCGGCCATCTCGTCCCCGGCGGAGAACACCCGTTCGTCGCCGTAGACGACCACGGCCGAGATGCTTGCGTCGGCCGCGATCTCCTCGACCGCGCCCGCGACCTCCAGGGCCACCTGCAGATCGATCAGATTCATCGGCGGGCGGGCGATCCGGAGGACGGCAACGCCCTGCGCGACACCCCGGTCCACGGTCACAAATTCGGCCACAGCGCCTCACCCTACTGCCGCCGGGCCACGCACCCCGACACCGCCCGTGGCCCTTCTCGTACGGGACGCCACGGGCCGCTGGTCCGGACTTCGCAACCCCGTCCATCGGGGGCGCCGCCGAGCGCCTAGTCGGGGCGCTGCGAGCCGCGGATGCGAGCCGACTTCGGCATGGCCGCGAAGTACTGCTCGGCGCGCGGGAAGGCCAGCGCGGGGCTGGCATCGGGGTCGTAGACCGGCATGATCGCCTCGATGGTGCGGGCGGCGGCGAGAATGTCGGCGGTGGTGGCGAATTCGGCCAGATCCACCAGCTGGGTCCAGGTCGGCGGGAGCAGGACGTCCAGGCCCTGCTGCCAGCGTTCGATGGCCTCGGCCGGGGTGCACCAGGTGACCACGTCCGCCTCGGTGGTGGCGCCGTCGGCCAGCTGTCCCTCGGGCAGCACCGCGACGAAGAAGCGGGTGTCGTACCGGCGGGGCTCCACGACGGGGGTGATCCAGTTGTCCCAGGGGCGCAGCAGATCCGCGCGCAGCACCAGGTTCTCACCGGTGAGGAATTCGGCGAAGGACAGCTCGCGGCGTTCGAGTTTGCCGCGCGCCTCGGCGTAGATCGAGGTGTCGGAGACGACGGTGTCGGCGGTCGGTCCGGCCAGCAGCACGCCGCACTCTTCGAAGGTCTCGCGGACCGCGGCGCAGATCAGGGTCTGGGCGCGGGCGACGTCGGTGCCGAAACGATCGGCCCACCACTGCGCGTCGGGCCCGGCCCAGTCCAGGGACAGCGCGGCGTCGGAGGGGTCGACACCACCGCCCGGGAAGACCGTCATACCGGCGGCGAAGGCCATCGCGGCCACTCGGCGCTGCAGGAACACCTCGGGCCCGCGCGCACCGTCGCGCACCAGCACCACCGTGGACGCGTCCTTCACGGGCGCGGTGGCGGGCTGGGATTCGGGCTGGGCAACTGTCTCACTCACAATTCGCACCCTAACCCGTGCCGGGTGACCGCGACAGAACCTGGTTCGGTCACGCCCGCGGCCGCGGGTTGCCGATCGGTGAGGTGCGCCGCGTCAATCGGTGAGATGTACCGCCCCGCTGCGGATTTCGAAGGTGAAGGGGGCCGCCGGATCCGGGCGTCGCGCCCAGGTGGCCTGTACCTTGCCGGTGCGGTAGTCCTGCACCTGGCTGATCACGGCGCCGGTGCCGTCCTCGGCCCAGGTCACCAGGAAGATCCCGGATTCGATGGGTGCGATGGCGACCGGCGCGGTGGTTCTGCGCCCGGTGTCGGCGGCGACGTAGGTGAGGGTGTCGCCCTCGTCGGAATAGGTGGCGGTGCCGCCCGAGCCGCTGTCGTACGTGAGCTGCACGGTCTTGCCGCGCAGATTCGCGGGCAGATCGGCCGACGGTACGCCCTGGGCGGCTTCGGAGGCCGAAACCTTGTGCGGCGGCGCCGGATCGGCGGCACACCCCACGGCGGCGCATGCGATGGCTCCGAGCGCCACCGCACCGAGTCTGCGACCCAACCCCAGCTCCCTCCGTCAGCGGCGGCGGAATACGTCACCGCTCCATGCCGAATATTTGCCAGTAGTGACAAATCATCCACGAGTGCCTAGGTGTAACAGCTCAATTCACCGAACAACGCGTCGGCATATTGTTGCCGACAGTTTGCCCGTCGGCGACGGGAGATGCAATGGCAGCGCGCCGGAGTCGCGGGACCGGACCGCGGGACGCCCGCGGCCCGCCGCTCTCACCGAGTTCTGTGCCGCCCGAAGCGCTGCGCGCGGCGCGCGAAATAGCGGCCGTCGATACGATCCAGCGCGATCGACTGACGGAAGGCCGCACTGAGATTCTCGGCGGTCAGCACGTCTTCGAGCAGACCCTGCGACACCACGCTGCCCTCGTTGAGCAGCATCGCGTGGGTGAAGCCCGGCGGGATCTCCTCCACATGATGGGTGACGAGCACGGTGGCCGGGGCGTCCGGATCCGCGGCGAGGTCCCCCAGCCGCTCCACCAGTTCCTCGCGCCCGCCCAGATCCAGGCCGGCGGCGGGCTCGTCCAGCAGTAGCAGCTCCGGATCGGTCATGAGCGCGCGGGCGATGAGCACCCGCTTGCGCTCGCCCTCGGACAGCGTCCCGTAGGCGCGGTCGGAAAGATGTTCCGCCCCCAGACTTTCCAGAATGTCCACGGCCCGGTCGTTGTCGACCTCGTCGTAGCGTTCGCGCCAGCGGCCCATGACCGCGTAGCCGGCCGAGACCACGAGATCGCCGACCTTCTCATCGCGCGGCACCCGGCTGGCGACCGCGGCCGAGGACAGGCCGATACGGGGACGCAGCTCGTTGAGGTCCACCTTGCCGAGCGTCTCGCCGAGCAACACGGCGCTGCCGGAGGTCGGATACATCTCCGCGGCGGCCATACGCAGGAGCGATGTCTTGCCGGCGCCGTTGGGGCCGAGCACTACCCAGCGTTCATCGAGCTCCACCTGCCAGGTGACTGGCCCGACCAGCGTATGGCCCGAGCGTCGGACGGTGACATCGTTGAAATCGATGAGCAGATCGAGATCCGGTTGCGGCACGGGGTCCATCTTGGCTCACCCGTGCCGGCGATGCTCAACGCGGTGGGAAAACTCGATGCGTGTCACCTTCTTCCACGGCGATTCCGGATGCGAATTCCCCGGCGGCGCGCTCGAATTCCCGGTGCCGCGATAGCTCGGCTCCGGAATCGTCGCGACGGCGCGCGTCATCGCGCGTGGAACGGAACATTCGTGCCAGGAGCAGTGCCGCCGGAATCGAGAGCACACCCCATACGGCGAGTATCACCAGCAGTGTCGTCATATCCGTGCTTCCTCCTGCGGAAACTCCTCATCGCCCGCCCGGCACCGCGATGACGGTCATCGAGCCCGGAGCCACCTCGGTGAAGCCGGCGTCGCGGACAGACACCGCGGTCCCCTCGGTCACCCGTTGCCGCAGCTGCCTCCAGCGGACGGGATCGGCTTCGGCCACGCCGCAGCGGAATCCGCTGTCGGCCCAGTCCTTGGCCGCCCGCACCGGCAGTGCGCCCGCGAGCAGCATGCTCGCGTGCCCGACCTGCGCGGCGGCTTTACCCACTGACATACCCAATTCTGAATCCACCCATAGCCCTGGATACTCGGGAACGATCAATCCGGGTTCATCCGAAGGTAATTCGGTGCCGCCGATCTGCAGGCGCCGGATCCGCGGATCGATGTTCCCGACCGGGCCCGGGACCAGGGCCCGCGCCTGCGCGCCGTCGAATTCGACGGTCACCCCGTCGACCTCCTGTGCGGCGAGCCACTGCGCGCCGCGCGCCCGCCGCGCCACCTTGCGAATACGCGACCGCTTCCAGGTGAGGTAGCGCTCCTCCCACTCCCCGCCGGGGCCCACCCGCTCGTCCAGGCACAGCGCCACCACCGCGGCGGCGGCCGCGGCCAGTAGCGCGTTGCGCGCGGGCGGCACGTCCTTGGGGATGTGCAGCACCATTTGCATGGCCTGCACCAGCGCCGGGTCCTGCGGGTCGCCACCGCCGCCGTAGCCGCGCGCGAGCTCCGCGTGCCTGGCCGCGAATCCGGCATCGATCGTGGATCCGACGCTCGACACCGGCATCACTCCTGTCCTGGACAACGACTTTCGGCCAGCTTAGCCACGCCGGGCGAACGGGCCCGCTCACGCGACGGACAGGTCCAGGGTGAAGGTTTCCGCGGGCGGGACGCCCTGTTCCCAGGCGCGGCGGTACTGCAGTTGCAGCCGGGTCGCGCCGGGTGCGACGGCGGTGAATGTCCACAGCGCCTTGCCGCCGACCCCGACCATGCCGTCGGGGCTCGGGTCCTGTTCGTATTCCGCGCCGCCGTCCTGCTTCACGATGTTCTGGTCCAGCATGGCCAGGTCCCAGGCGTAGCCGGTGCTCGGATTGCTCGCGAGCCACACCGTGAGCGACTGCCCGATCGCCAGGCGGACCACCTGGCCGTTGGCGTCCGGGCCCAGCTCGAGTGTCTCCGGTACCGGCGCGGGGCCGGTGGTGACCGCCGCGGAGGTCGTCACCTCGGCCTCGGAAGTGCTTGCGGCCGAAGTGGTTACCCCACCGCCCGTGGTCGAGGGGATCACCTCGTTCGGATTGCGATTGTCGGCGCAGCCCGCCACGGCCACCCCGATCAGCAACACCGCCGCCGTCGTCCGTACCCGCACAACCGTCTCCCATCGCCGAGGGAGCTGACGGGGGCGGCCATCCGAACGCGGCCGCGGCCAGGTCCCGGTGAACCGTGAGCACTCCGGACCGTTGGTACGAGGCCACGCTACCCAGGGGATTCACTGCCGCGCGGCAGGTGAAACGGCCGCGTCGCGGAACCGTCAGCGGGTCAGCGGAACCCGGCGCACGCCGCCGTCTCTCGCGTCCGCGGCTTCGACTTCCTCGCGGGTGACGCCGAGGATGAACAGCACGGCGTCCAGGAACGGATGCGACAGCGCCGCGTCGGCCACCTCGCGCAGCGCGGGCTTGGCGTTGAAGGCGATGCCGAGGCCGGCGGCGTTGAGCATGTCGATGTCGTTCGCGCCGTCGCCGACCGCCACGGTCTGCTCCATGGACACCCCGGTCTCGGCGGCGAAGCGGCGCAGCGCCACGGCCTTGGCGGCCCGGTCGACGATCTCGCCGACCACGTGGCCGGTGAGCTTGCCGTCGATGACCTCGAGGGTGTTGGCCTGGACGAAGTCCAACTCCAGTTCGTGCGCCAGGGGCTCGATGACCTGGCGGAAGCCGCCGGAGACCACGCCGCAGCGGAAGCCGAGCCGGCGCAGCGTGCGAATGGTGGTGCGCGCGCCCGGGGTCAGCTCGATCTGATCGGCCACCTCGTCGATGACCTTGGAGTCGAGGCCGGCCAGGGTGGCCACGCGCTGGCGCAGCGACTCGGCGAAGTCGATCTCACCGCGCATGGCGGCCTCGGTGACCGCGCGGACCTCGTCCTCGACGCCCGCGTGCGCGGCCAGCATCTCGATGACCTCGCCCTGGATCAGGGTGGAGTCCACGTCGAACACGACGAGGCGCTTGGCCCGGCGCGCCAGGCCCGCGCGCTCGACCGCGATGTCGACCGACTGCTTGGCGGCGACCACGGCCAGCGCCGTGCGCAGCGCGGTCTCGGTCTCGGCGGTGTGGTTCGCGACGGTCACCATGAGTTCGAGGCCGGTCACCGGGTACTGGGCGATGCCGCGAATCGAGTCGATGTTCACGCCCTGCTCGGCGAGCTTGCGCGAGATGTTGGAGAAGGCCCGGGCGGTGACCGGGCTGCCGAGCACGACGACCGCGTGCGTGGACAGCCGCGCGCCCGCCGCGTTCTCGCCGATGGAGACGTCGACCTGCATGCCGACGGTGGCCATGGCATCCTCGAGCTGATCCTGCAGCGCTTCGGGATCGGTGGGACACGACACCAGCACGCCCAGGGTCAGCCGCCCGCGAATCACGACCTGCTCCACGTCCAGCAGGCTGACCGCGTTGTTGGCCAGGGCCGCGAGTAGCACCGATGTCACGCCCGGCTTGTCGGGTCCGGTAACCGTGACCAGAACCGTCGTATCAGACGTGCTCAATCGAAACTCCGTTCTCGCGCCATCCCCCGCGTGACGTGCGAGGCGCTGCTCATTCTGTCAGGTCGGCCCCGGCCCGCCCGCGCCGCCCGATCCCCCGGTGGCGGGGATCACCCCGGTGCGGTGAAAGACCAACGCCGCGGCGGTCTTACAACGGCAGCGGCGCCCGTCCTCTCGGGACGGGCGCCGCTGTCGAATCAGTGCGTGGAGAACTCCGATTACTTGGAGACCTTCTCAAGTTCCTTCACGGTGTGGGACTTCGAGCCCCAGCCGACATGGGCTTCAGCGCGCATGCGCTCGACCATGTGCGGGTAGTGCAGCTCGAACGCGGGGCGCTCGGAGCGGATGCGCGGCAACTCGTAGAAGTTGTGGCGCGGCGGCGGGCACGAGGTGGCCCACTCGAGGGAGTTGCCGTAGCCCCACGGATCGTCCACGGTCACGACCTCGCCGTAGCGGTAGGACTTGAAGACGTTCCAGATGAACGGGAGCATCGACGAGCCCAGGATGAAGGCGCCGATCGTGGAGATGGTGTTCAGCGCGGTGAAGCCGTCGGTGGGCAGGTAGTCCGCGTAGCGGCGCGGCATACCCTCGTTGCCCAGCCAGTGCTGCACCAGGAACGTGGTGTGGAAACCGACGAAGGTGGCCCAGAAGTGCCACTTGCCCAGGCGCTCGTCCATCATGCGACCGGTCATCTTCGGGAACCAGAAGTAGATGCCGGCGAAGGTCGCGAACACGATGGTGCCGAAGAGCACGTAGTGGAAGTGCGCGACGACGAAGTAGGTGTCCGAGACGTGGAAGTCGATCGGCGGCGAGGCCAGGATGACGCCCGACAGACCACCGAAGAGGAAGGTCACCAGGAAGCCGATGGACCACAGCATCGGTGTCTCGAAGGTCAATTGACCTCGCCACATCGTGCCGATCCAGTTGAAGAACTTCACGCCCGTCGGAACGGCGATGAGGAACGTCATGAACGAGAAGTACGGCAGCAGCACGGCGCCGGTGGCGTACATGTGGTGCGCCCACACCGCGATGGACAGCGCGGCGATACCCAGCGTGGCGTACACGAGCGTGGTGTACCCGAAGATCGGCTTACGCGAGAAGACCGGGTAGATCTCCGAGACGATGCCGAAGAACGGCAGCGCGATGATGTACACCTCGGGATGGCCGAAGTACCAGAACAAGTGCTGGTAGAGCAGTGCACCACCGTTGGCCGGGTCGTAGATGTGACCACCCAGATGACGGTCGTAGGCCAGGCCGAACAGCGCGGCGGTCAGCAGCGGGAACGCGAGCAGCACGAGCACCGAGGTCACCAGGATGTTCCAGGTGAAGATCGGCATGCGGAACAGCGTCATACCCGGGCAGCGCAGGCAGACCACGGTGGTGATCATGTTGACGCCGCCGAGGATGGTGCCCAGACCGGAGACGGCCAGGCCCAGGATCCACAGGTCCGCGCCGACGCCGGGCGAGTGCACGATGTCGGACAGCGGGGTGTACGCGGTCCAGCCGAAGTCGGCCGCGCCGCCGGGGGTGATGAAACCCGCGGTCGCCATGGTGCCGCCGAACAGGTACAGCCAGTAGCTGAACGCGTTCAGACGCGGGAACGCCACGTCGGGCGCGCCGATCTGCAGCGGCAGGATGATGTTGGCGAAGCCGAACACGATCGCCGTCGCGTAGAACAGCAGCATGATCGTGCCGTGCATGGTGAACAGCTGGTTGAACTGCTCGGGCGAGAGGAACTGCATGCCCGGGCGGGCCAGCTCGGCGCGCATGAGCAGCGCCATCAGGCCGCCGATCATGAAGAAGGACAGCGCCGTCACCAGGTACATGACGCCGAGAACCTTCGGGTCCGTCGTGGTGACCATCTTGTAGATAAACGAACCCTTCGGACCCACACGTTGCGGGTATGGCCGAGCCGCTTCCACTTGACGGACTGGCTGTGGCTCTACGGCAGTCACTCTTCCTCCTGAACGTGTGCCTTCTGGTCGTTCGCACGCGGTGCTACCGGCATCCGGTTCGAGCATGACGAACGGCGGCGGGCGTAGCGCTCCAAGGATCGTAAACCGTGCTCCCACAGGGGTCGCGGGCTGGTCCTACTCTGTGTCGTAATTGGGCGTCGCGGTGCACGGCTGTACGCTGCCAGCCATGCCGGTGCGCGAGTCCGCTTCCACCCGAATCACGTTCGCCTCCACCCCCGCCCCCGCGCGACGTTTGCGCACCTGGGGCGCGGTGACGACCGCCGCGGCGCTGCTATCCGCGGGATTGCTGTCGGGCTGCTCCAAGGGGTCCGACGACGACGCCATGAGCTCGATCGTGCGCACCACCACCAATATCGCGGGGGCGGGTGTGGTCGGGGTCGAGCGCGACACCCGGACCGCGTGCGCGCTACCGAGTCCGGCCGACGCGGCCGCCGGCGCGACGCGCTCGATCACCCACACCGCGGGCGAGTCCGAGGTGCCCGCCGATCCCCAGCGGATCGTGGTGCTGTCCACCGCGGCCCTGGACGCGGCCTGCGCGCTCGGGCTGTGGGAGCGGGTGGTCGGCGCGGCAACGATTTCCGGCCCCACCCCGCAACCCGCCTACCTGGGCACGGGCATCTCCGAGATCCCGGCCGTCGGCATGGTCGCCGATCCGGATCCGGCGAAAGTGGCTGGGCTGAAGCCGGATCTGATCCTGGGGGCGGCGAGCGACAAGCCCGAGTACGACGCCCTGCGCGCCGTCGCGCCGACCGTGCTGGTCGGGACCGACCGGGGCTGGCAGGCCGAGTTCAGCGCACTCGCCGAGGCGATGGGCCGCGCGGGCGCGGCCGACAAGGCGCTCGAGGACTATCGCGTCGTGGCCCGCGAGAGCGGCGCCGCGGTGAACGCGACCCTGAGCCAGGCGTCGATACTGCGCTTCGACGCCAAGGGCATTCGCGTCCAGGGCAACGACAGTTTCGCCGGTCAGGTCCTCGGCGACGCCGGGGTGCAGCGGCCGGCGTCCCAGCGCGGCGCGTCCTTCGACCTGCCGGGCCTCGACACCGAGCAGGACCGCAACCGGGCCGAGGGCGACATCATCTACCTGATGTTCGACGGCGAGGACGGCCAGGAGTACGGCGAGTCGGTGATGCGCGGGGACGACTGGAAGTCGCTGAGCGCGGTGAGCGACAAGCGCGACTTCGCGGTGGCCGACACGATCTGGCACGGGTCCGGGGTGACCGCGGCCAAGGCGCTGCTCGAGGACATGCGCAACTCGCTCAACGGCTACGTGATCGACTGACCCGCCCGCGACGAGCTCGCCCGCGAAAAAGCCCGGCCTCGTGAATTCGAGGGCCGGGCTTGTGTTTTCCGCCGTGCGCGTCAGCGCGGACTCAGAACTCCCAATCCTCGTCCTCGGTGTTGACGGCCTTGCCGATCACGTAGCTCGAGCCCGAGCCGGAGAAGAAGTCGTGGTTCTCGTCGGCGTTGGGCGAGAGCGCCGAGAGGATGGCCGGGTTGACCTCGCACTCGTCCTTGGGGAACAGGCCCTCGTAGCCCAGGTTCATCAGCGCCTTGTTGGCGTTGTAGCGCAGGAACTTCTTGACGTCCTCGGTCAGGCCGACCTCGTCGTACAGGTCCTGGGTGTACTCGACCTCGTTCTCGTACAGCTCGAACAGCAGCTCGAAGGTGTAGGCCTTGAGCTCCTCGCGCTCGGCCTCGGAGACCAACTCCAGACCCTTCTGGTACTTGTAGCCGATGTAGTAGCCGTGCACGGCCTCGTCGCGGATGATCAGGCGGATCATGTCGGCGGTGTTGGTGAGCTTGGCCCGCGAGGACCAGTGCATCGGCAGGTAGAAGCCGGAGTAGAACAGGAAGGACTCGAGCAGGGTGGAGGCCACCTTGCGCTTGAGCGGGTCCTCGCCGTTGTAGTAGCTCAGGACGATCTCGGCCTTGCGCTGCAGGTTCCGGTTCTCCTCGGACCAGCGGAAGGCTTCGTCGATCTCCTTGGTGGAGCACAGGGTCGAGAAGATCTGGCTGTAGCTCTTGGCGTGCACCGACTCCATGAAGGCGATGTTGGTGTACACCGCTTCCTCGTGCGGGGTCAGCGAGTCCGGGATGAGGCTGACGGCGCCGACCGTGCCCTGGATGGTGTCCAGCAGGGTGAGCCCGGTGAAGACCCGCATCGTGAGTTGCTTCTCGCTCGCGGTGAGCGTGGCCCACGAGGGAATGTCATTGGAGACCGGCACCTTTTCCGGCAGCCAGAAGTTGCCCGTGAGCCGATCCCAGACCTCCGCGTCCTTCTCGTCGATTACGCGGTTCCAGTTGATCGCGGATGCTCGATCGATCGTTTTCACGCTGGTTACTCACCCTTCCCTGCCCACCGGCCCGTTGCGGACGTTCTTAACCTGAACACTACTACTGGTGGGTGACATCAACACCCAACACAACCCCTTGTGTTGCGGACTATCCAGCATGACTGCAAGAGAGGGTGTGGAAACACACGCCAGCGATCGGAAATCTACAGCGGTGCAATCGGTCACAGCGGAGCGGGGCGGTCTGCGCGACCGCCCCGGGGCACCGGTTTGCGGGTCAGATGCCGAGCACCAGTTTCGCGGTCGTGAAGTAGATGATCAGACCGGTCGCGTCGACCAGCGTGGTCACCATGGGCGCCGAGATCACCGCCGGGTCGATCCGCAGCTTCTTGGCCAGCAGCGGCATGGTGCCGCCGATGGTGGCCGCCCAGCCGCAGATGAGCACCAGCGTAATGCCCACCACCGCACCGATTTTCGCACCGACGAAAAGTCCGCCGATCACGAGCCCGGCCGCAGCGAGCATAGCGCCGAGCACCAGCCCGACCCGGCATTCACGCCACACGACTTTCAGCAGGTCCGATACCCGGACCTCGCCGACGGCCAGCGCGCGCACGCAGGACGTGGCCGCCTGCGCTCCCGCGTTGCCGCCGGCGCCGATGATCAGGGGGATGAACAGGGCCAGGTGCGCGGCCTGTTCCAATGTCGCGGCGAACATGTCCGTGACGCTGACCGTGAAGATCGCCGCCAGCAGCAGGAGCATGAGCCACAGCGCGCGATAGCGGGCGAGCTGGAAGACCGTGGCGGCCATGTAGTGGCCTTCCCACGGCGCGGTGCCGGCCTGGCGGGCCATGTCCTCGCTGTCCGCGGCCTCGATGACCTCGATCGCGTCGTCGATGGTGAGCAGGCCGACGAGGCGGTCCTCACTGTCGACCACGGGCAGGTTGATGAGGTTGGCGCCCTGCATGAGCCGGGCCGCCTTCTCCGCGGAATCCGTCGCGCGCACGAACGCGGGCTCGGACTCCACCAGATCGGCGATCATGGCGTCCGGCGAGCTGAGCACGAGCTCGCGCAGTTCCACGATGCCGATGAGCCGGCGGCCGGCGTCGACCACCGGCAGGGTGTAGACGGTCTCGGCGTTGCCGCCCTCGGTCCGCACCATCTGCAGCGCCTGCGCGACGGGCAGATTGCGCGGCAGCGCAACGACTTCCGGCGTCATGTAGAAACCGACCGAGCCCTCCGGGTAGCCCAGCAGGATCGCGGTCATGCGGCGCTCGTGCGGGCTGAGTCCGGCGAGGACCTTCTTGGCGACCTTGGCCGGGGCCTCGCGCAGCATGCGGGCGCGATCGTCGGGGTCCATCTCCTCGACGAGTTCGCGGAAGCTCTGATCGCGCAGTCCGGTGAGGATCTGCTGCTGATCGACCGGCTCGAGCTCCTCGAAGACGTCGAGGGCGCGATCCTTGTCGAGCAGGCGGAACGCCATACCGGCCGAGAGCGCGTCCATGCGCGCGAGCTCGTCGGCGATGACGTGCGGCTGGTGGTTGTCCAGCCATTCCAGGGTGGCGCCCAGGTGATGGCGGTCAACGATGTCGCGGAGCGAATCGCCTTCCGCGCACAGGGTTTCACGCCCGGAGGCGAGCGAATCCCGGGCGCCGGGGAGCGTGTCACGGGCGCCGGGGAGCGCATCGGCGGCGCGGGTGCGCGCGTGCGGCTCCCGGGGGCCGGTGAGTACGGCGGTGCCGGTCGCGGGCAGCGGACGGGCAGCGGGCAGCGTCGAAACGACGGGCAGATCGGTCTGCGTCATGGCGGAACCTCAGCCGAGTGGCGAGTCAGGGGTGAACGGTTGGCAGCACCGGGTCACACCGCGGGGCACCGAACCCGCCCGAACGCACGCCGCAGAGAACTACGGGCGAGAAGAAGAGGGGGTGGTGCCGCGCGGCCTTCGACTGGGGGGCTCGCTACGCATGCGACCCACCTCCTCGAAGCCGTCGTGCACCGATATCGTCAATCCCGAAGCTCACTCGGGGGAGGTCGTGCGGGGCGATCGATTGTCAACCCTCGTACGACACACAGAGCATCCTCGTGCAGGATACCGGCCGGCGCCAAATCGCGCCCGCGTGGTGTGCGACACCCCGGGCGTTATTCGACGACACTCCGAGCAGTCTTCGAGGACACTCCAGAGCGGGGCCGCGCGGTCCCGAGCCGACTCGGGGCGGCGATCATCCGGCGCGGGCGGGTGATTCGGTAGCGCGGGGCGGCTCGGGTGTGCTGGGCTACGACGCGTGGCTTTGCAATCGTTGACGATGATCCGGCACGGGGAGAGCACCGCGAACGCGGAGGCGGCGGCCGCGAGCGGCGCGGGCGCCGAGGAATACGACAAGGGACCGCGCGATCCCGACATCGCACTCACCGAACTCGGGCGCAAACAGGCGGCGGCGGTGGGTGATTGGCTGGCCGAGCAGGATCGGCCGCCCACCTCGGTGCTCTGCTCGCCGTACCTGCGGGCGCGGGAAACCGCCGATATCGCGCTGCGGTCCATCCGGACGCCGCCGGTGCGGTACGACGAGCGGCTGCGCGATCGCGATGTCGGGATCATGTGGGGGCTCACCGCGCTCGGCATCCGCAAGCGGTATCCGCTCGAGCACCGCGAGCGAGAACGCATGGGCCGCTTCTACTATCGCCCGCCGGGCGGCGAGTCCTGGACGGACGTGGCGCTGCGGCTGCGCTCGATACTGCGCGAATTGGACGGGGACGTGCTGGTTTTCGCGCACGACAACGTGGTGGTACTGACCCGGTACATCCTCGAGCGCCTGGACGAGCCGACCGTGCTGCGGATCGAGAGCACCCAGCTACCCAACGCCTCGATAACCCGTTGGGAGCGTGGCGATTCCGGACTGGAGCCGGTGCTCTACGGCGCGATCGGTCACCTGCCCGGCTGAACGCGCCGGCGTTGTGCTGGGTCACAACGATCGGACCGTCGCCATTGGGCTCCGTCACAGGGGTTACTGGAAGGTAATGTACGCCCACCCCGGGTGCGTTACCTTTTCGTAATCACAAGGGGGTGGAAGGAGTCGCCCGTGTCCACCGACAGCACGATCAGCGCGGAAATCACCGTGTCCGGAACACCCATGTCCTCTCCGCTGCGGGATGTCCGGAACCTGGCCCGCCAGATGGTCGGCCACTTCGTCGAGACGGTCGCGCCCTGCGGGACGCTGCCCGGGGACGCCATCAACGGCGACATCACCACGATCACGCGCATCTGCCTGGAACTCGCGGTCGCCATGCTGGACGGCCTGGACATTCCGGAGAAGACGCAGCGACTCCAGGACGCGGCGGCGCAGTGGGCGCGCGAGGGCATTCCCATCGACACCATCCACCACGCCATCCACGAGGGCTTCAAGATCGGCTTCGACCTGGTGACCTCGCACACCGTGGCCGATCAGCGGCGCGCGGCGGGTCAGGACGAGGACGCCATGCTGGTCATCAGCGTGCGCGACTACGACAGCATCACCGACGGCGCGCGCCGGGTGGTGGACATCCTGGACCGGATGACGGCCGCGGTCTCGATGGCCTACGTGCGCGAGTTGCGCGCGGTGGTCAGCGAGCACCACACCGCGGTGCACACGCTCACCTCGGCGCTGCTGGGCGGGCACTCGACCTCGACCATGGCGCGCGAGTGCGGCATCGAGATCGCGGGCTCGTATCACGTACTGGCACTGGCGTTTCCGGCACACTCCGACGAGCACGCGCCGGCGCTGAACTCGCAGGTGGTCGCGCGCCGCAAACTGCGGCGGGTACAGGCCGAACTCGCCACCCGCACCGCGAACAAGCCGCTCGCGCTGCTCAGTGTGGACGGCGGGACAGTGCTGGTGCCCACCACCGACATCCCCGAGCAGGAGCTCGGCGCCCTGATCGAACAGCTCTCGCAGGCCGCCCGCGTGCCGATCACCGCCACCGTGGTGTCGGCCGAGCCGCAACAGATTCCGCACGCCGCCGACCGCGCGCACGACCTGCTCGACATCGTGCAGAGGCTCACCCTCGAGGCCGGGCTGTACCGCTTCGACGAGCTCGCGCTGGAGTACCAGCTGACCCGCCCCGGCCCCGGCCGCGACCATCTCGGCTCGCTGCTCGACCCGCTGGACGGGCATCCCGAACTGCTGGAGACCCTGCGCACGCACATCAGCAACAACATGAACCGCCAGCGCACCGCCCGATTCCTGCACGTGCACACCAACACCATCGACTACCGGCTCAAACGCGTCGGCCAGCTGACGGGCTTCGACCCGACCCAGGCCGCGGGTCTGTGGCAGCTGCGGTCGGCGCTGGTGGCCCGGACCTATCCGGCGCGCTGACCCCCGGGGCGGCGCCTGCCGGGTGGCACGCTGGTCGCGGTGACGGTGTCGATGCTGGTGACCGCGTGCGGCGGCGGATCGGATATC
>NZ_JBSFNO010000012.1:0-204536 GCF_053981095.1 Nocardia sp. NPDC003693
CAATAAATTATTGGCACTGACATTCATCGACACACTATTGAGTTCTCAAAGAACAGGCGCACACAGAACTTCGCGGGCTCAATGTCCCGGATAGTCTCTGAGGCAACTTTTCCAGCCTAACGCCTGTCTCCCACGGAGTCAAACTCGGGGTTCCAGATCGTCTTGCCTGTTCGCCAGGCGCTCCTCGTCCTACCTCGTTTCCGGATCCGCGTTTCCAGCCTCTGAGCTGGGCGTTCGGCACCCGGTCGGTGTCCGTGTCGCTCTGACCTGGAATAAGTTACGTGCCGGGAAACGGAACGTCAAATCGCCTGGTCACGAACCCATCAGCGCTGGTCGCGGGACCGCGTCCAGGGGCATTTCCCGACCCGGGCCACCCAATTGTGACCCAGGTCATGGAAATTCGGGTTCTGAAGATCAATCGGCTCGGCGGACGCCGGCGAAGTTCTTCTTGCCCCGGCGCAGCACCAGCCAGCGTCCGTGCAGGTAGTCCGCGTCGGACGGGGTCCACTCCAGGTCGGACACCTTCTGGTTGTTCACCGCGGCGCCGCCCTCGTTGACCGCGCGCCGGGCCGCGCCGCGGCTCTCGGACAGACCGGTCGCCACCAGGAGATCGACAATCGTTGACGCCGAAGTGGATTCGGCGACCTTGCCGTCGACCGCGGCCTCGGTGAGTGCCGCGGCCAGGGTCGGCTCGTTCAGGTCGGCGAGCTCACCGCGACCGAACAGCGCCTGGCTGGCCAGCTGCACCGAGCGGGTGTTCTCCTCCCCGTGCACCAGCGTCGTCATCTCCGCGGCCAGGCGACGCTGGGCCTCGCGGGCGTGCGGGCGTTCGATGGTCGCCTGCTCCAGCTCGTCCAACTCCTCCCGCGAGAGGAAGGTGAACCAGCGCAGGTAGCGGACCACGTCGGCGTCCGCGGTGTTCACGAAGTACTGGTACCAGGCGTACGGGCTGGTCATCTCCGGATCGAGCCAGAGGCTGCCGCCGCCGGTGGACTTGCCGAACTTCTTGCCGTCGGCCGAGGTCACCAGGGGAACGGTGAGCGCGTGCACGTGCTCGCCGTCGACGCGGCGGTTCAGCTCGACGCCGGCGATGATGTTGCCCCACTGGTCCGAGCCGCCGACCTGCAGTCGGCAGGCGTGCTTGCGGCGCAGTTCCAGGTAGTCGTTGGCCTGCAACAGCATGTAGCTGAACTCGGTGTAGGACATGCCGTCGCTCTCGAGCCGGCGCTTGACCGTGTCCCGGGCGAGCATGACGTTGATCGAGAAGTGCTTGCCGATGTCGCGCAGGAAGTTCACCGTGCTCAGCGGCCCGGTCCAGTCCATGTTGTTCGCGATGATCGCGCCCGTGGGGGAATCGTCGATGTCGACGAACCGCTCGAGCTGCGAGCGAATGCGCCCGGCCCACTCGGCCACGGTGTCGGTGGAGTTCATGCTGCGTTCGCCCACGTCGCGCGGGTCGCCGATGAGACCGGTGGCGCCGCCGGCCAGGACGACCGGGCGGTGCCCGGCGCGCTGGAAACGCTTGAGCGCCAGCAGCGGGACCAGGTGCCCGGCGTGCAGGCTGGCCGCGGTGGGGTCGAAGCCGGCATAGAGGGTGAGCGGTCCCTTCGCCAGGTCCGCCCGCAGGGCGTCCAGGTCGGTGGACTGCGCGATCAAGCCGCGCCAGGAGAGTTCATCAATGATGTCGCCGGTCACCCTGCTCATCTTTCCGCACGTCGGTAGCTCGCCGACGGACAGGTCGGCGGCGGGCCGGACCCGTGCGGCGCATCGCCCGGTCGCGGCCCGAACCGCACGAGATCCGACGCCGATTGTGCGCGGCGGCGCCCGCGGAATCGAGGCATTATTCGACCGCGGCGCCGGTCGAGGAGTGCCGGCCGAGTCCGTTCGCGCGGATATCGCGACGGCCCGCGGACGCGGCTGACGGCGTCACCTCCACTCACTTCGACACGGAGCCTAAGTCTCGAAAGCGGCCTTCAATGCGGTGAGGTGGACGCGGCTGGACGTGGCCGCGGCGTCGGCGTCGCGGGCGCGGATGGCGTCGTAGAGGTGTTCGTGGGCGTGGTGGTCCGCGCCGGGATCGGCCATGGGTTTCAGGGTGAGCATGTCGATCATGGCGCGGCGGGAGCGCGGGACGAAGGCGTTGAACATCTCCAGCAGCACGTCGTTGTGGGCGGCGGCGATGACCGTGCGATGGAAGGCGGTGTCGGCGTCGACCAGGGCCTCGGTGGTGGTCGCCTCGGTGCGGGCGCCCAGGGCGCGGAGCATGGAACGCAGGTCGGCGGGGGTGCGGCGGGTCGCGGCCAGGGCGGCGGCCTCCGCCTCGATGGCGATGCGGGCCTCGATGACCATCACGATGTCCGCGCGCCGCAGCACCGTGTCCCAGTCCTCGGCCGGATCCAGGGAGGTGACGAAAACGCCTGCGCCCTGGCGGCTTTCGAGTACGCCGCGGCCGGAGAGTTCGCGGATGGCCTCGCGCAGCGTGGAGCGCCCGACGCCCAGCTGCGGGGCCAGCGTGGTTTCCCCGGGCAGCTTGTGCCCGAGCTCCCACTCCCCCGCGCGAATCCGTGCCAGCAGGACCTCGGCGGCCTGGGTGGCGAGCGGGTGTCGCTGTACCTGCGCCACAGCTGCTCCACTTCTCTACTTGTCTGAGGAGTTATCACCCTCTAGTCTAGGGCACATGGAACAGGGTGTGCTGCTTCTCCTTCGCTGCCGCAGCGGGGTCTGATCGACCGGCACCCCGCTCGCGGGTGCTGTGGCGTGCCGGTCCCTCTTCGACGCGAAAGCGCGCGGCACACCCATGACTACTTCTTCCCGCTGGAATCGACAGCAGCCCTCGGCCATGCCATCGCACCGGTATCGCGATGTGCACCACCGTGTTTCGGTGCCCCTGACCGATCGGCGTTGGCCCGCGAACACCGTGACCACCGCCCCGCTGTGGGTGCCGGTGGATCTGCGCGACGGCAATCAGGCGCTGCCCGAACCCATGGACCCCGCGCGCAAGCGCGAGTTCTTCGAACTCCTGGTCGGCATGGGCTACAAGGAGATCGAGGTCGGGTACCCCAGCGCGTCGCAGGCCGACTTCGACTTCGTCCGGCTGATCGGCGCCGAGAACCTGGCGCCGGAGGACGTGTCCATCGTCGTGTTCACCCCCGCGCGCCGCGATCTCATCGAACGCACCGTGGAATCGGTGCGCGGCATCACCAATGACGTCGTCATCCACATGTACACCGCGACCGCGCCGGTCTGGCGCGAGGTGGTGCTCGGCTCCACCCGCGAGGAGGTCGCCGAGCTCATCGTGGCCGGCGGCGCGGACATCCTGCGGCTGGCGGGTGACATGCCCAACGTGCGGTTCCAGTTCTCCCCCGAGGTCTTCATGCTCACCGAGCCCGACTTCGTCCTGGATGTCTGCGATCGCATGACGACGCTGTGGGACGCCACCCCGCAGCGGCCGGTGGTGCTGAATCTGCCCGCGACGGTGGAGGTGGCGACGCCGAACGTCTACGCCGACCAGATCGAGTACATGCACCGGAATCTGGCGCGCCGGGACAGCGTGATCCTGTCGGTGCACCCGCACAACGATCGCGGCACCGGCGTGGCCTGCGCGGAACTGGCGGTGCTGGCCGGGGCGCAGCGGGTGGAGGGCTGCGTGTTCGGCAACGGAGAACGCACCGGCAACGTCGATCTGGCCACCCTCGCACTGAATCTGCACGCGCAGGGCGTGAATCCGATGATCGACTTCTCCGATATCGACCGGGTGAAGCGCACGGTGGAGTACTGCACCGGCATCGCGGTGCCCGAGCGGCATCCGTACGCGGGCGATCTGGTGTACACAGCGTTCTCGGGCACGCATCAGGACGCCATCAAGAAGGGGTTCGCCGAGCATCGGGACCGCGCGGCGCGCAGCGGGCGCGATGAACGCGAGATCGATTGGGCGGTACCGTATCTGCCGATCGATCCGGCGGATGTCGGCCGCACCTACGACGCGGTGATCCGGGTGAACTCGCAGTCCGGCAAGGGCGGGATCGCGTATCTGCTCGAGTCCGAGTACGGGTTGTGCCTGCCGCGCGAACTGCAGATCGACTTCGCCCGGCACGTGCAGCGGCTCACCGACACGTCCGGGACCGAGGTGTCGGCGCGGGCGCTGTGGGAGTTGTTCACCCAGGTTTACGGGGACGAGGTCGTCAACCGGTGGCGTCGGCCGGACCGGGTGGGCGCACCTGACGCTCGAGCTCGCTGACCCGCCGTTCGAGAGCGATCACGCGCTGTTCCAGCTCGCGGTGGCCGGGGGCGCGCGGTGCGGCGATGGTCTCCCGCTCGAGGGGTTCGAGCGGGCGGCCGTGCAGCTCGCGCACCCGGGCGCGCACGGTGGGGGCGTCCACGCCGAGCGCGGTCAGGACCGTCGCGGCGGTGCCCGCGCTCTCCCCGACCAGGCCCAGGAGCAGGTGCTCGCTACCGATCTCCTTGTCGCCCAGCCCTTTCGCCTCGATGAGCGAGAGTTCGAGGACCCGTTTGGCCCGCGCGGTGAAGGGCACGTGACCGGCGGGGTGTTCGGCCCCGAGCCCGCGCAGTTCCTCGACCCGGTCCCGCACGATCTTCAGATCGACCCCGAGCAGGCCGAGAACGTGGGCTGCCCGGCCCTCACCCTCGTGCAGCAGCCCGAGCAGCAGGTGCTCGGTGCCGATGTAGTCGTGTCGCAGGAGCATGGCCTCCTCCTGCGACAGGATGACGATTCGGCGGGCGCGCTCGGAGAATCGGCTGAACATGGAACCCCCTCGTGGAGTGCTGCATCCATTCCACGGTAGACCGCGCGGGAGGTTACGTTCCAGGATCGGCGGGACCGCGACAGCGGCAACGCGCGTTGTTTCCCGCTACTCCGGGTCGGTCCCCGCCCGCCGGATCTCCGGCCGGCGTCGCAGATCGGAGCGCATCCGGGCGGCATCGGCGCCGAACCACGCGAGGGTCCGAGCCGCCGGATCCTCGCCCTCGCGAATCAGTCCGAGCAGCAGGTGCTCTGCGCCGATATGGTTGTCGCCCAGCGAGAACGCCTCGTGCACCGTGAGTTCGAGAACCTGTTTGGTTCCGGCGGACAGCGTGCCGGGCAGGGCCACCGGCTCGCCGCCGCTGCCGCCGGTGTTGCCGATGGTGCGCAGCAGGCGCACCGCGACCGCCTCGGCATCGATGTCCTGCGCTTCGAGCAGGGCCGTCGCCGGATTGGGACGCAGGCGATACAGACTCAGCAGCAGGTGCGCGGGACCCAGCACGGAATGCTCGAGCGCCCGCGCTTCCTCCTGGGCGACACGGATGGCCTTGCGGGCGGTGTCCGTCATCTGGTCGAACATGCCTACAACCTAGGCGGATTCGTCGATGCGGGGTGCGCGGGGACTGCGCCGGTACGCCGAAACCGCCGGGGAGCCTGGCAGCCACAGGCGCCACGGCCGGTCGGCGGCCAGGCTCACCCCGACGCGCGGACCCGTCGCGATCGCCGCGCCGTCGGTGATCGGTGGCGAGAGTTCCAGGCGGATGGGCGCTTTCGGGTCGAAGAGCCGGGTTCCGTAGTCCGGCAGGGTGATTCCGAGGGCGCTGCCCACATTGCCCGGTCCGCGGGCCAGGTCGGCGTCGGTGCGCGCGGCCGGACGGCGGGCGCGCACCTCGTCGTGGCCGGCGATGATCTCCCCCGCGCGCACCAGCGCCGCGCTCGCCACACCGTCCGGGCCGGTGGTGACGTTCACGCAGGTGTGCATGCCGTAGCTGAGGTAGACGTAGAGCACCCCCGGCGGTCCGAACATGGCGGCGTTGCGGGCGGTGCGGCCGCGCCCGGAGTGCGCGGCCGGATCGGGCCAGGGTCCGGCCGGGTCACCGCCGTACGCCTCGACTTCCACGATGCGCATGGCGACATTGCCGGAGTACATCGTGGCCCCGAGCAGACGGCGGGCCGCGACGAGCGGTTCGGCGGCCAACTCTTGCGCACTCACCCGAGCATTGTCGCGGATGCCGGAATGCGGCGGTTCGCGAGTCGGCGCGGATAGGCCCGCGTGATCGCGCGAGCGGCCGGTCGTGCGTGCTCAGGCCGGATTCTCCCCCGGCTGATTCAGGCGGCCCAGCTTGTCCGGGTTGACCTGGAAGCGCAGGTGTTCGATGCGACCGTCGACCAGGTCGAAGGTCAGCGCGCCCAGGGTGTAGTCGCCGATCTTGCCGAGGATGCCGAGTTCGCCGTTGATGACGGCGGATTCGAGGCGGATGCCCGCGCTCACCGGTTTGGCCATGACGCCGAGCATCCAGCGGGCCACGTGGTCGGGGCCGTGCAGCGGGCGGCGCGCGGCGGTGACCTTGCCGCCGCCGTCGTTCCACAGCGTGATGTCGGGGGCGAGCAGTTCCATCAGGGAGTTGAGGTCCCCGCCCTGGCAGGCGGCCATGAACTTCTCGGTGACCTCCTTGCGGGCGGCGTCGTCGGCGTCGAACCGCGGGCGGCGGGACTGCACGTGCGAGCGGGCGCGGTGCGAGATCTGGCGCACGGTCGCCTCGGGGCGGTCCAGGAATCCGGCGATCTCGGCGTGCGAATAGCCGAAGACCTCGCGCAGCACGAAGACCGCGCGTTCGACGGGGGTCAGGGTTTCCAGGACGACCAGCATGGCGGTCGAGACGGTCTCGGCCAATTCCGTCTCCTCGGCGGCGTCGGCGCTCGGGGTGAGCAGGGGTTCGGGCAGCCACGGTCCGACGTAGGTCTCGCGGGTGGCCCGGGCGGAGGTGAGGCGGTTCAGCGCGAGATTGGTGACCGTGCGAACCAGGTAGGACTTGGGATATTCGATCGAATCCTGGTCGACGCCATGCCATTTGAGCCAGGCGTCCTGCAGGATGTCCTCGGCGTCGGTGACGGTGCCGAGCATCTGATAGGCGGTGCCGAAGAGCAGCCTGCGGTGTTCGACGAAGGGATCGATCACCGGGTCGCGGCCCTGCGACGGCGTGTGCCGGGACGTGGCCGATTCAGCGCTGGTGCGGTCCTGCATGAGAAACATACCTACCGGTCCGGGGTTGCGGTGTCGAATGACGGCCGGATGCCGTGTCGGCATCCGGCCGCGAGGCGGGCCTCACGCGGTCTTTCGGGTGGCGCGGCCGCCCTTGGACAGCTGCACCTGGGCGGTCATCTTCTTACTGCGCTTGAACGCCGGCACGGGGCTGCTCGAGACGCTCTCCTTGTAGAACACGGCCGCGCCGCCCCGCAGGTACCAGCGCTTCGGGGTGTCGTCGGCGTTGGTGAACTGCACCACCGCGTCCTTGCGGCCCAGGCTCACCGGCTGGTGCACGTAGCCGAAACGGAAGGGCCGCACCGACTTTCCGCGCAGTTCCCGGGCGATGGCGTCGGCGGCGTACGCGGCGGTCGGCAGGCCGGACTGGCAGGTGCCGTGGATGGGCCCCCACGCCATGGTGACCGCCGCGGCGTCGCCGATCGCGCGGATCTCCGGGTGCGAGACCGAGCGCAGGGTGGCGTCGGTGACGATGAGACCCCGTGCGTCGGTGGCGATTCCGGCCTGGGCGGCCAGCGGGGACACGCGCACGCCGGTGGTCCACAGCGTCAGATCCGAATCCAGGGTCTCCCCGGTGTCCAGGCCGACGGCCGCGGGCAGGACCTTGACGACCTTCACGCCGACGAGCCGCTCGACGCCGAGCCGGTCCAGCGCGCGGTTCAGGTGCGCCCGCGCCCGCTCACCCATCATCGAACCGGGCTCGGCCGCGCTGACCAGGGTGACGGTCAGGTCCGGGTGCGCCTCGGCGATCTCGGCGGCGGCTTCGATGCCGGTGAGCCCGCCGCCGCAGACGGTGACCCGCCCGCGCACGGCGGCGATCTCGGTGAGCCGCTCGGAGAACCGGCGCGCCAGGCGCGGATCGTTCAGGGTCCAGGCGTGTTCGGCGACGCCGGGGACGCGCGAGGTATCGGTGGCACTGCCGAGCGCGTAGACGAGGGTGTCGTAGCGCAGGACGGCGGCGTCGTCGAGGGCGACCGTGCGGGCCGCGGTGTCGATGGCGACGGCGGCGGCCCGGTGGAAGATCACCGGCGAGCCGTCGAGGATCTCCGGGATCCGGTGGTCGGTGAGTTCCTGCCCGGCGGCGATCTGGTGCATGCGCAGCCGTTCGGTGAAGCGGTCCGACGGGTTCACCAGCGTGACCCGGGTGTCGAGTTTGCGGGTGCGGCGGGCCACCCGGATCGCGGCCAGCATGCCGGTGTAGCCGGCGCCGAGGACGACGATCTCGTGGGTTGCGGTGGTGGCGTTCATGGTCGGCTCCGTGTCTCGTTCGGTGGGTTCGGACAGGAGACAGACGAGCCGCGCCGAACGTGACAACCCGGCGGTGTGAGCCGGGTCACCGTGGAATCTTCGCCGGGTCCCGCCGGTTGGAATTGTCGGCGGCCGGGGCTCCGGCCTGCGATTACTTCGTTCGGAAGAGGTGTGATGGCTGTACAGGTCGAGATCTGGACCGATATCAACTGCCCGTTCTGCTACCTGGGCAAGGCGCGGTTCGAGGAGGCGCTCGGGGAGTTCGAGCATCGCGACGCGGTCGAGGTGGTGCATCGGTCCTTCGAGCTGGACCCGACCCTGCCGCACGATCACAGCGACGCCGTGGTGCCGCACATCGCCGAGAAGTACGGCATCAGCGAGGCGCAGGCCGCGGCCAACGAGCGCGGGATCGGCGCGCAGGCAGAGGCGATGGGCCTGACCTATCGCATCGAGGGCCGCGATTTCGGCAACAGCTTCGACATGCACCGGCTGCTGCACTTCGCCCTGGAACAGGGTCGTCAGGACGCCATGATCGACGCGCTGTACGCGGCGAACTTCGCCGACGAGCGGCCGCTGTTCGGTGACACCGAGCGCCTGGTGCAGGTCGCGACCGGCGCGGGTTTCGACGAGGCCGCCGTGCGCGGGGTCCTCGCGGACCCGGACGCCTACGCCGAGGCGGTGCGCGCGGACGAGGCCGAGGCCGCCCGGCTGGGCGCGCGCGGCGTGCCGTTCTTCGTTCTCGATCGCAAGTACGGGGTGTCCGGCGCGCAGCCGGCCGAGGTGTTCGCGCAGGCGCTGCGGGAGGCCTGGAGCGATCACGAACCGGTGCTGCAGACGGTCACCAGCGCGGACGGCGAGGTCTGCGGTCCGGACGGGTGCGCGCTGCCGGCCCGGGACTGACGCGCATCCGCTCGCGGCGGTTCAGCGGTTCGATCGCCGCCGCGGCGCGGCCCCGCGCAGGGCGAGCAGCACCGCGAGCCAGATGCCGGCCAGTGCGAGAGCGAGGCCGGCGGGGTAGGCGCGGTCGAGGATGGTCGGGTTGTCGGGGATGGCGCCCGCTCGGCCCAGGACCGGCGCCGCGATGAGCGCCAGGGTGACGGTGCACAGTGCGCCGCAGGCGAGCGGGGCCCAGGTCGAGGCGGGCAGCAGCCGGCGGGCCGTGAGCCCCAGGGCCGCACACACCGGGGCGAAAACCGCGTCGTGCAGCAGGATTCCGGCCGCGAACCACAGCGCGATGGACTTCAGGTCGGCGGGATTGCTCTCCAACAGCAGGGCGATGCCGTTCCAGGCCAGCGCCGCGCCGAGCAGAAGCAGCAGTGCGCGTAGGAGTTTCATGCGACCACCTCGATGCGCGAGAGCCATTTCGTCTGCAGGACACCGGGCCGATTGGGGGCGATGAGGCGGCAGGGATATCCGTGATCGAGGACCAGGTCGTCCCCGTTGAGGCGGAGTGCGACGAGCGTGTCCGCTGCGCGAACGTGCCGGGCGGGCAGGACCGAGGTGCGGTAGATGCCCCCGGATTCCAGGGATTCGAAGCGGACGTCGCGGTCGGGGTACGGGCCGACGGCAGCGAGCAGTTCGCGTAATCGAACGCCGGTCCAGCGCGCCGAGGCGCTCCAGCCCTCGACGCAGGCGATCGGTAGTTCGGCGGTGACCTGCGGCAGGGCGGCCAGGTCGGCGCGGGTGAATTCCCTTCGGCTGCCCCCGATGTCGACGATCAGCCGGTAGTCGGCGGACTGGGCTCGATCCAGCACGCCCGCGGCCGCCGCCGTGCGATTGACCGGGACGCCCTGCGGTCCCTCCCCGCTGCGCGGGGACAGGATCGCGAGCCATTCCAGGAACGGGACGGTCTGCCCGGCGACCGAGAGACCGGCGACCGCGGCTCCGATGCCCGCGGCGGTCAGCAGCGCACGGCGCGTGATGGGTTGTCCGGCCGGTGTTTTCGGCGCGCCGGCGGCCGACTCCCGTGATACGGATGCCGGAGCCGAGGACCGGTCACCGAGCTCGCCGCCCGAATCCGCGCCCGCCGCGCTCTCCGGCCGGGCGAGGGCGGCGCGCACCACGGGTAGTTTGACCGCGAGGTGGACCAGCAGCGCTCCGGCCGCGACGTAGGCCATCGCGTAGTGCGTGGTGGTGAAGAAGAACGCCCACGGGTAGAACTGCGCCGTATTGAACAGTCCCGTCACCAATTGGAACAGCACCGCTCCCACCAGCACCGCGATCGAACCGCGTTCGAGCAGGCGGAGCGGATTGCCGATGAGCGGCCGCGCGAACAGCCGCGGGTACACCGCCCAGAGCTTCACCAGCACCAGCGGTATCGCGACGACACCCGAAATCACGTGTGCGCCCTGCGTCACCCGGTAGAGCCACACCGGATGCGCCGGCCAGCCGAACCAGCCGGGCGGGTGCTGAATCCAGTGACTGATCAGGCCGGTCGCGAAACACACGCCCAGCGCCACGCCGAGCGCGATCCCGACCCGCGCCGCGAGCCCGGGCCCGCGCGCCGGTGACATTGCGGTGGCCAGCGGCGCGGGCAACAGTAGATCCGGGTGACTCGCCGGCGGCGGGCGGTCCGCGGAGCCGGGGTCTTCGGGCCGGTCCGACGTCACCGCGCCGCCGCCGGGAAAACGGCCGCCGCGCCGTCGGATTCGGTCTGGGCGTCGGTTTCGATGTGCGGCACGGTGTAGCGGGAAGGAGCCGGGGCGAGCCGGGCCAGGGTCGTGCCGAAGCGGCCGCGGCATTCTGCCGCGACGGCGAGGGCGTCGGCGTAGTGATCGACGTCGGTGAGTGCCGGGAGGTCGTGGACCTGAAACCCGTTGCCGCGCAGCGCGTCACGCGTGTACTCGCCGGTCCGCGGGGTGGACATCGGGACGTCCACCAGCGCGCGGGCCGCCTGCGGGTCGCTCAGACCCAGTGCCCACCACCCGCCGTCGACGGCGGGGCCGAGCACGGAGTCGCCGGTGGCGACGAGCCGGGACAGACATCGATCGAGCAGGTCGGCGTCGATCTGCGGGGTATCCATCCCGATCTGGAAAACCGGCGCGCCGAGCCGTGCGGCATCGGTGTGCGCGTTGGCCAGGCGCTCGCCGAACGTGGTGCCGCGCTGGGGAACAACGGTGAAGTCCGCCAGCGCCGCGGCGATGGTCTCGGACTCCTCGGCTGCCGCCGGGTCCCCCGTCCACGCCACCACCCGATGCCGCGCCCCGCAGGCGCGCACGGCCGCCAGGGTGTCCAGCAGCGCGGCGGCGGCCAGGCGGGCCGCGTCGCGGGGCAGCAGGGGCGGCGTGAGCCTGGTCTTGGCGAAGCCCGCGATGGGCGACTTGGCCACCACCAGAACCGTTGCGAGAGAATCGAATCGAGTCATCGGACGCTCCAGAAGTCGCGAATGGCGTGAACGGTGCCGCGCCAGGATCCGGAGACCTTGGAGGCGCCGTGGGTGCGGGGACGGTAGGTGACATCGCGTTCGGTGAGACGCCAGCCCGCGCGGGCGGCGGTGACCAGGAGTTCGAGGGGATAGCCCGAGCGGGGGTGCATCGGGCCCAGCGCCAGCAGACGCGAGCGATGCGCGACCCGCATCGCGGCGATGTCGTGCACGGCGAGACCGTAGCGACGACGCAGGCGGGCACTGACCAGCACGTTGCCGAGGCGCGCGTGCCAGGGCCAGGCGGCCGCGCCGACCGGGCGGCGGCGGCCGACGACCATGTCGACCTCGGGGGTGAGTTCGGCTACCAGGGCGGGCAATTCGCGCGGATCGAGCGAACCGTCACCGTCCAGCACCGCGACGACGGAGGTTCCGGCGGCGGCCAGTCCGGCCTGCACCGCGCTGCCGTAGCCCGGCACCGATTCGGTGACCACCCGCGCGCCCGCCAGTCTGGCGACGGCCGCGGTGGCGTCGGTGGAGCCGTTGTCGACCACGATGACGTGGTAGCCCTGCGGGATTGCGGAAAGTACGCCGGGGAGTGCGCCTGCTTCGTCCCGGCACGGAATCACGACGGTGACTCCGGTGAGCTCGCTCGTTTCGGTCACCCGACGACCGTAAGTCCGTGTGGCCCGGTTGGACCCGCAGCGAACGGTGACGAAAGTATGACGGGAGCTGGACCGACGCCCATTCGACCGGCGCGCGGACGCGGTGGCGGCCTAGGGTGACACCGTGCGGAATGCTGCTGTCCAGACCCGGGTGCGCGCCGACAATCGCCGCGCCGATCTCTACTGTGCGCTCGGCGGCGCGCTACTCGTCGCTACCGCTTTCCTCGTTCCGCGAATTCTCGGCGAACAATGGCGGAGCAATCTGTACGCGGGCGCGGCGCCGATCTTCGGTTCCTGGCTACCGCATGTCGGGTGGGGCACCGGCCCGGCCGTCGGCATCGCCGCGCTGGTGATCGCGTACGGCCCGGAGCTGGCCCGGCGACTGCCGTGGCGGCGGGCGCTGCTGCTCACCTGGGTGACGGCCCTGGCGTGGACCTTCGCGCTGGCCATGGTCGACGGCTGGCAGCGCGGTTTCGCGGGCAGGCTCACCACCCACGACGAATACCTGCACGAGGTCGGCGGCATCACCGACATCGCGGCGATGCTGCGCGGATTCTCCGGTCGCATACTGGATTTCCGACCCGACTCCTGGACCACCCACGTCTCGGGCCATCCGCCCGGCGCGCTGCTGAGTTTCGTCCTCCTCGATCGCGTCGGACTCGGTGGCGGCGCGTGGGCCGGACTGCTCTGCATGGGCGTGGGATGTACCGCGGCCGTGGCTGTTCCGGTCGCGATCCGCGCGCTCGGTACCGATCCCCCGGAATCGCCTGCCCGGCGTGCCGAGCAGCAGGCCCGCGCCGCACTGCCTTTCCTGGCGCTGGCCCCGGCCGCGATCTGGCTGGCGGTCTCGGCCGACGCGCTGTTCGCCGGCGTCACCGCGTGGGCGGTCGCGCTGCTGGCCATCGCCACCGGGCAGCGGCGCGGGTGGTTGGTGGCCGCGTGCGGGGCGGGCGTGCTGTTCGGATTCGCGCTGTTCCTCAGCTACGGAATGATTCTCATGGCGGTGCCCGCGGCCGCGGTGTTGCTTGCCCGCGGTCTGCGCGCGTCGATTCCGGCACTGGTGGCCGCGCTCCTGGTGGTCGCGATGTTCAACGCCGCGGGCTTCTGGTGGCTCGACGGCTACCACCTCGTGGTGGAGCGCTATTACCAGGGCATAGCCAGCGACCGTCCGTACACCTATTGGGTATGGGCCAATCTCGCGGCCACCGTGTGCGCGATCGGCCTCGCTCCGGTGGCGGCCGCGCACCGGGTGGTGCGCGGGCTGCATCCCGAGAAAATACTGCGTGCCGCGAGCATCCCCGACCCGAATCCACTTCCGCGCGATGGGGAACGCGGCGGGCTCCCGGCGGAGACCCGGATCTCATCGCGCCGGCCCGGCCGCGACGAACCACAGCCCGACGGCGCGCCGGCGCCGGACCTCCGGCGAGCCGCGGCCGAGCGGCTCGCGCGGTGGCGGGCCGCGGTCGATCCGGTCGCGCTCGTCGCGGGCGCCGGATTCGTGGCGCTGCTGGCGGCCGACCTCAGCGGTCTCAGTAAGGCCGAGACGGAACGGATCTGGCTGCCGTTCGAGGTGTGGGCGCTGGCCGCGGCCGCACTGCTACCCGCACGCGCCGCGCGATACTGGCTCGCGATCCAGGCCGCCGGGACCCTGCTGCTCGCCCATCTCATTCTGACGAACTGGTGACTCCGATGCGCATACTCGTGGCCGATGACGACCCGATGGTCCGGGAAGTGGTGCGCCGCTACCTCGAACGCGACGGGCTGGAGGTGATCGAGACCGGGGACGGGCCCGCCACCGCGGCGGCGCTGACGCGCGGTGAGATAGATCTGGCCGTGCTCGACGTCATGATGCCGCCGCCCGACGGGATCGACCTGTGCCGGACGGTGCGCTCGGGCCCGTTTCCGAACACCCCGATCATCCTGCTCACCGCACTCGGCGAGGAGGACGACCGGGTCATCGGATTGCAGGCCGGGGCCGACGATTACGTGACCAAGCCGTTCAGTCCGCGCGAACTCGCGCTGCGGGTCGCCTCGGTGCTGCGGCGCTCGCATCCCACGCGCCGGGACGAGCAGATCCTGCGCGGCGGGACGGTGGAGGTACGGCAGTCGGCGCGGGTGGCCACCGCCGGCGGAGTCCAGATCGACCTGACCGCACGCGAATTCGATCTGCTGGCGTTCCTGCTGGCCAATCAGCGCCGGGTGTTCAGCCGGGACGAGTTGCTGGCGCAGGTGTGGGGCTGGAGCTTCGGTGACCTGTCCACCGTGACCGTCCATGTCAAACGGTTGCGCGCCAAGCTCGGCGACGCCCACCGCATCGACACCGTCTGGGGCCGCGGCTACGCCTGGAATCGTGATGCCGACTGACACCACCGAGCTCATCGGCTTCGCACTGGCGGGTTCGCTCCCGGTGGTCGCGCTCGGCGCGCTGCTGCTGCGCTACACCCGCAATCGGGCCATGAAGACGAGTCTGGCCGTGCTGGTGCTGATTCCGACGCTGGCGACCCTCAGCGGCGTGGTCGCGGTGAGCGGGCTGATGTTCACCGCGGAGTTCGAGCGGATCGCGGTGGTGCTGAGCGTGGTCACCGCGGTGACCGTGCCGGCGGCGGTGCTGCTGGGCCGGGCGCAGGCGCGAACCACGGTGTGGGAGCGCGAGATGCTGGCGCGGGAGCGTGCGGCCGAGCGGTCCCGGCGCGAGCTGGTGGCGTGGGTGAGCCACGACCTGCGCACGCCGCTGGCCGGAATCCGCGCCATGGGCGAGGCGCTCGCCGACGGTGTGGTGCGGCGCGAGGAGGACATCCAGCGGTACGCGAATCAGATTGTGCGCGATACCAATCGGCTCTCCGCCATGGTGGACGACCTGTTCGAGATGTCGAAGATCAACGCCGGGGCGCTGCGCCTGGCGCTGGAGCCGGTGGATCTGCGCGAACTCATCGACGAGGTGCTCGCCGCCAACCAGCCCACCGCCCTGCGCGCGCACATCACCCTCACCGCGAGCCAGCCGCCCGATCGGATCGTGGTGTGCGCCAGCGATCACGCGCTCACACGCGTCCTGACCAATCTGGTGGCCAACGCCATCGCGCACACCCCGCCGGGCGGTCGCATCGACCTGTCCAGCGGCAGTGCCGACGGCCACGCCTGGGCACGGGTGGAGGACACCGGCCCGGGCATCGCCGCCACCGATCTGCCGCGCATCTTCGAGGTGGCCTATCGCGGCAGCTCGGCGCGCTCTCCCGCCGCCGCCGAACTGGGCAGCAGCAGCGGGATGGGCCTGGCCATCGCGGCCGGACTGGTCCAGGCCCACCACGGCGACATCAGCGCCGAGAACCGGGAACCGGGCTGCCGCTTCCAGGTGCGGTTGCCGCTGCTGGTCGAAGGTCCGCCCGCACCCGGGCTCGTCGGCTCGTACCGACCGCCGGGCTCAGCGCCACTCGGGTGCGGAGCCCGCGGCGACCGCGCGCAGGGGCGCGTCCGCGAACGCGGTCAGACCCGCCTCCGGGGTGATCGCGGCGGTGAAATCCAGTAGCGCCGCGGCCCGATCCGGGGCGGCGACGATGTGGCGGACGTCGCCGGAACGGAATTCGCCGGTGACCACCGGTTCCTTGCCGCCCGCCGCCGCGGCCAGGATCCCGGCCACCTCGGCGATCGTGATCGGGTGGCCGGAGGCGACGTTCAAGGGGGTGAACACTTCCAGCGGGCGTTCCACCGCGGCGACATTGGCGGCGGCGATATCGCGGACGTGCACGAAATCCCGGGTCTGGCGGCCGTCTTCGAAGACGCGGATCGCCTCGCCCGCCGCGGCCGCCGAACGGAAGATCGCGGCGACCCCGGAATACGGTGTGTCCCTGGGCATATGGTCGCCGTACACGTTGTGATAGCGCAGCGCGGTCACGGTGGAGCCGGTGGCCGTGGCCCAGGCGGCGGCGTAGTGCTCCTGCGCCGCTTTGCTCGCGGCGTACAGACTGCGCGGGCGCAGCGGGGCGTCCTCGTCGATGGCCGCCCAGTCCAGCGGTGCGCCGCCGGGCCCGGCGTGGTCGAACACCCCGCGCTCGAGATCGGCGGTGCTGCGGGGCCGCGGGACCACGTCGGTGTCGCCGTCGCGGTAGCGGCCCTCGCCGTACACCACCATCGAGGACGCCAATACCAGGTGGCGGCACCGTTCCCGGGCCATGGCCGCCAGCAGCACCGCGGTGCCGAGATCGTTGTGCGAGGCGTACGCGGGGGCGTCGAAGGCGTTCACGCCCGCGCCGACGACCGCGGCCTGATGGCAGACCGCGTCGATGCCGGGGAGCAGCGCGGCGATCGCGTCCGGGTCCCGGACATCGACCCGGTGCACGCCCGCCGGCGCCGGGGCGTCCGGTCCGTGCGCGGCCGCGAGCATCAGGTCGACCGCGACGACCTCGTGTCCGGCGCCGCGGAGCGCGTCCCGGATGTGCGATCCGATGAATCCGGCGGCGCCGGTCAGCAATACGCGCATGAGCACGCCTTCCCCGCTGTCGAGTGGCGGAGGTAAACAGGGCAGGTCATGCGGTCGATGCTGGCTCGCGGTCCGCCCGGGCGCACGCGCGACAGCGGCGTGGCGCGGATCCGTCAGGGTTTGGTCACCCCTGTGCGGTCAGCCGCGCGGGCGGCGGACCGCGAAGGTGGGGCGGCTGACGTATTTGCCCTCTTCGCCGCCGCGCACGCTGATCACGTCGTCGGCGATGACGAAGGCGTAGGCCACGACCACCAGGACGGCCAACTGCGCCCAAGCCACCCAGACGATGCCGATCGGCGCGGTCGCCAGCACCGCCGCCGCGCCGAGCAGGCGCAGACCCGGGCGGGGCAGGCCCAGCACCGCGCGGAAACCGGCCTGGCCCAGGAAGAACACCGCGACACCGCCCGAGAGCGCAAGGGCGGCAGCGGTACTCGCGGGTTCGCCGCCGTGCGCGATGCTCATGCTGATGCCGGCGGCGGTGAGGATGATGCCGACCAGCAGCACGTAGAAGCCGTAGTCGTAGGCGACCACGGCGGGGCGGGCGCGCTCGGCGGTGGGACGCGCCTCGAGGGCGTGCTCGCCGCGTTCGTCGTCGAGGCCGAAGTACGCCCACCACAGCACGTAGACCAGGGTCAGGCCGACGGCCACCATGGCGATGAGGGCGGGGGTGATCTCCTGCCCCGCGAGCCCGGCGCCCATGGCCACCACCGATTCACCCAGCGCCACGATCAGAACGAGGCCGTGCCGTTCGCAGAAGTGGGCGGTGCGCACCACGAAGCCGCCGGTGTCCACCAGGTAGGGCGTGAGGATCTGGATCGCGAAGGCCAGGCCCCACAGCAGATAGCGCGGCCAGCCGTGGATGCAGCCGCCGGCCAGCACCAGCCCCGCGGTCAGCGCGTTCATCGGGCCGATGCGGCGGATCGCGAGCGCCGCGGACGCGCCGCCCGCGCTCGCGAACAGCAGCGTGTGCACGGTGTTGACCAGCACGTAGGCCAGGCCGAATGCCAGCCCGGAGCCGGTGAAGGCGTCCGGAATCGCCAGGGCGAGTACGAAGAAGCCGAACATGCCGATCAGCAGCCAGGTGCGGCGGCTCGAGTTGTCGGGGGCGACCTCGTTGGTGAGCCAGACGTAGCCGGCGTACATCCACCAGATCACGCCGAACATGAGCGCGACCTGTCCCAGCGCGGCCCAGCCGGGATGGTGGGTGAAGGCGTGGGTCAACTGGGTCATGGTGAAGACGAACACGAGGTCGAAGAACAGTTCCAGGGTGGAGGCGCGGTGCTGCCCACCCGCTTCCGCGTCCTCGGCCGTGTTCGGGATATCGCTGGTCACGGGAAGACTTTAGTGGTGGTCCGGCGCCCCAACCATCCCGGATGGTCCGTTTCACTCGGAATTCTCGAACCCGCCATCCGGGACCGATATCAGGGACGGCTGGGGGCCGAGATCGGGGTGCTGCCGGATGCGGGCGGGCGGGTCGAATTCCTACTGTCGGCGGATGGCAGTGCTGTGGTCGCGTACGCGGCGAATTCTCTTGGCCCTCACCGGGTTCCTGGCGGTGGCGACCCTGGTCATCGGCGGGGGCACGGTGTGGTTGTTCACCACCGCGGACGTGTCGACGGTGGGGCGGGTGCGGTTCGAGAACGAACTCCGGATCCCGCCGCTCGCCGACTCACGGGTGGAGGCGGACGGGACGCGCGTGTTCGAGCTCGACATGCGCTCGGGGAGAACGGAATTCCAGGCGGGCCGGGAGACCGAGACCCGGGGGTTCAACGGCTCCTATCTGGGACCGACGCTGCGGGCCGCCCGGGGTGAGCGGGTGCGGGTCCGGGTGCGCAACAGCCTGGACGAGGCGTCCACGGTGCACTGGCACGGCATGCATCTGCCCGCCGCCATGGACGGCGGTCCGCATCAGATGGTGGCCGCGGGCGCGAGCTGGGAACCCGAGTGGCAGGTCGATCAGCCCGCGGCCACGCTCTGGTATCACCCGCACCCGCACGGGGCCACCGAATCGCACGTGCGAAAAGGGCTGGCGGGCATGTTCATTCTCGATGACGACACCGCGGCGGCACTGCCGCTGCCGCGCGCGTACGGGGTCGACGATCTGCCGGTCATCGTGCAGGACGCGAAGTTCGACGGCGCGGAATTCGACAGCGGGCGCGGGATGTTCGCCGATATCGGCGTGCTCGGCGACCGGATTTTGGTCAACGGCACGCTCGCGCCGTTCCGCGAGGTGGGTGACGAACTGGTGCGCCTGCGCCTGCTCAACGCCTCGACCGCGCGGGTCTACGACTTCGGCTTCTCCGACGATCGCGCCTTCACCCTGATCGGCACGGACAACGGGCTGCTCGAGCGGGCGGCCGAGCTGAACGGGATACGGCTGTCCCCGGGGGAACGGGCCGAGATCGTCGTGCGCGTGCGCGCCGGGGAGCGCGTGACCCTGCGCAGCACGAATCCCGATCTGGGACTGGACTTCTTCGGGAGCCGATTCAGCGGCGGCGACGACAGCTTCGACGTCCTCGAACTGCGCGCGGCCGCCACGCTGCGGCCCTCCCCCGCGCTGCCCGTCGCGCTGGTGGATCCGCAACTGCCACGGGAGTCGGACTCGGTGCTGCGGCGCGACTTCGACCTGAGCTTCTCCAAGATCAACGGCCGCGCCATGGCCATGGATCGCATCGACGCCGCGGTGACCCGGGGCAGCACCGAGACCTGGACCGTCACCAATTCCGATGGCATGCCGCACAACTTCCACGTGCACGACGTGCGGTTCGCCGTCGCCCGGATCAACGGGTCCGGGCCGCCGCCGGAACTGCGCGGGCCCAAGGACACCGTCTTCCTCGCCCCCGGGGACACCGTGGACCTGGTGCTGCGGTTCGACGGCGCCGCCGATCCGAACACGCCGTACATGTTCCACTGCCACCTGCTGTGGCACGAGGACCTCGGCATGATGGGCCAGTTCGTGGTTGTCGAGCCGGGTGGACAGGCCGGGCAGATCGCTCCGCACGCAGGTCACTGACGCTTTTCGGGAAAGACCCCGGCGCGTGCCGACACGACACGCGCCGGGGTCTTGTGCTTTCCGAGGCGGTGGCCACATAATTCATCACGTAGTGAATTCAACACTTGATGAATTGAGAGGTGACCCGTGACGGCACCCATCGCAGACCCCGCGATCGCGGTCCGGAACCTGCAGGTGCGACGAGGCGAACGCCAAGTCCTGCACGACATTTCGCTGACCGTGCCGCGCGGCAGCATCACCGGGCTGCTGGGGCCGTCCGGGTGCGGCAAGACCACGCTCATGCGCAGCATCGTCGGTACCCAGCTCATCGAGCGGGGCGAGGTGGAGGTACTGAACGAGCCCGCCGGCTCGGCCGGGCTGCGGCACCGGCTGGGGTACGTCACCCAGGCGCCCAGCATCTACGACGATCTGACCGTCGCCGACAACGTCGCGTATTTCGGTGCGCTGTACGGGTCTTCGGCGCAGGACGTGCGCGCGGCCATCGACGCCGTCGGACTCGGCGGGCACACCGGCAATCGCGGCAACCAACTCTCCGGCGGGCAGCGCACCCGGGTGTCGCTGGCCTGCGCGCTGGTGGCGAACCCGGACATCCTGGTGCTGGACGAGCCGACCGTCGGCCTGGATCCGATGCTGCGGGCCGACCTCTGGGAGCAGTTCCACGCCCTGGCCGCGCAGGGGTGCACGCTGCTGGTCTCGAGCCACGTCATGGACGAGGCCGAGCACTGCGACAACCTGCTGCTCATGCGGGAGGGCAAACTGCTCGCTCAGCTCAGCCCCGATGAATTGCGTTCCCGCACCGGCGAATCCAGCCTCGAGAACGCCTTCCTCGCCCTGATTCGAATGGGAGAAAAGCTGTGACCGCCACCCTCGCCCGCCCGGCCGGGCGCAACCCGCTGCGCTGCTACGCCGCGACCACGGTCCGCATCCTGAAGCAGTTGCGCGCCGATCATCGGACCGTGGCCATGATCCTCGTTGTGCCGGCGCTGCTCATGACGCTGCTGTATTTCGTCTACCGGGACTACGCGGTGGCACCGGGCGCGCCCCGGCTGTTCGACCGGATCGGCATCACCATGCTCGGCATCCTGCCGTTCGTGGTCATGTTCCTCATCACCGCCATCGCCATGCAGCGCGAACGCGTCTCGGGCACGCTGGAACGGCTCATGACCACGCCGCTGTCCAAGATCGATTTGCTCGCCGGGTACGGCACGGCGTTCTCGGTCGCCGCGGCCGGGCAGGCGATCATCGCGTGCGCGGTGTCGTTCTGGCTGCTGGGCCTCGAGGCCGCGGGGTCCCCGCTGCTGGTGGTGCTGATCGCGGTGCTGGACGCGATACTCGGGGTGGCGCTGGGCCTGCTGGCGAGTGCGTTCGCGCGCACCGAGTTCCAGGCCGTGCAGTTCATGCCGGTGATCGTGCTGCCGCAGTTCTTCCTGTGCGGGCTGCTGGTGCCGCGCGGCGAGCTGCCGGGCTGGCTGGAGGCGATCAGCAACGTGCTGCCGCTGAGTTACGCGGTGGACGCGCTGCAGCAGGTGGCCACGCACACCGGGGCGACCGGGCAGATGTGGCGGGATCTGGCGATCGTGGCCGGATTCGCCGCGGTCGCGCTGGCGCTGGGGGCGGCCACGCTGCGCAGGCGCACCGCGTGAGTGTCCCCCTGAGCGGCACCGGCGGCGCCCGAAGTGGCGCGGCCGGTGCCGGCGGTGGTACAGACGAGCCCGTGAGCGGCATCGAGAACACGCGCAGCGGGCGCAGGCCCGGAAATTCCGGCACCCGGGAGGCGATACTCGACGCCGCCCGGGTGCGGTTCGCGGAGGTGGGGTTCGACCAGGCGTCCATTAGATCGATCGCCACCGCCGCGAGCGTGGATCCCGCCCTGGTGCATCACTACTTCGGCACCAAGAAGGAATTGTTCACCGCCGCACTGGATTTCCCGATCGATCCGGAGGTGGTGCTGTCGCAGATCGCGGCGGCGCCGCTGGATCAGTTGGGCGAAACCCTTGTGCGGGCGGTAGTTACAGTATGGGACTCGCCGATCGGGATACCGGCGATTGCCACATTTCGCACCCTGCTGACGACCTCGGATCCCGCCCTGGCCCGCACCCTGCTGCTCGACGTGATCCTGAAAGGCGTTCGCCTGCGCCTGGACTCGGCCGTGGGCGACGGCGCGAAACGCTCGGTGCTGGCCGCCTCCCAACTGACCGGTCTCCTGGTAACCCGCAAACTCATCCGCCTGGAGCCGATCGCGTCGATGCCGATCGACGAACTGGTGGCGGCCGTGGGACCGACGCTGCAGCGCTATTTCACCGGCGAATTGCCTTCGGGTTCGTAGTTCGCGCCGTGGTCGAGACCACGGCAAAGAACCGCTGCTAGTGCGTTCCCTGCTTCGGCGGGGAGATCTGACCGGGCTTCTGCAGGCTCGGGGCGTACCGCGCCTGATGTGTTCCACCGGGTGGGAAGCCGCCTTGCCCGTCAACTCCGGGCGCGAACTCGCCCGGGACACCGCCGAATCCACCGGGTGGTTGCGTGTGCGGCATACTCGCACCCTGCTGCGGGAAGCCGGGAGCATAACCCTGGGGCACCGCCGGTGCCGGGAAGCCGCCCATCGGGGCATACGGGTTCACAGGCGGAGCGGCGGGATACGGGGTGCGGTAGCGCGGTGCGGACCCTGCGGCGAGCACGGTCAGCACCATGGCCACCGGGACAAGCAGGGTGGCGAACACCTGGACATAGAAGTCGCCACCGAAATAGTCGAAGCCCCCATCCTGATCACGCACGATATCGATCTTCGGCATCAAGGTGCCGGCACCGACGGTGAACGCCAGCGCCGCCGCTGTGGCACCGGCTCGACGGGCGAAAGCCCTGCCGGCCAACAGCAGAACGAGGGCACCGACGAAGGCGGAGAGCGCACTCACACCCGCCGCGATCAAGCTCGAATACTCGTCGTCGAACACGAGAAACATGCGTTCGCCCGACCCGAACATGAACCCTGCGATCGCGATCCCCACGGTGACGAGCGCGTAGAGGATCAGGAGCACGGCGGCGGTCACGTCGAGACCGGTCGACCGTTCGCGCTGCGGCCGCCCGTACGAGTCCACAGTGACGTTGAATCCGGTACCCGATGACGAGGGGGCCGCGGCGGTCGCCAGCAGTGCCAGCGGCACAGTCAGTACACACAGCCAGAACGCGGCTCCGTAGGTGTACTCGAGGTCGCCGTTCCGCTGTACGAGGGGCGCGAGGCCGACATTGAGGACGACACCCAGGGCTGTGCCGAGAACCGCTCCCGTTGCCAGCGATACCAGGGCGCTTGCCCGCGGCCGGTCGCCTTTGCCGGTCGCCAGAACTGCCACCGCACCGAACGCGAGCAGCACGGCGAGAACGAAGATGATGCCGTAGAGGCTGGAGAAGTCCCTCGCCGCCCCAAGATCGCTGCCGTAGGCCCACGATGTCACCCAGCTCCCATACGCCGAGTTGTGCCCTATGGTCAGCAAGCGCAGGAAGGAGCCGACGCCGAGCAGCACCCCGCCGAGCCCCAACGGGATGGCCTGCACCAGATCTCGGCGCCGCGCGGTTCGAACGGGAGGCGGCAGCGGGGCGAAACCGGATGGCGCGGGCGCGCCGTGTGGAAATCCCCCCTGGCCACCGGGGTGCGGGTATGAACCGGATTCCGGATAGCTATTCACACCGAAACCCTAGTGCAGCAGCCTGATCACGGCAGGTCGCGGGTTCGGCGGCCGGCGCGCGCTCAGCCCTGGGCGATCAGCGCGGTGTGTTCGACGTCGTCGACGGGGCGGGACTCGTCGGCGAGCAGGACGGGGATGCCGTTGTCGATCGGGTAGGCGCGCTGCAGGCGCGGGTTGTAGAGGACGCTGTCGCCCTGATCGTCGCGGACCAGCAGCAGGGGGCCCTTGTCCTGCGGGCAGGCGAGCAGGCTCAGCAGGGTGGCGTCCAGGATTTCCTCCGACATGATCGACAACCTACCGGGTGGCCGGGGCGGGCCCGGCACCGCGCCGGTGATGCCGGGCCCGGCACCGGAAATCGGCCGGCGGGACGGTATCCCGCCGGCCCGCGTCTTGCCGACCGCTACCCGAATGACGTCCCGGCGAACAGACGCCCGGCCGGCACGAATCGAATCCCGGCTCGCCGACTGCGAAACCCGGCGGCTCGGCCGAGGCGGTGAACCCGACTCCGGTGGCGTTCCGCCGCCGGTCAGGACGGCGTACCCGCCAGCTCGCGTTCGGGCTCGTCCGACGGCTCGGCGGCCTCGGGCTCCTCGTCGGGGCGGCGGGAGCGCACGTACATCCACTGCAGGACGGCCAGGCCGGCCAGACCCGCGGCGGCGGTGCCGATCCCGATCTTCCAGCCGGGCGGGCGCCAGGTCAGGACCAGTTCGGCGTTGTCGGTGCCGGGCGGGATATTCACCGCGACAATCGATTTGGCGATCGTGGTGATGGGCAGGGGCTCGCCGTTCAGGGTCACCCGGTAGCCGGGCCAGCTCAGGCGGGAGAACACCACGCGGCCGCCCTCGGGCGAGCTCACCCGGACCCGGCTCGTGGTGTCGGTCTCCGACAGCGAGGTCGCGGTCACGTCGTGCGCGTCGGCGACGCGGCCGTTCACCGTCGAGATGAGGCCGTTCTCGCGCTCGAGCACCCAGATGAACTTCTCGTGACCGGGCTGATCCACCCACTTCCAGCCCGCGGGCGCGGGCTCGTCGCGCACGGTCGGGAACAGCGCCCGCTGCAGCACGACCCGGTCCAGTTTCAACAGATCGATCAGCGGGGTGCCGGTGACCGGCTCGGGGGCGAACAGGCGCGTGTACGCCTCGGGGCAGACGCTGGAATCCCAGCGCATGCACAGCAGTTCGCCGAAGTAGAAGTGCCCGGTCGGGGTGTACCCGTTGACGTACTCGAGTTCGAGCGACTTGGCGTAGTTGCCGAACACCAGCGAGCCGTACGCCTCGTCCAGGCTGCGGTCGCCCGGCTGCAGCAGGCCGCGATCGGCGAGCTGGATCGTGGTGCCCGGGAACTTCGGGAACACCGCGCCGGCCTCGGACCGGTTGGTGGGCATGTTGTAGGAGGTCGGCGTCGGCTGGGCGGCGCTCACCTGCCAGAACGCGACGGGGAACATGACGGCGACGACCACCGCGCACGCCGCGGCCGTCCCCCGCGTACTGCCCAGCCACACCACCAGCGCGCCCGCGCCGATGAGGATGCCCGCGGCCAGCACGTGCCGGATCACGTTGTGCGGATCCGCGGAGAACGATCGCACCCACAGCGCCAGGATCAGCACCAGCGCGGCGATCCCGCGCGCCCGCACGTCGCGCACGGTCGCGAACCGCCCGAGCAGCACGCACACCAGCACCAGCAGGCCGATCGCGATCATCGGCAGCACACGGGCGGGCCAGCGCAGCGGCCCGATGGTGCCGGGCCCGGCAGCCCACATGAGCATGACGATCGCGAACAGCGCGGGCGCGCTCAGCTCGCGCCAGGCCGCGCGCGCCCGCCGCCAATCGACGAAGGCCAGCGCCGGAATCAGGAACCAGGCGATATAGGTGATGGGCATCGGCTGGATGTAGCCCCACCACGAGTTGAACGCGGGCAGCGTGCTGGGCAGGCTGGCGTTCAGCGATTCCGACCACGGCACGGTCAGGAACTGGTCGTTGTTGATCTGCGCGGTCCCGCGCCAGGTCACCTTGGCCGAGAGCATGCTCGGCAGGAAGGTCAGCAGGCCCGCGAGCCCGGCGCAGGCGCTGACCGCGACCAGCCGCGCCACCTGCGCCCACGCCCGCCGGTACAGGATCTCCCCCACCGCGACCGCGCACAGCATGAGCGCCGCCTCGATCGCCGGGAAGATGTACTGGGTCGAAATCGTCAGGTAGAGAAAGACGAAGACCGGAATCGGACCGCTCTGCCCGCGCGAGTAGCGCACCGCGGAGGCCCAGGCCTGCACCAGCCACGCGGTGCCGGTGAGCGCGGTCATCCAGCTGGCTTCGTCGAAGAACAGGAAGAAGCCCGAGAGCGGGAACGCGATGCCCGCGACCGCGGACCAGGCCGGGCGGCCGCCGTAGGCGAGGCAGATCCGGTACACACCGAGCGCGGCGATGATCGCGAAGACGAGTTTCACCAGGGTCGCGTACAGCGCCATATTGTCGAACGAGGGCGCGAGCAGATCGATCAGCAGCTGCGGCGGATTGAACAGTCCCGCATCGTCCATCGTGTTGTTGCCGGACATCCACTGTTCGGGCCACAGCACCGGGAATTCACCGGCGCGCAATGCGCGGCCCATCGCCACCCACAAACCGGTGTACTGCGATTCGGTGTCATCGGTGAAGAAATGGCGGGAATTGGCCAGCAGCACGGCCGCATAACCGAGCAGCACGCCGAACACGGTGATAACGCCCCAGCGCAAGACATTTCGTCGTGCGACGGCTTCACCTCCGGCGGCCTCCGGAACGTGTGCGCCTCCGGTCGAAGCCACCATTGAATCTGTACTGCCCGTCACGAGTTCCCAACCCTACAGCGCGATACGGTTCTTGGCATCGCCGTAGCAACGCCGCTGCGCGGGCCCCCGCCGCGGGTGATATCCGGAGCGGGAATACCGATAACCCACCGTGTTAGAGTTCACGCGGCTCGGGCTCCGCCCTCTCGAGGAGCACCGGCACGCACCGTCTTCGAAAGTCGATTCAGCTGATGCCGCTTCCCTCCCGACGTATGTACCACTCCGACGTCGACGCTTCGACCGATACACCCGCGCTGCCCGGCGTCGACCGGCCGCACGCGGTGTCCGTCGTGGTGCCGGTGTACCGGGGTGAACACACCATCGGTGCGCTGGTCGCCGAACTGCACCGGCTGACCGCGCCGAGTACGACGCCCGCGGGCGTGCCCTTCGTGGTCGAGGAGATCATCCTCGTGCACGATCACGGCCCCGACCGTTCCGACGTGGCGATCAAGGAGCTGCTGCAGCAGCACGCCGAGGTGCGCGCGGTCTGGCTGAGCCGCAATTTCGGGCAGGACGCGGCCACGATCGCGGGGATGTCGACCGCGCGCGGCGACTGGATCGTCACCATGGACGAGGACGGTCAGCACGATCCCGCGGCCATCGGCGCGTTCCTGGACGCCGCGCTCGAGCAGCGCGCGGACCTGATCTACTCGAAGCCGTCCAACACCCGCCCGCACGGCTTCCTGCGCAACCTGACCTCGCGCGGCGCGAAACTGGTGCTGGCCACGGTGTTCGCGTTCCCCGACTCCACCCGTTTCGAGAGCTACCGGCTGATCCGCGGCGACATCGGCCGCCAGCTCGCCGAGGTCGCCTCCAACGGCGTGTACCTCGACGTGGCGCTGACCTGGGTGGTCGACACCGTCGCCCAGGTTCCGGTGGCGCTGCGCGCCGAGGGCCGCGAGGAGTCGGGCTACAACTACCGGCGCCTGTTCTCGCTGTTCTGGAAGATGGTGCTGTGCAGCGGAACTCGCGGCCTGCGCCTGGTGAGCATGCTGGGCATGACGCTGGCGCTGGCCGGCGCCGCGCTGACCGTGGTCATCGTGTACGAGTCGCTCACCCGGGAGGACTGGGCGCCCGAGGGCTGGACCTCGATGATCGTGGTGCTGCTGTTCTGCGCGGGCGCGATCCTGTTCTCGCTGGGCCTGATCGCCGAGTACCTGGGCGTGGCCCTGCACATCCTGGTCGGCAAACCGCTGTACCTGACCGTCGATTCGCCGACGCCGCGCCCGGAGCACACCCGGGAGTCCCGCGCGGCCGCCGAGCGGGAGATCGAGCGGGTCGGGAGCTGAGCGCCCCCGGCGGCCCACTCAGGGCCGCAGCACGTACAGCTTCTCGCGCCCGCCCGCGATGAGGGTGCGCTCCACGACGTGTTCGGGGTAGCCGCGGAACAGCTCGTCCAGGGTGTCCTCGGTGAATCGATGCGCCGCCGCGCCGTCACCCGGATCGGTGAACCGACCGCCGAGACCGGCCAGCACGCGATTGCCGCTCGAGGTCAGGTTCTTGATCGGCTCGGCGATGATCACCCGTTCCCGCGCGGCCGCCAGCATGCGATCGATGACGGGTTCGGGTTCGGGCAGGAAGTGGTACAGGCTCGCCTGCATCAGGACGTAATCGGCGGCCGGTAGCGGCAGGGCCGAATGCAGGTCCCACACCTGCCCGTCCGCGCCCGCCGCGGTGAGCCCGGCGACGAAACGCTCATTGAGATCCAAACCCGTGTATCGCACGGATTTTCCGCGCAGATACCGCGTATAGAGGGTGGCCGGGCCGCAACAGAGGTCGAGCACCTGCGCGCCGTCGGGAATCGCCGCCGCGATGGCTCGGTACCTGGCACCGTAGTGCCGGCCGTACAACCCCCGCATCAGCAATCCGTAGATCGTTTCGTGCCGATAGATGAAGCTGGTACTCACGAGTTTCCTGAACTGATGGCGGACAACGGCTTCCATGTCCCAAACTAGCCATCTGTCCGGATCCGCGCATCCGCTGGAGCGTGGAACCCCGGTGAATTCAGGAATGCGACGCGGTGGAATCCTCGCTCCGGCGGAACGAGATGTGCCGGTGCCCGAAGAAACTCAGGACCGCCACCAGCCCCATCACCACCACGGCCGCCGGTTTGGCGGGCGCGTGCAGCACCGAGACCGCCAGCTGCAACAGCAGCAGATTCAACAGCAGCCCGCCGGAATTCACCCCGCAGAAGGCGAGAAAATCGCGCAGCGCGTGCCCGCGGACCCGGAACACCAGGGTGCGATGCAGCACGAACGCCACCACGATACTGACCGCGTAGGCCAGGGCGGGGGCCAGCGCCACCGCGACGGGCTTGGCGACCTCGCCCTCCAGCACCGACAGCCACAGCACGGTCAGGACCATGCCGAGCGCGGTATTGAACCCGCCGACCAGGGCGAAGGCGACCTCCTGCCGTCGCACCAGGCGCAGCAGCAGGCCGGGGGGCGCGGGCTCGGCGGCGGCGGGCGCCCGGTCCGGTGTCGCGATCGCTTCCGGTGAGAAGTCGGCGGTACTCACGAAACCGAGCCTGCCAGTTCGCGATCCGCCTCGGGGGTGGATTCGCTGTCCGGACCGGCCGGATCGTCCTCGTCCGGGCGGCGCGAGCGCAGGTGGTACCACTGCAGGGCGACGAGCCCGGCGAGTCCGGCGGCGGCGGTGCCCATGCCGATCTTCCAGCCCGGCGGCCGCCAGGTCAGCACCAGTTCCGCGTCCTGGGTTCCGGCCGGGACATCCACCGCGACAAAGGAATTGGCGACGGTCGTGAAATCGATGTCGCGACCGTTCAGGGTCGCGCGGTAGCCGGGCCAGCCGAGCCGGGCGAAGACCACGCGGCCGCCGTTCTCCGAGGTCACGCGGACGCGGCTGGTGGTGTCGGTCTCGGACAGCGAGGTGGCGGTGGCGTCGCGGGCATCGGCGACGCGGCCGTTCACGCCCGAGATCGGGCCGCCGTCGCGCTCGAGCACCGAGATCCAGCGCTCGTGCCCCGGATAGTCCGCGAAATGCCAGCCCGCGGGGGCGGGCTGATCGCGGGCGTCGGGGAACATGGCGCGCTGCAGGATCACCCGGTCCAGCAGCATGAGATCGACCAGGGTGCGGCCGGTGGTGGGTTCGGGGGCGAACATCCGCCGGTAGGCGTCGGGGCAGACGCTGCCGTCCCAGCGCATGCACAGCAGCTCACCGAAGTAGAAGTGGCCGTTGGGGGTGTAGCCCTGGACGTAGTTCAGTTCCAGGTCCTTGGCGTAGTTGCCGAAGACGAGGGAGCCGTACGCGGCGTCCAGGCTCTTGTCGGCGGGCCCGATCAGCCCGCGGTCGCCGAGCTGGATGTTGCGGCCCGCGAAATCGGGGAAGTCGGCCTTGGCCGCCTCCCGGTTCGCGGGCAGGTTCCACGACATCAGGTTGGGCTGCACGCTGCGGACCTGGAAGTACGCGATGGGGAAGATCGCGATCAGGGTCAGCAGGCAGGCCGCGGCCGTGCCCCGGGTGCGGCCCAGCCACACCGCGCCGGCGGTGAGCGCGGCGACCACGACCGCGGAGAGCACGTGCCAGCTCACGTCGCGCGGATCGGCGGAGAAGGTCCGCACGAACAGCAGCAGGATCAGCACGCCCGCGGCCGCGCCGCGACCCCGCCAATCACGCACGGTGCCGAACCGGCCCAGCAGGACGCACACCAGGATGAGCAGGCCGACGGCGAGCATCGGCAGCACGCGGGCGGGCCAGCGCAGCGGTCCGATGGTGCCGGGCCCGGCGGTCCACATCAGCGCCATGATCACGAACAGCCCGATGGAGACGAACTGCTTCCAGTGCTCGCGCGCGGCCCGCCAGTCCACGAACGCCAGCGCCGGAATCAGGAACCAGGCGATATAGGTCATGGGCAGCGGCTGCACATAGCCCCACCACGAACTGAAGGCCGGGAAGGTGCTCGGCAGACTGGCATTGAGCGATTCCGACCACGGCACGGTCAGGAACTGGTCGTTGTTGATCTGCGCGGTCCCGCGCCAGCTCACCTTCGCCGAGAGCATCGACGGCAGGAAGGTGAGCAGGCCGGCCAGCCCGGCGCAGCCCGCGGCCGCCGCGAGCCGCAGCACCTGCGGCCACGCGCGCCGGGTCACGATCTCGCCGACCGCGACCGCGACCAGCATGAGCACGGCCTCGACGGCCGGGAAGATGTACTGGACCGAAATCGCAAGGTAGAGAAAGACGAAGACCGGAATCGGGCCGCCCTGCCCGCGCGCGTACCGGACCGAGGCGGCCCAGGCGTGCAGCATCCACGCGGTGCCGGTGAGCGCGGTCATCCAGCTGGCGGTGTCGAAGAACAGGAAGAAGCCGGTGAACGGGAAGGCCACACCCGCGACCGCCGACCACTCCGGGCGGGAGCCGTAGGCCAGGCACACCCGGTAGACGCCGAGGCCGGCGATGATCGAGAACAGGAGTTTGACGATGGTGGCGTAGACCGCGAGGTTCGGCACCGACGGCGCGATCAGATCGATCAGCAGCTGCGGCGGGTTGAACAGGCCCGCTTCCTCCATCGTGTAGTTGCCCGACATCCACTGGTCGGGCACCATCACCGGGAACCGGCCCTCGCGCAGCGCGTTGCCGATCATCACCCACATCGGGGCGTACTGGGATTCGGTGTCGTCGGTGTAGAAGTGGCGGGCGTCGGCCAGCAGGACCGCCGCGTATCCGAGTAGCACGCCGATCGCGGTGACCGCTCCCCATCGGAAGACCGCACGCCGGCTATCGAGAGCTCCACTGTCGACCACGAGTTCCAGAGACTACACCGCGCCCCGCACGTCACCGGCGCGATGCCCATGCCGATTCCACCCCCGGCGGCGCGGAATCGCCCTCCGGGCACCGTGCTAGAGTTCGACAGCTCGGGCCCCGCCGTCCGTCGGGGAGTGCCGGCCGACACCGGCATCGAAAGCTGATCCAGCCGATGCCGATTCCGTCCGTCTCCTGCCCCGGCACGACGTCGCGCCGCCCGGACGAACCGGAGCTGCCACCGACCGCCAGAGGGGACCGACTCGCGTGAGTGCCGACCGCGTAATCTTCAGCCGTCCGTACCGGGCGAGCCGGGAACTGAGCAACCTCGAGGCCGTGCTCGCCTCCGATCACAGCCACGGCGACGGGCAGTTCACCGCGAGCGCGACGGCCACGCTCCGGACGATCACCGAGGCGCCGTTCGCGCTGCTGACCACCTCGTGCACGCACGCGCTCGAAATGGCCGGGCTGCTACTGGAACTCGGGCCCGAGGACGAGGTCATCGTCCCGAGTTTCGCCTTCACCTCCACCGCGACCTCGATGGCGCTGCGCGGATCGACGGTGGTGTTCGCCGATATCGACGCCGCGACCGGCAATCTCGATCCCGAGGCGGTCGCCGCCGCGGTCACCGAGCGCACCAAGGCCGTGGTGGTCATTCACTACGGTGGCGTGGCCGCGGACATGGAGGGGCTGCGGCAGCTCGCCGACGCGCACGGGTTCGCGATCATCGAGGACAACGCGCACGGGCTGGGCGGGCGCTGGCGGGGCCGCGCGCTGGGCAGTATCGGCACCGTGGGCGCGCTGAGCTTCCACGACACCAAGAACGTGCACTGCGGCGAGGGCGGCGCGCTGCTGCTCACCGACGAGATCCTCATGGCGCGCGCGGAGATCATTCGCGAGAAGGGCACGGACCGGGCGCGGTTCCTGCGCGGCGCGGTGGACAAGTACTCGTGGCAGGACATCGGATCCAGCTATCTGCCCAGCGAATTGAACGCGGCGGTGCTGGACGCGCAGCTGGCCGAGTTCGATGTCATCCAGGCCAACCGGCACCGGGTGTGGGATTCCTACGCCGCCGCGCTGCCGGAGTGGGCGGCGCGCAACGACGTCCGGCTCATGACGGTGCCGGACGACCGCGAGCACACCGCGCACCTGTACTTCCTGCGCGTGCCCACCGAGAGCCGCCGCGACGACCTGATCAAACACCTTGGCGCGCTGGGTATCTCGGCCCCGTTCCACTACATTCCGCTGGACTCGAGCCCCGCCGGGCTCAAGCTCGGCCGGACCCCGGTGCCGTGCGTGCGCAGCGCCGAGTTCTCCGGGACCGTCGTGCGCCTGCCGCTGTGGCCGGGACTGTCCGCCGCGCAGATCGAGCGCGTGATCGACGGGGTCACCAGCTTCACCGTCTAGCTCGGTGGCGCGAACCTCCGGCTAGGCGTGCCGGGCGATCAGCAGGTGGCCGTTCATCGGCTTGCGCTCGACCACCCGGTGCTCCACCCGTAGCCCGGCGGCCTCCAGCACGGCGACGATCTCGGCGACCGGGCGCAGCCGGAACCCGTACCGGGTGAACGGCATTCGCGCCATCTCGTCCGGGTCGCCGATACCGATCACGGCGCGGCCGGCCGGGCTCAGCACCCGGGCGAACTCGGCGGCGACCCGGTCCAGTTCGGCGACGAAGTAGACGGTGTTGACGGTGATCAGCGCGTCGAGGCCGCCGTCGGTGACCGGCAGCGCGGTCAGCGACCCCTCCTCGATCCGCAGCGTGCCCGCCGCGATCGCCTGCGCGTGCCCCGCCCGCCCCCGCGCGACCATGTCCGCGGAGATCTCGAACCCGTACACCAGCCCGGTGTCCCCCACCCGATCCCCCAGCAGCGTCAACCCGACCCCGCCGCCGAACCCGATGTCCGCCGCCGTCTCCCCCGCCCCCGGGTCGGCCGCGATCACCGCCTCGTCGATGAGCACCCGGTTGGCCCGGTTCAAGACGGCGGCGGTCCCTCGCCCCAGCAATCCGTGCGGATTGCCGAGCTGACCGGCGACAGTGGACATCACACGCGCGACAAGGGAATTCACCTCTCGCATGCTACCGCCGCGATCTCGTCCGGCAGGGTCGTCCGCACGCGCGACGGCACGCGCGTCCGCACCACGCCCGCGCGGGGCCCGGCCCGCTCAGATGCCCAGGCGCTCGGCCAGTTCCGGGGTCAGGACCTCGTACTGGTCGGACTCGCGGTTGTACCACCAGGTTCCCTCGCCCGGGGCGGGGCGGCCGGCGGCCTGGACGGCGCGGGTCGAGGGGCGGAACGTCGAGCTGCGGGGGATGTCGTCCACGACGTGGATGAGGTCGGGGCGCTGGTCGGGGGCCAGGGCGCGCAGGGCCTCGGTGACGTCGGCGGGGGTCAGGCGGTGGCCGGCGCGGACACTCACCGCGGCGACCGCGAGGGTGCGGTCGGCGGCGGGCAGGCGGTAGGCCACCTCCAGGTCCACCGCGGTGATGTCGTTGAGGACATCGACGATGGGCTGGGTGAACACCGGGCCGCGCGGGGTGCGGATGACCGTGTCCACGCGATCCATGAGCCAGTAGTCGCCGTCGCTGTCGCGGCGGAACAGGTTCTCGGTCGGCATCCAGGAGTCACCGGGGGCGAAGACACCCCGCAGCCCGCCCGCGGACAGATCCACACTGTCCGAGGCTGTCCCGATGAGCAGGCCCACCTCGTTGTCGGCGCAGCGCCGGGCGAAACCCGCGCCGTCGACCAGGATCTGCTCGCCTTCGGGGTCGTAGCCGATCAGCTCGACCTTGGCGGTGCCGGGCACCGGGCGCCCCTTGCTGCCGACCTTGGCGCCGGACACGTTGGCCAGCACCACATCCCCCTCGATCGAGGCGTAGAACTCGAGCACCCGCGCCGGGGCGAAACGGTCCTGGGTGCGCCGCCACAACCCGGCGGGCATACCCGAACCGATGAACAGCCGGATCGGGTGCGAATGCCCCTTGGGGAAGGTGTCCGCGTCCAGGATGTCGCGCAGCATCGTCCAGGTGTAGGTGACGACCGTGACGCCGTACCGGTGGACCTCCGCGGCGAACTGCGCGGGGTCGAGCGAGCGGGCCAGCGCGATCCGGCTGCCACCGGCCACCGCACCGCCCAGACTCACCAGTAAACCGGATGAATGATGCAGCGGCGCAAGGCAGTAGACGGTGTCCTTGCGGTCCAGATCCGCCGCCGAGGCGGTGCCGAAGGCCGACAGCGCCCAGCGGTGATTGGTGACGTACTTGATGTCGAACCGATCGCCGGTACCGGTGACCAGGATGAACGCCAGCTCGCGCGCGAGGCCGGGATTGGGCCGGTACCACGCGGGGAGCGTCACCTGCTCGGGCACGATCTGCTCGAGGTCGACGACCTCGCGACCGGCGGGGACGTCCAGCGTGCGGGCGTCGCCGCCGCCGAGCACCAGCACCCGGATTCCGGTCTCGGCCGCCGCGGGCAGATTCTCCGGATCGGAGATGAGCAGCTTCGCGCCGGTCAGCTCGGCGACCTTGGACAGCTCGCTGCCCGGGGCCAGCAGCACCGCGACCGCGCCGATGCGCGACAGCGCCGCGATGGCGACCATGGCGCTGGGCCTGGTCTCCATGACCACGCCGACCCGCCCGGCCGGGCGCACGCCCGCCGAGACGAGCCCGCGCACCACGTTGTCGATGCGGGTGTTGACCGCGCGGTGGGTGTGCACGCGATCCTCGAACAGGAACGCCTCGCGATCGGGTCCACGCCGCGCCTGTTCGGCGAGCAGGCGGCCCAGCGAAACGCGGGTGTGCGGCTGGATCATCCCGAGCCGGGTCAGGCGCGGCAGGGCGCGCGCGGCCTCACCACCGAGTTCGACGGTGCCGCGCAGGGTCTGGCCCGCCACGCCCTCGATGGCCCGGCCGAGCCCGGCGCCCGCCTCGGCGAGCGTGCCGACCGCGTGCACCACGCGGGTGAGCCCGGTGCGCGGTCCGTTGCGCGTCACCTCCTGGCTCATGTGGTCGATCTGGGCGGGCAGATCGCCGCGCCCGCTGAGCCAGTTGACCCAGTCGCGCACCAGCGGCCAGGTGTTGCGGGTGGCGGTGGAGCCCGACACGAGGCCGAAATGCCCGGCCACCACGCTGGCTTCGTACACGTCGGCGTTGGGCGCGGCCCGCACGATGCCGCGCACCGCGGCCGGCTGGCCGATGTCGTCGACCTCGCCGACGAAGGCGAGGATCGGGCTCGCGATGTCCGCGAACGAAATAGGCTGGTCACGAATGACGAAGCCGCCCAGCATCATTCGGTTGTGCTTGACGAACTGCTGCAGCAGGTCGGTGAGCGCGGGCCCGGGGTAGCCGAGCCAGCCGTCGGTCTCGAGGAACCGGCGCTGACGCTCCTTGGGCAGCAGCGCCTCGCGGTCGTGCAGCTGACGCAGGAAGTCCAGGCGCGCCTTGGCGGTCTTGACCGGATCCAGCGCCTGAAAGCCCAGCCGCACCATGGAATCGGTGATCGGCAGCCGGTTCAGGACATGATCGGTCAGGAAGTCGGCGGCGTCGGAGGCCAGGCCGTGCGGGATGCCGAAGGGCATGCCCGCCACCGCGTCCACCGGGCTGCCGAAGGTGACGATGGACTCCACGCCCTTGCCGTGCCGGTAGGCCGCGGTCTGGTAGGCGAACATGCCGCCCTGCGAGTAGCCCATGAGATGCACACCGCGCCCGGTCAATTCGGTGACCGTGTCGATGGCGCTGCTGACCGCGAGCACGTGGTCGGCGAGGTCGCGGTCCCAGCCGCCCTCCTCGGTGGTGGGCGAGCCGAAATCGACCACCCAGCAATCGATTCCGGCCTGGTGCAGAATGCCCACGGCCCCGTCCACGCCGTTCACGTCCCAGATCTCGGCGGTCACCATGAGCGGGGGCACCAGCACCACCGCGGGCCGATCGGCGCCGAGGTCGTCCGGGAAGTAGTGCCGCAGCCGGTACATGCGCTTGCGCTCGACGATTTCGTACGGCGACGATTCGATGTCGTGAACCAGTCCCCCGAACCGGATCACCTCCAGCCCGTTCTGGGCGGTCGCCATCAGGCGCTGCATCGGCCCGACAACGGACTTCGTACTGAATTTCACGGCTTCGCTCCCAGACCCATCCTGCTTGTGACCTGCGTTATCCGCCCCAACGCGTCCAGATGAGCTTGCCATAGAGCCACCCTAGCGCGTGGCGGCTGTGACCAGCACCATGTGGGCTACCAATACCGACCGACCGCTATTTAGCGGCAGAGCAATCTTTCAGCGAGATCCTGTAAACCTGCGAATACACCCATCCGCGAACAAGTTCGCCCGGTCACACTGCGGGTCGCAGCCACGACACGCCGAATACCGCCGTGTTTCTGCGAGTCCGCGAAGCCCGGACACGCCGGTCATAGCAATGCGCCAGTCATCATGTTTATGCGTTTGGCTGCGCGTGCCGAAGTTCGCGATCTACCATCGGTATCGCTGGAACGCACTGTCTCGCTTGTCTTTTCATCCCCATGTCTAATTTCAGCAGGCCCCCATCGGACCTGCCGTTTCGCCGTGGACTCCTGCGCTAGCGTGCCGTCCCCGGTGGCCCTTCGAGGTGAGGACCGCAGCATGACCATCGAATTGCCCATTCACGCCGAAACCAATGGCCAGCGCAAAACCCTCAGTACCACTGCCGCCCACCAGCTGGCGCACACCACCAAATCCGAACCGCAAATGCAGGGCATCAGCTCGCGCTGGTTGACCCGCAGCCTGCCGTGGGTGCAGGTCAAAGGTGGCGTCTACCGCGTGAACCGCCGGCTCACCCACACCGTGGGCAACGGCGAGGTGGAATTCATCATCAACGGCCCCAATGCCCGGGTGATTCCGGCCGAGCTGCAGGAATTGCCGCAATTGCGCGGCTTCGACGACGAAGAGGCGCTGGCCGCCATCGCCGCGCGATTCGAACAGCGCGACCTCGCGCCGGGCACCGTCGTCGCCGAATTCGGCAACCCGATGGATCAGGTCATGCTGATCGTGCACGGCAAGCTCACCAAACTCGGCACCGGCGAATACGGCGAGGTCACCAAACTCGGCATGCTGGCCGGCGGTGACTATTTCGGCGACGAGATGCTGGTCGAGCCGTCCGGCATCTGGCCGGTGACCGTCAAGACCGTCACCCCCTGCACCATGCTCGTCCTGCCGCGCGCCGGACTCGGCGAACTCAGCGAGAACATTCCCGCGCTCGCGGATCATCTGTCCGCTGTCGCCTCCGCGCCGCCCAAATCGCAGAACAAGTACGGCGAGGCCGAAATCGTGGTCGCCTCGGGCCATTCCGGGGAACCGCTGCTCGACGGCACCTTCGTCGACTACGACTCCCAGCCCCGCGAATACGAGCTCAGCCTCGCGCAGTCCGTGCTGCGCGTGCACAGCCGCGTCGCGGATCTGTTCAACGACCCGATGGACCAGGTCGAGCAGCAGCTGCGCCTGACCATCGAGGCCATGTACGAGCGCCGCGAATACGACCTGGTCAACAACCCGGACTACGGCCTGATCAACAACTGCGATCTCAAGCAGCGCATCTACACCGAGTCCGGCCCGCCGACCCCGGACGACATGGACGAGCTGCTGAGCATGCGGCGCAGCACCACGTTCTTCCTCGCACACCCCAAGGCCATCGCGGCGTTCGGCCGCGAGTGCAGCAAACGCGGTCTGTACCCGGACCCGGTGGACATCGACGGCCGGCGGGTGCCCGCCTGGCGCGGGGTGCCGATCTTCCCGTGCGGCAAGATCCCGGTCAGCGGCACGCAGACCACCTCGATCATGGCCATGCGCGTCGGGGAGAAGGAGCAGGGCGTGATCGGCCTGCACCAGATCGGCATTCCGGACGAATACGAGCCCAGCCTGAACGTGCGCTTCAAGGGCATCGACGATCAGTCGATCATCTCGTACCTGGTGAGCTGCTACTACTCGGCCGCGGTCCTGGTGCCCGACGCGCTCGGCATCCTCGACAACGTGCTGGTGGCCCGCCAGTCGGACTGAGGCGCGCCGCGTCCGCCACCGGCGGGCGCGGTACGCGGCAACGCGGTGGAACGGCCGGACGCGAGGACGCGACGGCCACCGGAACGGCTGCTCGGGCCCCTGGGGTTGGGATCCGCGCACCGGCGCACCGCACCATCCGCACCCGCCCGCCGCACGATCGCCACCGCGACAACACATCCCGGTGACTCCGCCCCGGGCGGCCGCCGTTCCACTACGGCGGCCGTCCCGGGCGGGCCCGGCGCGCGCCACCACCGTGGCCCCGCGCCGGCCGCCGTCCGGCGCGCCATCCGTACCGCCGCCGCGGCGCGACAACCCCTGAGCCCCAGGGCTTTCCGAACCCAAGGCTTGTTCCGACTCGGTGCGACCTGCCGAGCGTTCCTGATCTCGGAGACCGGATCCCGTTCTCCTACAGCACATCAGTGATCGAGAGGATGATCTGCCATGACCATGATCGACCCCCAGGCCGACGGCGTCCTGCGCACCGAATACCAGAAGTCGGTCGCCGCGTACTGGAACAACAATCCCAACGACGATCGGGTCAACACCAAGCTCGGCGAGGTGGACGGGCTCTACCACCACCACTACGGCATCGGCGAACCCGACCTCTCGGTCCTGGAGGGCCCGGAAGACACCCGGCAGGAACGCCTGGTCAAGGAGCTGCACCGGCTCGAGACCGCGCAGGCGGACGCGCTGCTGGATCAGCTCGGCGACGTCCGGCCCGGCGATCGGCTCATGGACGGCGGATCCGGGCGCGGCGGCACCAGCTTCATGGCCAATCAGCGTTTCGGCTGCGCCGTGGACGGCGTCACCATCTCCGAGTACCAGGCCGGCTTCGCCAACGACCAGGCCGTGGAGCGCGGGGTCACCGACAAGGTGCGGTTCCACTTCAAGAACATGCTGGACACCGGCTTCGAGACCGGCTCCCGGCGCGGCATCTGGACCAACGAAACCACCATGTACGTGGACCTTTTCGAGCTCTTCGCCGAGTTCTCGCGGCTGCTCGAGCCGGGCGGGCGCTACGTGTGCATCACCGGCTGCTCCAACGACGTCTTCGGCGCGCGGTCGGCGTCGGTGAGCTGGATCGACGCGCACTACGGCTGCAACATCCACCCGCGCAGCACGTATTTCAAGGCCCTGGCGGCCAATAACCTGGTCCCGGTGGCGGTTACCGACCTGACCCCGGCGACCATCCCGTACTGGGAACTGCGCACCCACTCCGAGCTGGCCACCGGCGTGGAGAAGCCGTTCCTGACCTCGTACAAGGAGGGCAGCTTCCAGTACCTGATGATCACCGCCGATAAGGTAGGCAGGTGACCGGCTATCTCGACACTTCCGACGCCACCCCGGCGGTCGATCGTGAATCCCTGCTCGTCGAGCTCGTCGACGAGCAGGGCCGGGCGGCCGGGTCGCTGCCGGTAGCGGCGGCCCATACCGCGCCCGGGCGCCTGCATCGCGCCTTCTCGGTCCTGCTCTTCGACGCCGACGGGCAGGTGCTGCTGCAGCAGCGGGCCGGGGTCAAGACCCGTTTCCCGCGGCTGTGGACCAACACCTGTTGCGGGCATCCCCTGCCCGGGCAGCCGGTGGCCGACGCCGCCGCGGTGCGCCTGGACGAGGAAATGGGCATGGCCGCGCGGCTGACCGAGGTCGGAGCCTTCGTCTATCAGGCGGCGGATCCGGCCACCGGGCGCGTGGAGTACGAGTTCGACCACGTGCTCATCGGCTGGGGTGACGAGGCCGCGCCGCGTCCGAACCCGGAAGAGGTCGACGACTTCGCCTGGGTCGGCATCGGCGAACTGCGATCGAACATGTCGCTGGTACCCACCGGGTACACGCCGTGGCTGCCGCAGGTGCTCGCGCTCGCGGAGCGGGCGTGGCACAGCGGTTCCCGCTAGGCGTCGAGCAGCCAGTCGTTGGGCGTGAACAGCTCGACATGCACTCGGTCACTCGGGATTCCGAGAGCCAGTAGCTGGGCACGCAGCGCCTGCAGGAAGCCCGCGCCGCCGCACAGATAGAAGTCGGCGTCCGCGGGCAGCTCGATGCGGGACAGGTCCATGCGACCGTCGGTCTCGTACCAGGTGCGCGCCCGCGCGGCGGGCAGGCCGGCGACGAGTTCGCCGGCTTGCTCGCGCAGCGGATGCGTCGCGGCCGAACGATCCGCGTGCAGCACCAGCGCACGGCGCTCGGACGCGCAGGCGCTCAAATGATTCAGGATGCCCACCATCGGGGTGATGCCGATGCCCGCGGAGATCAGCACCACGGGGGTGTCGGCGGCCGGATCGATCGTGAGATCGCCGAAGGGCAGCGTCACCTGAAGTCGGTCCCCCGCGCCGACGTTGTCGTGCAGCCAGACCGAGACCTCACCCGCGGGACCGTCGGCTCCGGCCGCGACCCGGCGCACCGCGAAGGCGAGCCGGCCGTCGCCCGAGCGATTGGTGAGGCTGTACTGGCGCAACTGCCGGGCGCCGTCGGGCAGGTCGGCGCCCACCGAAATATATTGCCCCGGAAGGAAATCCGGGAGCGGCCGGGACGAATCCGCCGATTCCACCTCGAACGTCGCGACGCCCGAGGGATCGTCGATTCGCCGCACGACCCGCGTCTCGCGGAACACATCGCCCGGTGCGACGCCCGCGCCCTCGTACAACCCGGTCTCCAGGTCGATGAGCGCGGTGGCCATGAGCCAGTAGACGCGATCCCAGGCGGCCGCGACGTCCGCCGTCACCACATCGGCGCCCAGCACCGCCACGATGGCGGCGAACAGGTGCTCGTGCACGACGCGGTACTCGGGCGCGGTGACCCCGAGCGAGGCGTGCTTGTGCCCGATCCGGGCGAGCAGCTCGCGCGGATGCGGCAGGGCGGGATCGACCAGATGGCTCGCGTACGTGGCGATCGAGGCCGCGAGCGCCCGCTGCTGCGCACCCAGGCGCTGATTGCCGCGATTGAAGCGGTCCCGCAGCAGTTCCGGGTGCGCGTCGAACAGTTCGGTGTAGAAGCGCGCGGTGATGGCGTCGATGTTCGCCGCGATCAGCGGCAGCGTCGCGCGGATCACCGCGGCGTGTTCGGGTTCGAGTTCGGGGACGGCCTCGACCACGGCTTCCGGCGCGAACGTCATGACGGTGACTCCTGTTCTTCGAATACGGCCGCCGGGATCACCGGCATGTGCAGCAACTCCACGGTGCGCCGGTCCACCAGGTCGGCGAGGGTGTAGCCGTCCAGCTGCCGATAGAAGGCGTCCCGCGCCTGCGCGAGAATTCCGCGCAAACGGCAGGCACTCGCCAGCGGGCACGGATTTTCGCCCAGGCAGTCGATGACCTCGGCATCGCCCTCGAGTTCGCGGACCATGGTGCCCACGGTCGCGGTCCGGCCCCGATCGGTCAGGAAGATGCCGCCGGTGCGCCCGCGCTGGGACTGCACGTAGCCCAGTTCGACGAGCCGGGAGACCGCCTTCGCCACATAGTTCTCGGACGCGTTCACCTGTCGCGCAATGAGTTTGACGGTGACGCGCTCCTGCGCGTCACCGCTCACGGCCAATCGCATGAGCGCACGCAGTCCGAGATCGGTGAACCTGGAGAGCTGCATGTCCCTCACGCTACTAATTGCGCTTTTCTAAAGCATGTTTTGCGGGTGTGGGCTTGAATACGCAATTCCGTGCGGTTTTTCGCGGCCCGCGAAAAGGGCTCGGAATGATGCGCTGGACAACCCGTGGCAAATTCGAGAAACGAGAACGCCGCCCGTCCCGGCAAGGGACGAGCGGCGCTCCGGGTGCGATCGGCGATCACATCATGCTGGCGCTCACCCTGCCCGGACCCGTCCGCACGCCCGGGCCCATACAGCCCATCACCATGTCCGGGGTCATCATCTCGTACTCGGCGACGACGGTGACCCGCTCGCCCACGCCGACGCCGCTGATGACCTCGAGCGGCCCGACCGCGGGCTGCATCATCGTCACCGGCCAGTGCCCCCACAGCGTGCTCCGCTCGCCGTTCGACCAGACGATGTGCACCGTGATGGGCCCGTCGGCGGGATGCATGCAATCCGAGGCGGCGGTGTGCACGCCGGTGAACGTGCCGCCGGTGATGTCGTCGGCGCCCGTGCAGCCCCACAGCCGCCCGACCGAGGTGAAGACCAGGTCCTTGGGCGTCATGTCGATCGCGCCGTTGACGGCGGTCCAGCGGAAGTCGCCGCCGGAACAGCTGGCCATGGGGGTGGCCGCGGCCGTGGGCAGCGCCGCGGGAGCCATTGCGAAAGCGGCGGAAACAGCGAGTGCGGCAATGATCTTCGAGGTTGTCGGCACAGCTTCCCTCTCTTCCGAAATGGTGGAGGTGGAGCGGAAAAGGCGCAGGTCAGCGCGTTCGACGCGAACATTAGACCGAGCCGTGGAGCCGAGTCCGAAAATTCGGGCCGCGCCCGGTCCCGCCGCGTGGCGAAGCACGCGAATCGACCGACCCGCACCTGTTCCCGAGTGCCGGGTTGATTACCGCGAGTGCCGGGCTACTTCCCGCGCTCGACCTCCGCCCGGGCTGCCTTGATGCGGTCCCACGGCACCGCGGGGCGGGCCAGGCCGCGCCGGCGCAGATACTCCTTGGCCGCGCGGCTCGCCTTGCGGCTCAGGCGCAGACCCTGCGTCGCCGAACCGGTGTATTCCTCGAATCCGGTGGGGGTGAAGACGAGGTCGATGCCTTCGGCGCGAATGCTCCCGCGGATCTGCACGGACCGCGTGCTCCCGCCCTCCGCGTCGTGACTGTGGGCCAGCATGGACGCCGGGCCGTCCATCGCGTCGAACCATTTGGGCCGCGCCAGCACCAGTGAGCCGCCGCGTGGACCGGGGTGGCAGCGCAGACTCACCGGATAGCCGGCCGGGCTGTCGGCGGTCAGCACGACGCCGTCGGGAAAACGGTAGAGCGCGTGGTGAATATCCTGAACCAAACCCATTACCGCGCCCCTTCCGGCCGCTCGGGATGCTGTGGATGCGGCGGCGGCGAGCCGGGGTGCGGCCGGCCGCCGGGCGGATGCGGGGCGTTCGGATGCGGCGGCGGGCCATCCGCGAACGGGGATCCGGCAGGGTGCGGCGGCGGGGCATCCGCGAACGGAGATCCGGCGGGGTGCGGCGGCCCGTCGGCGTGGGTCACGTTCTCGTAGCCGGGCAGCGCCGCCTCGTGGGGTACGGCGGTCATGTCCCGGCCCGGCCACCAGCGGATGCGAACGGGTTCGACGGTGATTTTCAGGCGCATGTAGTACCACCAGAACACGCGGCGGGTGATGGCGTCACCGGCGATGCCCTTGGGGCTCTGTGCCCAGACCTTGCGCCACTGGCGCTCCAATTCCTCGTCCCAGGTGACGATTTCGGAAACCACGGCATTGCCCTGCACCAGGACCACGGGCGGATCATCGAGTCCGCCGGCGGTGGGATTGGAGTAGAGCAGGGAGACCTTGGGGTCGCGCCGGGCGTTGAAAGCCTTGTAGGGGAACCCGATTCCGGTGCTCACCAGGATGGCGCCGCGTTCGGGCAGCCAGAGCGGGGCGACGGGGACGGCGATCGGGGTGCGATCGCGTGCGCGCGTGGCGAACTCCGCGGTGTAGTGGCGTTCGAGGACGCCGGCCACCTCCGGGGGTATCGCGATGGAATTGCTCATGCAACACGATCGCGCCATCGCCCGCCCGGCGCAACAATCCACGGGCCATGGTGTCCTACGCGACACTGCCGCAAACACCTGGCAGCATGACGCCATGGATATCGTCGCGCGGGTCGAGGCGGCCGCGTCCCTGCTGGAGCCGGTGATCCGCCGGACCCCCGTGGTGGCCTCGCGGGCGCTGACCGATCGCACCGGGCACGACGTGTGGCTCAAGTGCGAGAACCTGCAGCGCACCGGGTCGTTCAAACCGCGCGGTGCGTACAACCGCATCGCGAACCTGCCCGCGGCGGCGCGCGAACTCGGGGTGGTGGCCGCCAGCGCGGGCAATCACGCGCAGGGCGTCGCGTGGGCGGCGACCTCGCTCGGCATCGAGTCCACGGTGTTCATGCCGGTGGGCGCGGCCCTGCCGAAACTGGTGGCCACCCGGGCGTACGGGGCGACCGTGCACCAGGTCGGGGATTCGATCGACGAGGCGCTCACGGCCGCACTGACTTTCGCGGAGCAGACTGGGGCGACCCTGGTGCACCCGTTCGATCACCCCGACATCGTGGCCGGGCAGGCCACGGTGGCGCTGGAGATACTGGAGCAGCTGCCCGAGGTGGAAACGGTGCTGGTGCCCACCGGCGGGGGCGGGCTGCTCGCGGGCATCGCGGCCACCCTGCGCGAACTGGCGCCGGAGGTCCGGGTGATCGGCGTGCAGGCGGCGAACGCGGCGGCCTGGCCGGGATCGCTCGAGGCCGGAAAACCGGTGCGGCTCGGCCAGATGTCCACCATGGCCGACGGCATCGCGGTGGGAATGCCCGGCGAGGTCCCGTTCGCGCACGTACTCGATTGCGCGCCCGCGATTCTCACCGTCGACGAGGACGCGCTCTCGCGGGCGCTGCTGCTGTGCATGGAACGCGCCAAACTCATCGTCGAGCCGGCGGGAGCGGCGGCGGTGGCCGCGCTCATGTCCTGCGCCGCGGACGAACTCGCGCTGCGCGGGCAGGTCTGCGCGGTGCTGTCCGGCGGCAACATCGACCCGCTGCTGCTGACCCATGTCATCGGGCACGGGCTCAGCGCGGCGGGCCGCTACCTGGCAGCGCGCATCACCATCTCCGACCGCCCGGGCAGTCTCGGCGGTCTGCTGGCCGAACTGGGCCGCACCGGTGCGAGCGTGCTGGACGTCGTGCATTCGCGCACCGGGGCCTGGCTGGCGATCGACGAGGTGGAGGTGCTGCTCACCCTGGAAACCCGCGGGCCCGCCCACCGGGACGAGGTGCTGACCTCGCTCGCCGACGCGGGATACGAGGTGCGCGTACAGGATTGACCGTGTCCGGCGCGCGGGCGGTGCCGGCTCAGTGCGCTCCGCCCAGCTCGAGCGCCAGCACCCCCGCGATCACCAGGACGATCCCGCCCATCTGCACGGGTGTGAGCGTCTCGTTCAGGAACAGCGCCCCGATGATCGCGATGGCGACCACGCCGACCGCCGACCAGATCCCGTAGGCCACCCCGATCCCCATCCCTCGCTTCAGCGCCTGTGACAGGAACCAGAACGCCGAGGCGTACCCGATGACCACGATGATCGACGGCACCAGCTTGGTGAATCCTTCGGAGATCTTCAGCGACACCGTCGCCGTCACCTCGCACGCGATGGCCAGGGCCAGCAGAAATAGGGTCATGCCCGCAGCATATCGACGGTGATCACGCGCGCCGGGAGCGCCCGCGCGACCGTCCCCCGGACACCGCCCGAAAAATAGGTGGCACGCGATCGCGTCGTCCGGTTACGGTGTCCGGCATGTGGATGCCCCTGTACTCCTGAGCGCTTCTCGCGCTTCACGTTCGGATGGCCGACGCCGCGCCGTGTGCGCCCGCGTGATCCGACGGCCACGACGCCCCGACGCGTCCCCCGGCGTGAGTCTCCCGCCGCCCAGCGGCGCTTCCGATACTGACCGGCCGCTTCCGGTGAGTCGGTCCCACATGTCCGCAGGAGGAACCATGCCCGATCAGCCTTCCATGCCCGCGTCCCACTCCCCCGAGCCCGCCGATCGCCCCCTCTCCCGCCGCGAACGCCGAGGCAAGCCGGAGAAGTCCCAAACGGTCCCCGGCCGCGTACACGGCCCCGGCCGCCCGGCCGTCCCGGCCAGCAAACACATGAATTACCGTCGCGGATAACACAGTTCGCGAACACGTGATGCCCGCCGCGCCCCCGCGGCGGGCATCACGCGGTCAACCCCTCAACCCGCTTCCGGCAGATCGAATTCGACGCGCAACCGCAACTCGAGTGCCTCCGCGAATCGCTCGAGCATCGGAATCGTGGGCATGGTGCCCCCCGCCTCGAATCGGGCCACCGCGGGCTGTTTCAGACCGGCCCGCTCGGCGAGTTCGGCTTGGGTGAGCCCGAGCGACTCGCGTCGCGCACGCACCGCCGCTCCGAGCTCGAACCGAATCCGGGCGGCGTCGTATGCCGCCCCAGCCCCCGGGCGGTCCATGATCTCGGCCCGCTTCTCCGACCAGCTCTTGCGTTCATCCATGGAATTCACTCCTCGTCCACGGTGTGCGCTTCGGCAACGCAGCGCCGCATCGCCCGCATCGCACGTTCGATCTCGGCGGCCTCGTGCATGCGATGCTTCCGAAACGCTGTCAGCAGGATGATGCGCCTGCCGGGGGCGATCCAGTAGGTGATTCGCACCGCGTCTCGGGTCAGGTAGAAGCGAAGCTCTCGGAGCTTGCCCCGTAGCTGTCGTGTATAGGGCTCGCCGAGTAGTACACCCCGCTCAGCGAGCAGGTCGACGTAGAAGGCCGCGGTCTCCTGGTCGTCCTGATCGAGCGAGTCGAACCACTCGTCTATCTCCGATTCCAGCTCCACCTCTCCCCAATTCATAACACGGACGTTATATCGGGGGCAAGCGGGCCGTCCGGGGAACAGGGATTCGACTCGAGTAAGCGATGTCCCCGGGCGGGTCTCAGGCCAGCCAGGTGCGCTGGTCGGCGGCGGCCGCGCGGACCTCGTCGAGCTGCTTCGCCACCTGGACGCCCGCGGTGCCGCCGCGGGAGTTGCGGGAGGCGATCGAGCCCTCGACGGTCAGGACCTCGCGGACCTGGGGGGTCAGGGCGGGGTCGACGGCGGCGAACTCGGCGTCGGTCAGTTCGTCCAGGCCCACGCCGCGGGACTCGGCGGCGCGGACGCAGCCGCCGGCGGCCTCGTGGGCCACGCGGAACGGGACGCCCTGGCGGACGAGCCATTCGGCGATGTCGGTGGCGAGGGTGAAGCCGGCCGGGGCCAGCTCGGCCATGCGGTCGGTGTGGAAGGTCAGGGTCGCCACCAGGCCGGCGATCGCGGGGAGCAGGAGCTCGAGCTGGGCCACCGAGTCGAAGACCGGTTCCTTGTCCTCCTGCAGGTCACGGTTGTAGGCCAGGGGCTGGGCCTTCAGGGTCGCGAGCAGGCCGGTGAGGTTGCCGATCAGGCGACCGGCCTTGCCGCGGGTCAGCTCCGAGACATCGGGGTTCTTCTTCTGCGGCATGATCGAGGAGCCGGTGGACCAGGCGTCGGCCAGGGTGATGTAGCCGAATTCCGGTGTGCTCCAGATGATCACCTCTTCGGCCATGCGCGAGAGGTCGACGGCGGTCATCGCCAGCACGAACGCGGCCTCGGCGGCGAAGTCGCGCGAGGAGGTGGCGTCGATCGAATTGGACGCGGCCGCATCGAAATTCAGGTCCGCGGCGATCGCCTCGGGATCCAGGCCCAGCGAGGAGCCCGCGAGCGCGCCGGAACCGTACGGGGAGATGGCGGCGCGCTTGTCGAAGTCGCGCAGGCGGTCGATGTCCCGCAGCAGCGGATGCGCGTGCGCGAGCAGGTGATGCGCGAGCAGCACGGGCTGCGCGGCCTGCAGGTGCGTCTTGCCCGGCATGACGGCGTCCGGATTCGCGGCGGCCTGGGCCACGAGCGCGTCGACCACGTCCAGCATGCCCGCGGCGATCCGGCGCACCGCGTCCCGCAACCACATCCGGAAAAGCGTTGCCACCTGGTCGTTCCGGGACCGGCCCGCACGCAGGCGGCCACCGAGTTCGGCGCCGACGCGCTCGATCAGCCCGCGCTCGAGCGCGCCGTGCACATCCTCGTCGGAGTCGGCGGGACCGTACGCGCCCGAGGCCACGTCGGCGGCCAGGGCGTCGAGTCCGGCGAGCATCGCGTCGAGATCACCGGCGGACAGCAGCCCGGCCTTGTGCAGCACGCGCGCGTGCGCCTTGGAAGCGCGAATGTCGTAGGGCGCCAGGACCCAGTCGAAATGTGTCGACTTGCTCAGCGCCGCCATGGCCGCGGCCGGACCGGAGGCGAAACGCCCACCCCACAGCGCGCCCTCATTGGTGCCGTGCTGCTCGGTCATGTGGATCTCTCCTGTCCTCGGGGTGGGTCCGGTATGCACACTATCGGCGTCCTACCCGCGGTGATCGCGATGGGTAGGACGCCGAGCGCAGGTGATGCGTATGTGGTGCGGGGTGTTACTTCTTGCTGCTCAGATCGCGACGGGCCGCGACCTTCGAGGACAGGCCGTGGATCTGCACGAAGCCCTTGGCCAGCGACTGGTCGAAGGTGTCGCCCGCGTCGTAGGTGGCCAGGTTGAAGTCGTACAGCGACTCGTCCGAGCGGCGGCCGTTCACGACCACGTTGCCGCCGTGCAGGACCATGCGGACCTCGCCGGAGACGTGCTGCTGGGTGTCCTGCACGAACGCGTCCAGCGCGCGCTTGAGCGGGGAGAACCACAGGCCGTCGTACACCAGCTCGCCCCAGCGCTGCTCGACCTGACGCTTGTAGCGGCCCAGCTCGCGCTCGATGGTGACCGCTTCGAGCTCCTGGTGCGCGGTGATGAGCGCGATGGCGCCGGGCGCCTCGTAGATCTCGCGGCTCTTGATGCCGACCAGACGGTCCTCGACCATGTCGAGACGGCCCACGCCCTGCCGGCCGGCGCGCTGGTTCAGTTCCAGGATGGCCTCGTACATCGACACCGGGCGGCCGTCGATGGCGACCGGGACACCCTTGTCGAAGGTGATGATGAGCTCGTCGGGCGCCTCGAAGTTGACGGTCGGGTCCACGGTGTAGTCGTAGACGTCCTTGGTCGGGGCGTTCCACAGATCCTCGAGGAAGCCGGTCTCGACCGCGCGGCCCCACAGGTTCTGGTCGACCGAGAACGGCGACTTCTTGGAGACGTTGATCGGCAGGTTGTTCTCGCCGGCGAACTCGATGGCCTTCTCGCGGGTCCAGGCGTAGTCGCGGACCGGCGCGATGACCTTCAGGTCGGGCGCGAGGGCGCCGATGCCGACCTCGAAGCGGACCTGGTCGTTGCCCTTGCCGGTGCAGCCGTGCGAGACGGTGTCGGCGCCGTGGTACTCGGCGGCCTCGACGAGGTGCTTGACGATCAGCGGCCGGGAGATGGCCGAGACGAGCGGGTAGCGGCCCATGTACAGCGCGTTCGACTGGATGGTCGGCAGGCAGTACTCGTTGGCGAACTCGTCGCGCGCGTCCACCACGATGGACTCGACCGCGCCGCAGTCGAGCGCGCGCTGGCGCACATCGTTCATGTCCTCGCCGCCCTGGCCGAGATCGATGGCGACGGCGACGACCTCGGCGCCGGTCTCCTTACCGATCCAGCTGATGGCGACTGAGGTGTCCAGCCCGCCGGAGTAGGCGAGTACGACGCGCTTGGTCATAGTCCGTGTGCTCCTCGATTAGTACGTGTAGGTCGGTCGCGCCCGCTGCGGGGCAGTGCGGGCGAGCTCGGTATGTTCACGCGCCGCGTGCCCGCTCCGTCGTCCTACAAATGATTATGCATGATGATGCAAGCCCATTCATAACCGGGGGTGGCCAAACAGGAACGGCCTGGCCAGGACCAGTGCGGAGACCAGCAGCGCGGTGCCGATATACACCGGCAGCAGGTGGATGAACGCGGTGTAGTGAATGAGGAAGTGGATGATCAGCGCGCTCGCCGAGCCCGCGAACGCCGCGCCCGCCAGCGCCCACCACACCCAGCGTTCCCCGCGCCGCCAGCCCCACAGGCCGATCAGCGTGATGGCGACGCCGGTGGCGATGAGCGCGCCGCCGAAGCCCGCGCGATCGTGGGCGATGAAGGGCAGCAGCTTCGGGTTGGCGGCGCGCAGGGTGGCGGCGTCGGTGTCGAGGAAGGCCAGATCGGTGGGGACGAACACGTCGGTGAGGCCCACGTAGGAGATGACGATGCCGCCGAAGATCACGCCGATGCCGGTGGCGATCATGATCAGCTGGCCGAGCAGGGCGCGCAGCCGCAGCGGTTCGGGGCCGTCGGGCACCGGCTCCCAGCTCGGCGGGCCGGGCCGCTCGCGGACCGCGAGCACGAACATCGGAAACAGCAGCGCGGCAACGGCTACGTGCAGGGGTTCGACGAAACCCGTTCCGAGGAAATAGAACAGCGTCGGGAACCCGACCAGCCCCGACAGCAGCAGCGCGTCGCGCGCCCACACCCGGCCCCGCCGCATCCCGCCCCAGGCCAGCCCGATGTACAGCGATCCGATGGCGATCATGTTGCCAGCCATGGTGATTCGGTCGTGCTGCAGGAAGTGCACCAGGTGGTGGTTGATCCGGTGCAGGCCCTCGACGTCCGTCCCGAGGTAGTCGCGGTCGTACCAGAGCAGCACCGGCCCGATGGTGATCAGCGCGGCCCCGAGCCCGCCCGCCACCATGCCCAGTCCGACCAGTGTTCCCCAGAACCAGCCCGGCCAGCGCCGCGGATCCGGGGGCACGTCGCGCAGCGCCGGCGGCGGTACGGTCTCGACAGCGGCGTCGATGACCCGGTTGAACCAGTTCGGCCCCGCCGCGATCAGCAGGGCGGGGGTGGCCAGGATCACGTCGTTCGAATCCCGCAGCGCCGCAACTACTTGCGCGACATCGGGGTCGTCGACATATCTCCGTCCCGGACCGGACTCGATCTCCCCGCCCCACGCGCTGCCCCCGGCCGGGTCCGGCGCCGGACCATCCGGGACGTCGATGGCCCGGGCGGCTCCGCGATGCTCGAGGACGATCTCATCGACCGAGCCCGCCAGCGCTTCGCACACCGCCGCGTCCGTCACCCGCGCGACGACCCGGCAGCGCCGCCCCCGCGCCGCCGCCCGCACCGCGTCGACGTCACCGGCCGCCACCGGACCGATCTCGATCACGCTCGCGCCTTGAACGGCCAGCACCGGCACGGCCTCCCGCGCCACCGATACCGGCACCGCGGCTCCCAGCCGCCCGTCCCACTCCGGCGGGGCGTGGGCATGCCCGAACACCCGCGGGATCGCGCGCGCTCCGCCGGGCAGCGCGATCAACGCCGCCAGGAACCGCAGGGCGGCTCGTTGGGTACGCCGCTCCCCCGCCACCGCGTTCGCCACCGGTCGCAGCGGGTGATAAGTCCAATCGGGCACGCCGTCATGGTCACACACCGGACATGATCGGCTCCACGGTTCGGGCACGTCCCGGACCGCGGTGGTTCGGCCCGGGCGGCGCGCCATCGAGTACTCACCGGCGTTCGAAATGCTGGCGTGTCGCATTCCGCAAACACCGACACTGGTGGGCACGCGCGTTCGCCGCGCGCCCGTACGCCTGTCCACAGGGAGATGATCGGCAATGTTCACACTTAGGCAGTCGGCGTTCGCCGCCACCGCGCTCACCGCGTCCGCCGCGGCGCTGCTGTGCACCGCACCGCACGCCTCGGCCTACGTCACCAGCGTGACCGTAAGCTCCACCGGCGGCGGCAAGTACGGCACCGGCTGCCCCTACCAGGTCACCATCAAGGGCAGCGCGAACGAGAACGTCTGGCTCTACGACAGCGCCGCCTCGAGCTTCGCCCCCCAGCAACTGGTCCTGGACGCCACCGGCACGGGCGCCTCGACCTGGACCCCGTCGTCCACCGGCACCCACTACGTCCAGGCGTGGTCCTACAACGGATCCCAGTGGGCCACACTCGAAGTCGGCACCGGCACCAACCTCGGCAGCGCCTGCCTGGTCAGCTGACGCCCCGGCCGGTTCACGACACAGCGGATCGGCCCCCGGCCCACGCCACCCCGACGCCGACCCGTCCCTCGGAAGTCGGGCTCGGGCTCGGCGCGGCCGCGGGCGTCATCCACGAAAGACTTACGGCGCCGGGCGCTTGCGGCGTCGAACCGATTCCGGCTGCCCGCCGACTTGTCGCCCGCGGCCCCTACAATCCCGCCGTGCCACTCTCTGCCGCCGATCTGATCGGCTATACCGACCGCGCCCTCGACACCGATCTCGCCCGCTGGTTCCCCGACGCCCCACTCGTCGACATTCCGGACGAAACCCGCCCGGTCGCGGCGTTTCTCGACCGGCTCGCGCCCGCGGACGCCGCCGCTCTCGGCGCCCTCGACGACCGCGTCCGCTCCGGCCGTCTCCCCCAGTTCCTCGACATGTACGACTGGTCCTACGGTTTCGAGTTCGCCGAGAACGACTGCACCATCCTGGATTCGGACTACAGCACCGAACTGAGCGACGAGGACGTGTACCCGATCGGCGCGGACGGCGGCGGCAACCTGTACGTGGTGCTGACGAACGGCCAGGTGGCCGTGTGGTTCCACGAGGAGGAGGTGATCGAGGCCGAGACCCGCTTCGACAACCTGGACGTCTTCCTCTGGTCCTACGTCCGCTACGCGGCGGTCCGCGCCGGAGCCCTCTCCCGCGACGCCGTCGAAGCCGATTTCCACGCCCTCGCCCAGGACGGCGCCCTCCACCCCGAGCTCGGCCTGCTCCGCCTCATGAAGTAGCGCGACGGCTGCCGCGGCCCGGACAGCCGGGCCCGGCCTCCCTCGAGGACCAGGGCCTCCGCCTCGCGTCGACCTGTGCGGTCACAACGGGGTGGTCGCTCGACCGTGCTTCTCGCCCGGCGGAACGGGCGGCGGGTCAGCGCGACGGTTCGCGGGAGCCGGGAGCCGTTGCCGGGCAGCGAGATTCGAGGGCGTAGGCGACGTAGGTGATGTCCGGGTCCACCAGGCGGCGCTGGACCGTCGCCTGGACCGCGGCGCGGCCGGGGGCGCCGCCGTGGCGGACCAGGGCCAGGGCGGCGTCGGCCTGGACGGGGATCGAGAAGTCGTCCAGGAGCTCTTCCAGGCGGCGGCGGGCGGCCGCGAGGTGAATGTGGGCCGCCAGGGCGGGGATCGAGGACAGGCGGGTGGCGGGGTGGTGCGAGCGGGTCAGGGCGGTGCCCAGGGTGGAGTCGGGGGTGGGGCTCGTCTCCATGCGTACGCTGCCTTTTCGGGGGTCGCGGGCCCGGGGCGGCGAATCGAGCGGCCGATCCGGGGATCGGGTGCCGTTACGCGAGTTGCTCTATCTTGGCGGCCAATTCGGCGCCGGTCATGGGTTCTCGGGCGATGACGGCGATGGTGTCGTCACCGGCGATCGTGCCGACGATCTCGGGCAGCGCGGCACGGTCCAGCGCGCTGGCCAGGAAATGCGCCGCGCCCGGCGGAGTCCGCAGGACCGCGATGTTGCCGCTGGCGTCGGTGGACACCAGCAGATCGCCGAGCAGCTTGGACAGGCGCTCGGTGCCGCCGGTGACCCCGCGCACGGGGCTGCCGTCCTCGGGCACGACGTAGACGCCCGCCCCGCCGTCGGCGGCCCGGAGTTTCACCGCGCCGAGTTCGTCCAGGTCACGCGAGAGCGTGGCCTGCGTGGTGTCGATGCCCTCGCCCGAGAGCAGCGCCGCGAGCTCGGACTGGCTGCGCACCTCGTGCTGGGACAGGATCGCGATGATCCGGGCCTGCCGGCCGGCGCGGGTGCGGGCGATCGCCGCACCCGATCTGCCGGCCGGGGCGGTCGAGCGGCGCTCGGTCGTCACGCGACACCGTGCTTGGCCAGCAACCAGACCAGGAGTGCCTTCTGCGCGTGCAGGCGGTTCTCGGCCTCGTCCCACACCGCGCTGTGCGGACCGTCGAGCACCTCGTCGGTGATCTCCTCGCCGCGATGCGCCGGAAGACAGTGCAGCACGGTCACATCCGAGGCCGCGCGCGCCAGCAATTCGTCGTTGACCTGGAAGGGGCGGAACGGCGCGACGCGGTCGCGGCCGTCGCCCTCCTGGCCCATGGACATCCAGGTGTCGGTCACCAGCGCGTCCGCGCCCTCGGCCGCCGCGAGCGGGTCGTTGGTGAAGGTGATCTTCGCACCGGTTTCGGCGGCCCGCTTCTGCGCCAGCTCCACGATCCAGCCGAACGGCTCGAAACCCGCGGGGGCGGCGATGGTCACGTTCAGCCCGGCGGTGACGCCGCCCAGCAGCAGCGAGTGCGACATGTTGTTCGCGCCGTCGCCCAGGAACGTCAGATTGCGCCCGGCCAGATCGCCCTTGCGCTCGCGCAGGGTCTGCAGATCCGCGAGCACCTGGCACGGATGGAATTCGTTCGACAGGGCGTTGACCACGGGAACCGTTGCCGCACCGGCCATCTCGTCGAGCCGGTCCTGCCCGAAGGTACGCCACACGATGGCGTCCACGTACCGCGAGAGCACCCGCCCGGTATCGGCGAGGGTCTCCTCGCGCCCGAGCTGGGTGTCGCGCCCGTCCACGACCACCGCGTGCCCGCCGAGCTGGGCGATGCCCATCTCGAAGGAGAAACGCGTACGCGTGGAGTTCTTCTCGAACATGACCGCCACCCCGCGCGGACCCTCCAGGGGCCGGGCGGAGAGCGGAGCCTTCTTGAGTTCGGCTGCGATAGAGAGGATCTCGGCCTGTTCGGCCGGGCTCACATCGTCATCGCGCAGAAAATGCCGGATCGTCACCGGTTGTTCTCCTTCTCGGCCTTGGTCTGCGCGGCATCGAGGATGCCGGGGAGGTCGGACAGGAAGTTGTCGGCCTGGGTTTCGGTGAGCACCAGCGGCGGCGCCAGCCGGATCACGTTGGGCTTGGCGGGATTGAGCAGGTAGCCGGACTCCCGCGCCGCCTCGTCCACCTGCGCGGAGATATCGGCGGTGAGCTGGATCCCGATGAGCAGACCGGCGCCCCGCACGTGGTCGACCAGCGGATGGTCCAGCGCGTCGATTCCATCGACGAGGATCTTGCCCACGGTCTCCACGTGCGCGAGCAGACCTTCTTCGTCGATGGTGCGCAGGACCGCCAGCGCCGCGGCGGCACAGACGGGATTGCCGCCGAAGGTGGTGCCGTGCATACCCGGCTGCAACAGCTCCGCGGCCGGCCCCTGCGCGAGCACCGCGCCGATGGGCAGCCCGCCGCCCAGGCCCTTGGCCAGGGTGATGACATCGGGCACGATGCCCGCGGCCTGATGGGCGTAGAACGCGCCGGTGCGTCCGATACCGGTCTGCACCTCGTCCAGGATCAGCAGCGCCCCATGCTCTTTGGTGATCGCGCGGGCCTGGGCCAGGTAGTCCGCGGGCGGCACCACGACGCCGCTCTCGCCCAGGATGGGTTCGAGGAACACCGCGGCGGTCTGATCGTCGACGGCGGCGGCCAGCGCGGCGGCGTCACCGAAGGGCACGTGCACGACCCCGGCGGGCATGGGCTCGAACGGCGTGCGCTTGGCGGGCTGCCCGGTGAGCGCGAGCGCGCCCATGGTCCGCCCGTGGAACGCCTCCTCGCAGGCCACGATCTTGGTCTTGCCGGTCAGGCGCGCCATCTTGAACGCGGCCTCGTTGGCCTCGGTGCCCGAGTTGCAGAAGAACGCCTTGCCCTGCCCGTCGCCGAAGTGCGCCAGCAGCCGCTCGGCCAGTTCGATCGCCGGTTCGCTGGCGTACAGGTTCGACACGTGCCCGAGGGTCCCGAGCTGGGCGGTGACTGCGGCCAGGATGGCCGGATGCGCGTGCCCGAGGCTGTTGACCGCGATGCCGCCGAGGAAATCCAGGTAGCGCTTGCCGTCGGCGTCGTAGACGACCGCACCCGCGCCGCGCACCAGCGCGACCTTCGGGGTGCCGTAGTTGTTCATCAGCGCGGCGTTCCACCGATGCTGAATCCCGGCTGTGCTCATGGGTTCACTCCGTTCGAACTTCCCTCAGCGGGCGTGACCATCGTGCCGATGCCCTCGCCGGTGAACAGCTCCAGCAACACCGAATGCGGTACGCGCCCGTCGATCACGTGCGCGGTGGGCACCCCGGCCTCGACCGCGCGCAGGCAGGCTTCCATCTTGGGGACCATGCCCGCATCCAGGCTCGGCAGCAACTTGGCGAGCTCGCCGGTGTCGATGCGAGTGGTCAGCGAGGAACGGTCGGGCCAATTGGTGTACAGCCCTTCGACATCGGTGAGGATGACGAGTTTCTCCGCGCCGATCCCCTGGGCGAGAGCGGCCGCGGCGGTGTCGGCGTTGATGTTGTGCACCACGCCGTCCGCGTCGGGTGCGATGGTGGAGACCACCGGAATGCGGCCCGCGGCAATGAGATCCAGCACCGCGTCCGGGTTCACCTCGGTGACGTCGCCGACCAGGCCGATGTCGGTGGCCTCGCCGTCCACGTCCACGGTGCGCCGGGTGGCGGTGAACAGTCCGGCGTCCTCACCGGAGATGCCGACCGCGTAGGGCCCGTGCGCGTTGATCAGCCCGACCAGCTCGCGCCCGACCTGGCCGAACAGCACCATGCGGACCACGTCCATGACCTCGGGCGTGGTGACGCGGAACCCGCCGCGGAATTCCCCCTGCAGCCCCAGCCTTTTCAGCATGGCGCTGATCTGCGGCCCGCCGCCGTGCACCACGACCGGGTGTACGCCGACGGTGCGCAGGAACGCCATGTCGGCGGCGAACGCCCGCTTCAGCTCGTCGTCGATCATGGCGTTGCCGCCGTACTTGACGACCACGACCTTGTCCCGGAAGCGCTGCAGCCAGGGCAGCGCGTCCGCCAGTACGTGCGCCTTGTCCAGCGCCGAGAGTTGTTCGTGCGCCGCGGTCATGAGCTGTACGCCGAGTTCTCCACCACGTACCCGATGGACAGGTCGGTGGTGCGGATGGTGGCGGTGCCGTCGCCGAGGCCGAGGTCGACCAGCACGGTGATGTCGGGACCGGACAGGTCCACCTCGCGGGCGCCCGGTGCGCCCATACCGTTGACGCACACCGGCTTTCCGTTGAACGACACCGAGATCCTGTCGGCGTCGAGCTCGATGGGCGCGATGCCGATGGTGGCCAGCACGCGGCCCCAGTTCGGGTCCGAGCCGAAGAACGCGGTCTTGACCAGGCTGTCGCGGGCGATGACGCGCGCGCCGACGAGCGCCTCGTCCTCGCTGATCGCGCCGGTGACGGTGATGTGCACGCGCTTGGTGACGCCCTCGGCGTCGGCCATGAGCTGTTCGGCCAGATCGTCGCAGACCGCGAGCACGGCAGCGTCCAGCTCCGCCTGCGACGGGGCGACGCCGCTGGCGCCGTTGGCCAGCAGCAGCACGGTGTCGTTGGTGGAGCAGGAGCCGTCCACGTCCAGGCGGTCGAAGCTCAGGCGGGTGGCGTTGCGCAGCGCGCTGTCGAGTTGTTCGGGGGTGGCGACCGCGTCGGTGGTGAGCACCACGAGCATGGTGGCCAGCGACGGCGCGAGCATGCCCGCACCCTTGGCCATACCGCCCACGTTCCACTTGTCGGTGTGGTGGAAGGCGGCTTCCTTCGGCACGGTGTCGGTGGTCATGATGGCGCGCGCGGCCTCCGCGCCGCCCTGCAGGCCGCCGCCCATCTCGTGCACGATCTCGGTGACCGCGGGGATGAGCTTGTCCATGGGCAGCCGGTCGCCGATGAGACCCGTGGAGCAGACCGCGATCTCGCCCGCGCCGGTCTCGGTTCCCCAGTTGCTCAGGGCTTTCGCGAGTTCCTCGGCGGTGGCGTGGGTGTCCTGGAATCCGCCCGGGCCCGTACAGGCGTTGGCCCCACCGGAATTCAGGATGACCGCGCGCAGGTGACCGTCGCGCAGCACCTGCTGCGACCACAGCACCGGCGCGGCCTTGACCTTGTTGCGGGTGAACACGCCCGCCGCGGCGTACTCGGGTCCTTCGCTGAACACCAGCGCCAGATCCGGTTTGCCGCTGACCTTGATTCCCGCCGTGATGCCCGCCGCGCGGAAGCCCAGCGGCGCGGTGACGCCCTGGGTCCGGACCAGCTTGCCGTCGTTGCTCGATGTCACGGTGCCACTCCTACGGTGGAAAGTCCTGCGGTCTCGTCGATTCCGAGAGCCAGATTCATGGATTGGACGGCCGCGCCCGCGGTGCCCTTGGCCAGGTTGTCGATGGCGGCGATGACCACCAGCAGTCCCGCGGCCTCGTCCACCGCGACCTGCAGGGTGACGGCGTTGGAGCCGAGCACCGAACCGGTCTGCGGCAGTACGCCTTCGGGCAGCAGATGCACGAAAGGCTCATCCGCGTAGGCCTTCTCGTACACCGCGCGCGCCGCGGCGGCGTCCACGCGGATCGGCGCGGTGCAGGTGGCCAGGATGCCGCGCGGCAGCGGGGCCAGCACGGGGGTGAAGGACACCGCCACGTCCTGTCCGCCCGCGGCCGTCAGGTTCTGCACGATCTCCGGGGTGTGCCGGTGCGCGCCGGCGATGCCGTACGCGCGCAGCGAGCCCATCACCTCCGAGCCGAGCAGGCCCACGTCGAGTTTGCGGCCCGCGCCCGAGGTTCCGCTCACCGCAACCACATTCACGGTGGGTTCGATGATCCCGGCGGCGATCGCCGGGGCCAGCGCGAGGCTGGCGACGGTCGGATAGCAGCCCGGGACCGCGATGCGGGTGGCGCCGCGCAGCGCGTCGCGACCGCCGGGGAGTTCGGGCAGGCCGTAGGGCCAGGTGCCGGCGTGGGGGGTGCCGTAGTACTTCTCCCAGGCCGCGCCGTCGGTGAGCCGGAAGTCCGCGCCGCAGTCGATGATGACGGTGGATTCGGGCAGGGCCTGCGCGATCGCGGCGGACTGCCCGTGCGGCAGGCCGAGGAACACCACGTCGTGGCCGGCGAGCTCGTCGACCGTGGTCGGTCCCAGGATTCGATCGGCCAGGGGCAGCAGATGCGGCTGCAGTTCGCCGAGCGCGGTGCCCGCGTTGGATCCGGCGGTCAGCGCGCCGATCTCGAGTCGTCCGGCGCGGTAGGCCGGGTGACCGAGCAGCAGTCGCAGGACCTCACCGCCCGCGTACCCACTCGCACCAGCGACCGCGACCCGCACCGTGGGCCCACCAGAGGTATCCGCCATGTGATGATTATGCACGACTGTGCAAGCTCATTCACAGTCGGGGTGCCATTCCGTGCCCGATTCACCCCGGATTCTGACAGTTTCCGCACGTTCCGGCACACTCGATGGGGCCATGTACGACGACGACACCGCCCCCATCCCGGCCGTCCGCCCCGACTCGCGCGCCCGGCCCGCCGCCGAATCCCGCCGCCGCGCCCCCCGGCGCTCCGAATCCCGGCGCTCCCGCCATGCCCGCCCCGCCACGCACCGCGGGGCCGGCGCGGGACGCGGGCTACGGACGGCCGGGCGGGTCTTGGCCGCGCTCGCGGCGGTGCTGGTGATGGGCATCACCGGGGCCGGCTGGTACGGGGAGAACAGCCTCGAAGGCGGCTTCGCCCGGTCCGATGTGATCCCCGAGGAGGATCGCAGTCTGGACGGCGACATCAACATCCTGCTGATCGGCCTGGACACCCGTAAGGACTTGGACGGCAACGACCTGCCGAAGGCGATCCTCGACGAACTGCACGCGGGCGACGGCTCGGAGGGCGGCTACAACGCCAATTCACTCATCCTGGTGCATATTCCGAAGGATATGCGCACGATCACCGCGTTCTCCATCCCGCGCGACGACTACGTGGCGGTGAGCGGCATCCCCGGCTACACCAACGTCAAGATCAAGGAGGCGTACGGCCTCAAGAAGTACGCGGTGGAGGAGAAGCTGAAGGCGCAGGGCATGACCGACAAGGTCGAGCTCGAGCGCGAGGGCCGCGAGGCCGGGCGGGCCTCGATCGTGCAGACGGTCAAGGCGCTGACCGGCGTGCCGATCAATCGCTTCGCCGAGGTGTCGCTGGCCGGTTTCTACCACCTGGCCGACGCGCTCGGCGGGGTGGACGTGTGCCTGAACAAGGCGGTCGACGACAGCTACTACTCCGGCGCGGTGTTCCCCGCCGGGCGCCAGCACCTGGACGCCGGGCAGGCACTGGCCTTCGTCCGCCAGCGGCACGGCCTCGAGAACGGCGATCTCGATCGCACGCACCGGCAGCAGGCCTTCCTCACCTCGGTGGCCAATTCGCTGAAATCCAAAGGCACACTGACCAATCCGGGCAAGCTCAAGGCCCTGATGGACGTGGCGCACCGGGACGTGGTGCTCTCGGACGGCTGGAGCCTGACCGAGTTCATCACCACCCTGGGCCGGGCGGGCTCGCCCACCGTGGAGTTCAACACCCTGCCCGTGCTGCGCTACGACAACATCAACGGCCAGGACGTGAACATCGTCGACCCGGTCGCCATTCGCAAACAGGTGCGGGCCGCGTTCGGCGTGGAAGAGCCGCCGGTGGTCAGCGCGCCGACCACGATGCCGGTGAGCACCCTGGACGTGGTCAACGCGAGCACCACCCGCGGACTGGCCGCGCAGATCTCCAAGAGCCTGGGGGCCAAGGGGTTTCCGACCGGTGAGGTCTCCACAGCGGACTACGCGGACGGCACCTCCACCGCCGTGCTGTACGGCGTGGGCGCGCAGACCGACGCCGAACAGCTGGCCCGAATGCTCAGCGGGGTAACCGCTTCCGCTTCGGACAGCGTCGCCCCGGGCCACGTGAAGCTGGTGATCGGCGCCGATTTCGAAGTCCCCGAGGCCCTGGACCCGGCGGCGGACACGACCGGCTCCGGCACGACGAGCACCGCCCCCACGACCACGAAGTCCACCACCACGACCTCGGACACCCCCGACGCGGGCAAACCGGTCACCACGACGATCGGTGACGGCATCCCCTGCGTGAACTGAGCGCGGCCGCTACTCCTCGTCCGGGGTCGGCACGAGCGAATAGATGCACCAGTGCCGCCGGGGCAGCTCGAAGCGGAAGATGTGGATGGACATCCGCACCCAGTCGCCGGTGTCGGGTGAGCGGACCAGGATCGGGCGGCGCGGGATATCGCTCACCGGAATGTCGGTGCCCCAGAAGTAATCCCACTCCGGGCATTGCTCCCGGAACGCTCGCGTGAGCTCCTCGATCCGTTCCGGCGACAGCAGCCCGGGCGCCGTGAACCGGAAGGCGCGCACGATGAGATGGGTTTCGCGGGCCCAGTCGGCGATGACCTCGCGCGCCCGCGGGTCCAGCAGCATCCACGCCATGACGTTGGCGCCGGGATCCAGGCCCGGGAAGGCGCGGCGGTAGGCGTCGTTGGCGGCCAGCACGTCCAACGCGGGCATGGTCTGGTAGCAGGCCGGGTACGGCAGGCTGTGCAGGAACGCCAGCTCGGCCGCGTCGGGCGTGCCCTCGTTGTCGACCTGGGAGGTGAGCTCGGGCTGCAGCACCTTGGCGGCGTGATCGCGATACTGCACCGGCACGTCCAGGGCTTCGAAGAGCGCGCCCAGCGCGGTGGAGGTGGGCGGGCGGGTGCCCTGCTCCAGCTTCTGCAGCAGCGCCTCGGACACGCCCGCGCGCTTGGCCAGCTCGGCCCGGGTCAGGCCCGCGGCCTCGCGGCATTCCCGCAGATAGCCGGCGATCGCCAGGTGTGCTTCGGCCATACCCGCTACCTCCAGAACTCGACGACCACGAAGAATCTACCGCCCGGTCCGCGGCGGTTCCGGATCGCGCATTACCCGCCCCGGGCAGCAACGCCAAACTGGGCGACTGGGACAAATTGGGACAGGCCCTCGCCTTGACGGTGGGCCGGTGAAATCGCGATGCTCTCCAAGCCGTGCAGTGCTGTTCGGCGACACCGGATGCCGGCGGAGGGGACGGCACGAAGGTCCGCGCGCATCGCCGATCACGATGCGCGCCGGTTTCGTGCCGCGGGGTATCCGACACGATGGGCCGGGATGGCCCGCCGTGCGTATCGACCCGCGGTCGGTGGTGCAACGCCGCCCTACCGACCGCGGATCGACGCGTACGGCTCCGGAGCCGCCGAGGTGCACCCGGGGAGCAGCGGCCGGTCAGGCGCCCGGCCAGACGGCGAGTTCGCCGCCGGGCATACACACCACCAGATAGCGGCCCGGATCGGTGACGGTCCAGGCTTCGAAGAAGCGGTCGGGCTCGACCACCAGGCGATGCCCGGTGTCCAGGTCGATCCGCAGCTCACCGTCGGATTCGACGGTGGCGGTGACGATCACGCCGTGCACGGCCTCGGCGAGGTCGTCGACCCGGGTCTCCCCCGCGAGCCGATGCGAGACCGAACCGGCGGCGCGGTGCACCACCAGCTCGCTCTCCACGCGAATCTCGTACACGCCCGCGGTCAACACGATGACGTGCGGCCCCGAGGACCGCACCCGTAGCTGTTCTCCGGTGATCGGCAGGTCCATCGGTCGCCTCCCGCGGGTCGGCCGCCCCGGCGCTGCCGGGGCGGCTCAGGGTTACTTGGTCGCCTCCGTCAGGACACCGATGACCTGACCGGAGAGGAAGAAGGGCTCGAGCCGCTCGCGAACGAGCTTGGCCAGCACGCCGTTCCGCTTGGCGGCGTCGACCACGGCGGGCCCGTACCGCAGGATCTCGCCGGCGATGTCGTCGCCGGACAGCCCCAGCTCGGGCAGGATCGCGGCCAGGGTGTGGTCGCCGTACTTCTCGAAGAAGACCTCGACGCCCTGATCGAGAAGGACGCCGAAGTACTCCTTCTCGCGGGTGGTGAGCGCGATGCGGTAGATGATGAGCGCCAGGTCCTTCAGATCCTGCTGCGTGAGGTAGTCGCGCAGCCCGCTCACCGGCTCGCCGGCGTGCAGGTCCCAGAACTCCATCGCGGCGTCGTGCACGGGCGCATCGCGCAGCATCTCGCGGATGGCGTTGTTGGTCCGCTTGAGCGCGAATTGCGCGCCCTTACCGGCCATCTCGCCGAGGAAGGTGCCGTCGCCGGTGGCCTTCTCGGCGGCCTTGGCCGCGGACTTGGCGGCGGAGGTGCCGAACGAGACCAGCGAGCCCAGGCCCGGGATCTTGTTCGCCATCTGCCGGTTGCTCTCCATGAAGTCCGAGATCAGCTTGTCCACGAACTTGGAGGCGACGGTCGCGACCAGCGGGCTCTCGGTGAGCCGCTCCAGGATGCGCTCCTGGGCCTGGTGCATGGCGAAGATCTTCTCCAGCAGCGCCTCGACCGGCTCGCGGTCGACGACGTCACCGAGGGTGTAGTCGTTGTTCGCGGCGATGTCGTCGTACAGCGCGGGGGCCAGCGCCCCGACCATCTCCCCGAGCACGGGGCTGCCGCCGATCAGATCCACGATCTTGCCGACGGTCTCCTTGGCCTGCTCGACCTCGACCACGTCGCGGAAGATGATGGTGTCGGCGACGCCGATCACCGCCTCCACGTCGCGGGCGATCACCTCGGCGAAGCGGTCCCCGGTCACCTCGGCGACAATGAAGTCCACCTGCAGGTCCAGCAGCCGTTCGGCGATTTCGCGCGGCTCGGTCATACGATTCCACCCATCGTGTCGAAGCGGAGGGCCGGAATCAGTCGGAATCGTTGCCGTGCACCGACTTTCGAATCTGTTCCAGACGCTCCCGCGCGGCTTTCTCCCGCGCGTCCCACTGTTCGTCGACGCTGCGGCCCACCGGTGTCTGCCGATCGAGTTCGTTCATCCCCTGGGCGGTGCCGTAGCGCTGCTCGACCTTATCCCGAACTGACTCGAAAGTAGGGACACCACTGTTCGTATATCCGCCGATCCCCGGTGAGCTGGGCATACCCGTCGGCGGTACCGGTCCGCCGGTGACCATCGCACCCAGTTCGACCTGCCCGAATGTATCCGGTACCGCGGGCCCCGCGCTCGATGGCGGGATGTCCGAGGACAGATCCGTGTCCGGAGTCACATCGGTGACGCCGGGCGCATGACCGACGGTCGCGGCCACCGCGATCGCCACCGCGTGCAGCTCGGCGAGCCCGGCCCGGCCGTCGGTGGCCGCGCCCACCACCGCCGCGAGCTCGGCATCGCTGAGACCCGTCAATTGCGCCGCCAGATTACTGGAATCGCTCATATCGACCAGGCTACGCAGCCGGGCCGCGCACTCGCCGGAAATCCGCCGGGCCTGCGGTTTCGCGGCCCGGCGGGGCTCTCAGAAGCGCACCCGGCGCTGTTCGACCCGGCGCAGCAGATCGTGCACCCGGGGATCGGCGGTCAGCGCCCGATCCAGGGCCACGTTCACCAGGCCGCGCAGCATCGCGTACGGCATCCAGCCCAGCGGCGCGATGGTGCGCGGGGCCCGGCGCTCGATGCCGTCGGCGATGATCTCGGCCGCGCGTTCGGAGCTGATCCGCACGCTCAGCGGCCAGGGCAGCAGATCGTCCAGCTCGGCGCCGAGTTCGTCGCGATCGAGGGTGGCCCGGGTCATCTCGGTCTGCACGATGCCGAAGTAGGCGATGCCCGCGGTCGCGCCGAAGGGCGCGAGTTCGACCCGCAGCGCCCGCCCGAGCTGCTCCACCGCCGCCTTGCTGATCATGTACGGCGCGCCGGCCATGCCGGGGGCGAAGGCGGCGCACGAGGACACCACCACCACGTGCCCGCGCGCGTTCACGATGTGGTCCAGCGCCGGGCGCACGGTGTTGAACACACCGGTGAGATTCACCCCGAGCACCCGATCGAATTCCGCGCCGTCCATGGTGCGCAGGGTGGCCGGGCGCGGCACCACGCCGGCGTTGGCGACCACCACGTCCAGGGTGCCGAAGTGATCTACGGCGCGAATCACGGCCTGGCGCATGGCATCTCGATCCACCACGTCGGCAGCGACCGCCAGGGCGCGCTTACCGAGCCGGTGCGCCATGGCGTCGACCGCGTGCCGGTCGATGTCCACCAGCACCACGCGCGCGCCGCGCTCGTGCAGCAGCAGGGCCAGGTCGTGCCCGATGCCCTGCCCCGCCCCGGTGATGAGCACCGTCTGCCCGTTGACCCGATTCGCGGCGGGCGAATTGGGGGACAGCAGTCCCAGCAATGACAACATCACGTGCTCACCTCGTAGGATTCACTGTCGAATGCGGCTGTGCGACGACGATATTGGAAGCTCCAGTTGGGGTAGAGCCCGGCATTGAGTCCGTCGGCGGTGGTGTAGTAGCTCTGGCAGCCGCCGGTGAGCCAGACCGTGGCGGTGCTGCGGCGCGCCATCTCCGCCAGGAACGCCTGCTGCACCCGGGGACGGACCTCCACGCGACGGGCTCCGTTGGCGCGCAACTGCTTCAGAGCGTCGACGATGTAGGCGATCTGGGACTCGATCATGAAGATGGCGGACTGGTTGCCCGCCGCCCCGAACGGGCCGAGCGTGCAGAAGAAGTTCGGGAATCCGGCGACCGCCACACCCAGGTAGCTCTGCGGCTGCTTGTCGTAGAGCTGGGCCAGGCTGCGGCCGTCGGTTCCGATGTAGCTGTCGTACGCGGTGGGGATGGAGGTGAATCCGGTGCCGAACACGATGGTGTCGACCTCGTGTTCGGTGCCGTCGCGCAGCACGATGGAGTGCGGGCGCACCTCGGCGATGCCGGTGGTGATCACCTCCACGTTGGGCTGATCCAGGGCCGGGAAGTAGGCGTCGGAGAAGATGGCGCGCTTGCAGCCGATGACATAGTCGGGCAGCAGTTTCGCGCGCAGGGCCCGATCGCGGACCTGGCGTTGCAGCTGCCAGCGGCCCAGCGCCTCGTAGGGATGACGGAACCGCTGATCGACCAGTGAGATGAGCCCGAAGGTCTCGATGGCGGAATAGAACCCACCGCGAATCAGGCGCTGGGCCAGCGGAACACGCTCGAGCAGCAGGCGCTCGAGGCCCGAGGTGTGCCGGTCCATGCGCGGCACGATCCAGGGCGCGGACCGCTGGAACAGCAGCAGCTCGCGCACGCGGGGCTGGATCTCCGGCACGAACTGCACCGCGGACGCGCCGGTGCCGATGACCGCGACCCGCTCGCCGGTCAGGTCGTGGTCGTGATCCCAGTGCAGGGAGTGGAAAGCCTTGCCCTCGAACGTCTCCAGGCCCGGCAGCGCGGGATACTTGGCCTCGGCGAAGATGCCGGTGGCCGAGAGCAGGAAGTCCGCGGTGAGCGGGCCGTAACTGGTGGCCAGGTGCCAGCGGCACTCGTCCTCGTCCCAGCGCGCGTGCAGCAGCTCGACGCCGAAGCGCATGTGCCGCAGCACATCGTGCTCGGTCGCCACCGCCCGCAGGTACGCCAGGATCTCGCGCTGCTGCCCGTAGGTGCGCGACCACTTCGGGTTCGGCGCGAACGAGTAGCTGTACAGGTGCGACGGCACGTCGCAGGCCGCGCCCGGGTAGGTGTTGGCCTGCCAGGTGCCGCCGAGGTCGTCGGCCCGCTCGAGGATCACCAGATCCTCGAATCCCGCCTCGCGCAGCTTGATCGACAGCCCGATGCCGCCGAAGCCGGCGCCGATGATGACGATGGGCGTGTGTTCGACCGTGGAGGTCATCGCCTTGGAGTTCCCTTCGCTCACAGATCGACCACCAGTTCGTCGCCGGCCGCGCGCGAGACGCACAGCAGCATGCGCCGCGCCCGTGCCGATTCCGGGAGCAGCCGATCGCGATGATCGATCGCCCCGGCGAGCACGCCGACCTCGCACGAGCCGCAGAAGCCCTGCTGGCAGGAGTAGGCCACATCGGGCAGCTGCCGCCGGACCGCGCTCAGCGCGGTCTCGTCCGCGCCCACCCGCAGGGTCCGCCCGCTGCGCTGCAGGGTGAGATCGAATTCCCGGCCGCCGACCACCGGGAGCGCCGAAAAGCGTTCGGTGTGCAGCGAACCGGTGGGATTGAGCTCGAACATGCACGCCTGGGCGGCGGCCAGCATGGGCGGCGGTCCGCACACGTACACGGCCGCCCCCGGCGCGGCCGTGGCGATCAGCTCGGCCACATTCGGCGGACCGTGTTCCTCGTCCGCGAGCACCAGCGCGTCCGGGACGACATCCCGGAACGGCATGGAGTCGAGCGAGCGCCCGGTATAGATCAGGCGGCCGCGCGATCCGGCCGCGAGCGCCATCGGCAGGATCGGAGTGATACCGATACCGCCCGCCAGGAACAGGTAGGACGGCGCGTCCACGAGCGTGAAGGCGTTGCGCGGCCCGCGAATTCGCAGCCGGTCCCCCACCCACAGCGCGTCGTGGATCTCGGCCGAGCCGCTGCCGTCCGGAATCCGCCGGACCGCGATGCGATACCGGTAGCGGTCGGCCGGATCACCGCACAGCGAGTACTGCCGCTGCTTGCCCGAGGGCAGGAAGACATCCAGGTGCGCGCCGGGCCGCCAGCTCGGCAGCGGCCGCCGATCGGCGGCGTAGAGCGACAGGCTCACCACCCCGTCCGCCTCGATCGTGCGCGCGCCGACGACCATGTCCAGGTCGAATCCGCCGCGCCGCACCGGATTCGGGCGCGAGAGCACGGGGGCGGCGGGGCCGGAGACGAAGACCTTCAGGTACGCGTCCATCACCGAGCCGAGCAGCCGGAGCCCGGCCCCCGGACCCGTCGTTCTCGGCGCCGCCGTCCCGGATCCGGCAGGCGCCGCAGAACGGCTCGCACCCGGCGTCGCCGCCCCGCAACTTCCGTCCGCGGCAGGAACGTGGGGACCGACCGCGGTCCTGCCCCGCATCGCATCCACGCGACCGCCTCGCGGTGTCGCGACGCCGCTCGCGCCCGTCCCGGCCGCACCGTCGAGTCCGTGCTCCGCGGGTGCGCCCGCCATCACCGGGCCGCCCGGGCCGCGGGCGAGTGGGCGAGGTAGCGCAGCGCGTTGTCCATCGGGCCCAGCTGCGAGGGGTGGAAGCCGGGGCGGAGGTAGCGGGGCAGCTCGGTGAAGAAGACTGTCCAGCTGGGGATTACGCCGCGCTTGGTGGCGTCGAGGAACTGCCGGGCCCAGGAGCGGCCCTTGTCCGGGGTCGGGTCCTTGCGGTACAGGTAGCCCGCGGAGACGATGAACAGCGGCAGCAGGGTCGCGCTGGCAAGGACGGCGGTGCGCGCCTTGCGCGCGTAACTCCCGTCCACGTGCATGAAGGCGTCGTAGACGACGCTGCGGTGCTCGACCTCTTCCGCGCCGTGCCAGCGCACCAGATCGAGCATGGCCGGGTGCATGCCCTTGGCCTCGAGGATGTCGGCTTCCAGGAGCCATTCGCCGAGCACGGCGGTGTAGTGCTCCATGCCGGCGAACAGCCCGAGCCGTTCCTTGAGCCATTCCTGCTTGGCCCGCCCGGCGAGTCCGTGGTCGCCGAGAATCCGGTCCACCAGCCAGGCGATGGCGTCGACGTAGGTATCGACGTCGAGGCCGATGTCACGTAGGTGATTGCGCGCGGCCTCGTGCGAGCTGGCGTGCATGGATTCCTGGCCGACGAACCCGGTGACCTCCTCCCGCAAGCGCTCGTCGTCGATGTACGGCAGTGCTTCGGCGAGCGCGGCGGCCATGGCGCGCTCCCCTTCCGGCAGCACCAGGTGCATCACATTGACGATGTGCGTGGCCAGGGCCTCGCCCGGAATGTAGTGCATGGGAACGGATTCGAAGTCGAAGTGCACGTCTCGCGGGGCGATGGCGTGTGCTTCGTCGCGGTACTGGCGCCTCGTCGCGCCGTCCTGATCGACCATGCATCGAACCGTACAGTGCAACAATTTCTATTGCAATGTTGCAGCAACAGATCGCCTCAAATTGTTGCAGTTCGCCCCGGTTTTGCTAGCGTTGAACCGTGCCGAACGCCTCGAACACCCCCGCGAGCCGCATTACGGACGATGACCGGACCCTGATCCTGGACGCCGCGCTGCGCCAATTCGAACGCGTCGGGGTCAAGAAGACGACCCTGGAGGACGTCGCCCGCGAAGCTGGCGTCGATCGGGTGACGGTCTACCGCCGCATCGGCTCGCGCGACGACCTCGTGCAGGCGGTGTTCAATCGCGAGGTGGGCCTGGTGCTCACCGACCTGGCGCGGATCCCCGAACTCCACGACACCCTCGACGGGATGCTCGTCGAGCTGTTCCTCGGGGTGCTGACGCACTGGCGCGAACACCCGGTGGCCACCCGCATGCTCGCCCTCGAACCCGAACGCGTGCTGACCAAGCTCAGCGTCGAGGGCAGCGAGGTGTTCACCCTCGCCGTGAGCGCCACCGCCGCGCTGCTGGAGAACGCGGTGGAACGCGGACTGCTCGCCCCCGCCGACGATCTGACCACGCGCGCGGAAATCGTGTGCCGCCTGGTGCATTCGCTGATCCTGCTGCCGCACGCCACGATCGCGCTGGACAGCCGCGAACAGATCACGGAGTTCGCCCGGCGTTATCTGCTGCCGATCGTGGATCCCGCCCACCACTGAACCGACACTCTGATCGCGCGGGATTCAGTGCGGCAGCGTGCTTTTCGGGCGCGATCCCCGGCGCGGTGTCATGCCGGGCACCGATGAACCGACCCTAAACTTCACACACCGTTACGCCACACCGAGCGTCGCGCGCACCCACCGCGCCAACGCTCCCGACCAGCCGGGAATCGCGACCAGGTCGTTGTGGCCGCCGCCCGGATAGATGATGAGCTCCTTGGGTTCCGGGGCCGCGGCGTACAGCGCGTGCCCCATCCGCACCGGCAGCAGGTCATCGGCGTCGCCGTGCATGACCAGCACCGGACAGCGCAGGCGGCGGATGCGCTCGATGCTGGGATAGGCGTTGGGCACGAACATCTTCGGCAGGAACGGGTACACCGCCCCGGCGGCGTCGCGCAGCCCGGTGAAGGTGGACATCAGCACCATGGCGGCGGGCTGATGGGCCGTGGCCAACTCCAGGAGCACTCCCCCACCGAGCGACTTCCCCAGGTACACAACCCTTTCGGGATCGACGCCCGGCCGGTCCAGCAGTGCTTCGCGGGCGGCGCGGGCGTCGAGGTACGTGCCCCGTTCCCCGGGCCGTCCGGTGCTGCGCCCGAATCCGCGATAGTCGAACACCAGCACGTCGAACCCCGCCGCCGACAACAGCGCCAGGATCGGTGACCGATCTCCGATGTTGCCCGCGTTGCCGTGCGCGAACAGCAGGTGCCCCAGCGGTTCTCCGGCCGCGCGCACGAACCAGGCGTTGACCGTCTCCCCGTCCGCGGTCGGCAGGTACAGGTCCTCGTACGCCAGCCCGAACCGCTCGGGCGTCAGGAGCACCCGCCGGTCGGGGTGATAGGTCAGCGCGTTGAGCACGGGGGTCGCCGGATGTCGCATGTCTCTTCCTACCTCGCGGAACGGTGATGGCCCGCCGCGACACCCGAAGGCGCTCGCGACGGGCCATCGCCCGGGTTCGAACTATCCGCGCGGCACGCTATCCGCGCAGCACCGCGCCCACCGCGTCGGCCGCGGCGGCGACCGCGGCGTCGCGGGCCGCGCTGGCCTCGTCCTCGGTCAGGGTCCGGTCACCGGCCCGGAAGCGCAGCGCGTAGGTCAGGGACTTGCGGCCCTCACCGGCCTGCGCGCCCTCGTACACGTCGAAGAGCGAGATCTTCTCGAGCAGCTCGCCCGCACCGGTGCGCAGCGCCGACTCCACCGACGCGGCCGGAACCGACTTCGCGACGCTCACCGACACGTCCTGCAGCACCGCCGGGAAGGCGGAAACCACGGGGGCCGGGCGCAATTCGCGCACCGGCAGGGCGTCCAGGTCGATCTCCACGGCGCAGGTGCGCGGCGGCAGGCCCGAACGCTCGAGCACCGCCGGATGCAGCTCGCCGGCGTGACCGACCACGACGCCGTCCACGAGCAGTTCCGCGCAGCGGCCCGGATGCCAGGGCAGGTACGCCGCGGCCCGGCGCTCGATGACCACGTTGGCGGCGTCGGCGACGGCGTCCACCAGCGCGAACGCGTCGCTCGCCTCGACGGCCCGGCCCTGACCCCACGGGCCCTTCGGCTCACGGCGGCCGGTCAGCACCACCGCGATCTGCACCGGCTGCTGCGGCAGCGACTCCTCGAGGACGGCGATCTCGGCCTCGGTCGGCCGCCGATCCACCGGCAGCAGTCCGACCGGCGCGGTCTTCGGCGTGGCCCGCACGACCTGTGCGATGCCGTAGATGGCGAGGTCGCGCTCACCGCGAGAGATGTTGCGGGCGGCCACTTCCAGCAGTCCGGGCAGCAGGGTGGAGGCCAGCTCGGGCCGATCCGCGTCCAGCGGGTTGAGTACGCGCAGGGTCCGGCGGCGCACGTCGTCCTGCGGCAGCCCCCAGGTGTCGAAGACCTCGCGGGACATGAAGACCGGCGGCGGCACCTCGACGCAGCCCTCGAACGCGAGGGCCCGGCTCACCGCGCGGCGGCGGCGCTGCTCGGCGGTGAGGCCGCGACCGGCCGGGGCGGCGGGCAGCACCGACGGGATCTTGTCCAGGCCCTCCAGGCGCAGCACCTCCTCCACCAGGTCGGCGGGCTGGGTGAGGTCGGGCCGCCAGCTCGGCGGGGTCACCGCCAGCTGCGGGTGGCCGGCGTCGCTGACCCCGACCTCGACCGCGCAGCCCACCTGCTGCAGGCGGCGCAGGGCCGCGCCCGGCTCGTAGTGCACGCCCGCGACGCGGTCGGCCAGGTCGATGTCCATGGTGATGACCGGCGCGGCCGGAACCGGCACCCGCACATCGGTGAGCACGGATTCGACCGTGCCACCGGCGATCTCGGCGAGCAGGGTGGCGGCGCGGTCGAGCGCGACGATGTTGATCTCGGGGTCGACCACGCGCTCGAAGCGGCGGCTCGCCTCCGAGCCCAGCTTGTGCCGGCGCGCGGTGCGGGCCACGGCGATCGGGTTCCAGGTGGCGGCCTCGAGCACGATGTCGACCGATTCCGCGCCGACCTCGGTGCTCGCGCCGCCCATGATCCCGGCGAGGGAGATGACGCCGGACTCGTCGGCGATCACCACGTCCTCGGCGTCGAGGGTGCGCTCGACCCCGTCCAGGGTGCGCAGGGTCTCGCCCGTGCGGGCGCGGCGCACCACGAGTCCGCCCGACACCTTGGCGGCGTCGAACGCGTGCAGCGGCTGGCCCAGTTCGAGCATGACGTAGTTGGTGACGTCGACCGCCGGGGAGATCGGGCGCACGCCCGAGAGCAGCAGCCGGCGCTGCAACCACCACGGGCTCAACGCCTTCGGGTCGACGCCGGTCACCCGGCGCACCGCGAAACGGGTGCACAGCGACTCGGGCTCGAGCGTGACGGGCCAGGCCGGATCCTCGGAGTCCGGCAGCAGTCGCACGGCGGGATCGCCGTACTCCAGATCGAATCCGCAGGCCAGTTCCCGGGCGAGACCGCGCACGGAGAAGGCGTAGCCGCGGTCCGGGGTGATGGCCAGCTCGATGACGGTGTCGTCCAGGCCCAGCAGCACGTTGGCGTCGGCGCCGGGTTCGGCGGTACCGGGGCGCAGCACGAGGATGCCGTTGGCGTCCTTGCCGATGCCGAGTTCGGCGACCGAGCAGATCATGCCGTTGCTGGTGTGCCCGTAGGTCTTCCGGGAGGTGATCTTGAAGCCGCCGGGCAGCACGCCACCCGGCAGGATCACCACGACCAGATCGCCGACCGCGAAATTACTTGCGCCGCAGACGATCTCCTGGAGCTCCGGATTGCCGACGTCGACCTTACAGAAACGGATCGGCTTCTTGAACTCGGTCAGCTCGGTGATCTCGGCGACCCGGCCCACCACCAGCGGGCGCTCGATGTCGCCGCCGATCCGCTCGAGCGCGGCGACCTCCTCGACCTCCAGGCCGACCCGGACGAAACCCGCGTCGAGCTCGTCCGGCGTCACCGACCACTCGGGGGTGGTGCGCTGCAGGATTTCCGTCAGCCAGGACTGCGCTACTCGCACTTGACGTTTCGCTTTCCGTGTTCAGGGGATGGGATGGTGGGCTAGGACTGGATGCCGAAGGGCAGCGTGAAGCGCACGTCGCCCTCGACGATGTCGCGCATGTCCGGCAGTCCGTTGCGGAACTGCAGGGTGCGCTCCAGACCCATGCCGAACGCGAATCCGGAGTACTCCTCCGGATCGATCCCACTGGCGATGAGCACCTTCGGGTTGACCATGCCGCAGCCGCCCCACTCGACCCAGCCCGGGCCGCCCTTCTTGTCCTCGAACCACACGTCGACCTCGGCCGAGGGCTCGGTGAAGGGGAAGAAGCTCGGCCGCATGCGGGTGGTGGTGTTCGGGCCGAAGAGCGAGCGGGCGAAGGAGTCCAGGGTGCCCTTGAGGTGCGCCATGGTCAGGCCCTTGTCGATGGCCAGACCCTCGATCTGCGAGAAGACCGGGGTGTGGGTGGCGTCGAGCTCGTCGGTGCGGAAGGTGCGGCCCGGGCACACCACGTAGATCGGCAGCTCGCGCGTGAGCATGGACCGCACCTGCACCGGGGAGGTGTGGGTGCGCAGCACCTGCCGCGAGCCCTCGGGCGCGATGTGGAAGGTGTCCTGCATCGTGCGCGCGGGGTGGTCGGGCAGGAAGTTCAGGGCGTCGAAGTTGAAGTGCTCGGTCTCGACCTCGGGCCCCTCGGCGACCTCCCAGCCCATACCGACGAAGACGTCGGCCACGCGCTCGGAGAGCACGGCGATGGGGTGACGCGCGCCGGGCGCGGCGCGGCGGGCGGTCACGGTCACGTCGATGGCCTCGGCGACCAGCACGGCGGCGTCGCGCTCGGCGAGCAGTTCGGCGTTGCGGGCCTCGTACGCCTGCGACACCCGCTGGCGGGCCACGTTGACGAGCTTGCCCGCGTCGGCCTTCTGGTCCTTGGGCAGCGTGCCCAGCGAGCGCTGCGCCAGCGAGATCGGCGACTTGCCGCCCATGTGCTCGGTCTTGGCGCTCGCGAGCGCCTCCAGGTCGGCGGCAGCGGCGAACGCCTTCTCAGCGGCCTCCGCGGCGGCGGCGAGGGATTCCTCGGTCAACGCCACACTCTGCTCGGCACGGTCGATGTCGTCGGCCACGATGGTTCGTCACTCCCCTGGCTGGTACGGGTCGGGCGGTTTGCCGCCCCCATTCTTGCTGGTCGAATCGTAGTCGTTGTACTCAGCCCACTTCACATCGTTTTCCCCCAGGCAGCGCGGGTCCCGGCGGCGTGGGGGCAGCCCGCCCGGCGAGTGCCGGACGGGCCGAACAACACCGATGCCGGTTCAGTGCGCGAACGCAGCCGTACCCGCGGCCTTCTCACCCGTCGCCCGGCGACCCGGCAGGAACGCCGCGACGACCGCGCCGACGGCGACGATGCTCGCGCCGACCCAGACCGCGGGGATCAGGCCGTCGACGTAGCTCTGCGGGTCGGTGTAGGAGCCGTGCGAGGCGAACACCGAGGCCAGGATCGCCACACCCAGGGCCACGCCCACTTCGCGAATCGTGCTGTTGGCACCCGAGGCCATCCCCTGATCGGCCGCGCTCGCGCTGGACATGACGACCGTCGCGGCGGGCGCGAAGGTCAGGCCCATGCCGACGCCGCCCATGATGAACGGCAGCACCAGCGAGCCGTAGGCGACATCGGTGCTGGTGATCAGCGCCATCCAGCCGAGCGCACCGGCGAGCAGGACCTGGCCGGTGGCGACCAGCACGCGCGGGCCGACCCGGTCGACGAACAGCCCGGCGAGCGGGGCCACGACCATCGGGGCCATCGTCCAGGGCATCGTGCGCACCCCGGCCTCGAAGGGGCTGTAGCCCTTGACGACCTGGAAGAACTGGGCCAGCAGGAAGATCGAGCCGAAGACGCCGACCGAGAAGGTGAGCATGGTGGTGTTGATCAGGCTGAAGCCGCGATCGGCGAACAGGCGCAGCGGCAGCATCGGGTCCGGGGTGCGGCGCTCCCACACGATGAAGGCCGCGAAAAGCGCCGCGCCGCCGAGCAATCCGCCGAGCACCGGGGCCGAGGTCCAGCCGTCGTCCGCGCCGTGAATGACGCCCCACACCACCGCGAGCACGCCGCCGGCCGACAGCAGCAGACCGGCGATGTCCAAACGCCGTGTGCTGCCGAAGGATTCATCGAGCACCCGGGCGACGAACGGGAGCGCCAGAATGCCGATCGGCACGTTCAGCCAGAAGATCCACTGCCAGCTCAGCCCGTCCACGACCGCACCGCCCACGACCGGGCCGAGCGCGACGCCGAGTCCGGCGATGCCGCCCCAGATGCCGATGGCCGCGCTGCGCATCTTCTCCGGCACCGCCGCGGACAGCAGCGGCAGTGACAGCGGCAGCACCGCCGCCGCCCCCAGCCCCTGCACCGCCCGCGCCGCGATCAGCATCCACGGCTCACTGGCCACCGCGCAGGCCGCCGACGCCGCGGTGAACACCGCGATGCCGATCAGGAAGAGCCGGCGCCGCCCGATGCGGTCGCCGAGCGCCGACGCGGTCAGGATCAGCGAGGCGAACGAGAGCGTGTAGGCGTTGACGAACCACTGCAGGTCCGACAGCGAGGCGCCGAGCTCGGTCCGGATCACCGGCAGCGCGTTGGTGACCACCAGGTTGTCCAGCGTCACCATGAACATCGGAATACCCACGGCGACCAGCACCGCGGCCAGGGACCGCGGCGGCTTGCCGTCCGCCGTTGCCCCCGAGGACTTTTCGAGTGTCGAAGTCATGACCAACCCTTGTTGTTATCGACTGATAACTAGAGAGTATGCATCCACTGATAACAAGTCAACAGGCGACCGGCGTTGGACCCGGCGTCGAAGCGGTCGCTCGATTCCTCGCGCCACACCCGAGCGCGGGATTCCCTACACCCGCGACTCGCCCCACATCCCCCGTCCACACCCGATAGGCTCGGCAACCACAAGTCCACGAACATGTTTGGGGTGATTCCAATGACCACCGTCGTCGAAGAACTCGTAACCAAACTGCGGGCACTGGCCGAGCAGCGGTCCGACGTGGTGCAGTTGTTCTCCGGGTTCAGCGACAGCGAGCTCGACGCGTTTCCGGTGCCGGTGGCCGAGCCGGAGCGGTCGCTGCTACGGCAGGTCGGCGGGTTACTGGTGGAGGGCGAGTACTTCGGGCCGGGGCACGAGCGGCGGGCGCTGGACGAGCCGCCGAGCTGGGAGGGCGCGGTCGGCGGGGAGTCCGACACCGGGCCGAAAGGTTCGGCGCTGCAGCTGTATATGGCTCGCGGCTCGGGCGACCACTACTTCGTGGACATCGACCGCGAGACCGGCCACTGGGGTCCGATCCTGGGCAGCTCCCCCGACTTCGACGCCACCCTGGCCCTGCAGGCCCGCTCCCTGGTCGAGTGGTGGACGGCCCTGGCCGCCGGGATCGACGCCACTCCCCCCGACGAGGACTACGAGTTCGACGACGTCCTGGACAACGAGAACCCCCACCTGGCCGCCGCCCTCTACCCCTGGGACCACCGCCACTCCGAGGCCAAGCCGGTCCCCGTCACCGACCTGGTAGGCGACCTGGATCCCGAAGAGCGCCAGCACTTCACCGACCTGCCCGACGACACCCTGGCCATCGACCTGGACGCCGTGACCCCGCCCGCCCTCCTGGACGTCCGGGTCTCCGAGCACAGCGAGCGCCGAGCCAACGGCCGCTTCCTGCTGATCACCAAACCCGAGCGCTAGGGCGAGGGATTCCACCCCGCCAGGATTGTCCGAGTTGCTCGCTAAACTCGGAAAGAGTCAGTCCACGAAGGCATTTGGGGGGAACCGAATGACGGTCGATATCGACGAGTTGTACACCGCGCTCGAAGCGCTGGCCGAGCGCCGATCCGACAAAATACGCCTGTTCGCAGGCTTCACCGATACCGAACTCGACGATTTTCCCGTTCCGGTACCCGAGCCGGAACGGGCGCTGTTACGAAAGATCGGCGGATTCCTGGTGGAGGACGAGTACTTCGGCCCGGGTAACGAACACCGGAAACCGGGGGAACCGCCGTCCTGGGTGGACTCACTCGGAGGCGATTGGGACAGCGGCCCGCGAAACTCGTGCCTGCAATTCCACATGAGCGGCGGATCCGGCGACCACTACTTCGTCGACATCGATCGCGACACCGGCCACTGGGGTCCGATTTTCGGCAGTTCCCCGGATGCCAGCGACGATATCGTCGCCTACCAGGCTCGTTCGCTCTTCGACTGGTGGGTCGCGCTGATCATGGGCATCTCCGCCACACCGCTGGAACCGATCGCGGACCGCCAATCACGCTGGGCGAACGAGTACATCCTGGAAAACTACAATCCCCATCTGGCCGACGCGCTCTACGTCTGGGATCGCCCGAGCCCGCACGCGATGGCCGTGCCGTATCGCGAACTCACCACCGGGTTGCCCCCGCAGGAACATCGATACTTCACCGACCTCCCCGACGACGCGCTGGCCATCGACCTGAGCACCCTCACCCCGCCCACCACACTGGACGTCTGTGTCTGCGAGGAGACCGAGCGGCGTGGCAACGGGCGCTACCTGCTCATCACCTCACTCGAGCGGTGACGGCGGCCTCGACCGGCAAGTATGCATTGACTGATAACATGGTCGGGCGAGGACCAACCCAGTGACGAGGAGCCCGGCCGGCCATGAGGACCACCCGAACGCGAATGACCGCCAGTGAGCGCGGCGAGCAGGTGCTCGAGGCCGCCCTGTCCGCGTTCGCCGAATCCGGTTACGCCGCAACGAAAACCGACGAGATCGCACGGCGGGCGGGGGTGTCGCAGCCGTACGTGATCCGGCTCTTCGGGACCAAGCAGCAGCTGTTCCTGGCCGCGCTGCGGCTCAGTTGCGACCGGATCGAGGAGGTCTTCCGGACGGCGGTCGAGCAGGCGCCGGCCACCGCGACGCCCGAGGAGAAGTTGTACGCCATGGGGCAGAGCTACAACATCTTCCTCACCGACCGGACCCGGCCGCTCATGCTGTTGCACGGGTTCGCGGCCAGCGCGGACCCGGAGATCGGCAACGAGGTCCGGGCGCGATTCGGGCGGATCTACGACCTCGCGCGCGAGGCGACCGGGGCGTCGGTGGCGGAGGTGCGCCGGTTCATCGCCACCGGAATGCTGCTCACCGACCTGACCGCCATGCAGGTGGTCGGCCCCGACGCGGTGCCCGCGCCCTGGGCGCAGGAGATGCTGTCCGACCTGGAATCGAACGGGGACTGAGCTTTCCGGGCCGGACCCCGGCGCTACGGCTCAAACCTGCGCGGGCGCGTCCGCCTCGATGATCCGCTCGGTCGGCTCGGGCAGGGCACGAGCCAGGACCTCGCCGCGGAAGAACGGCGGCATGACCCTGGCCAGGATCAGATAGATGGGCACGCCGAGCAGCAGGGTGCCCACGCCCAGCAGGAAGGTCGCGCCGATCTCCCAGTGCGGCGGGAACGGCACCTGCCACGACGAGCCCTCGTCCTCCACCCACCACGAGGTCACCGCGGTCCAGGCCGCAGCGAACAGCAGCGCGCAGCCGCCCAGCGCGGGCAGCACCCCGCGCACGACGAAAGCCCCTGGGCTGGAACCGAATCGACCGCGATACAGCCACGCGCAACTGAGCCCGGTGAGGCCGTAGTACACGCCGATGGAGATGCCGATCGCCGTCACCGCCTGCGCGATCAGACGCCCGCCCGAGGCGAAATTGAGCGCCACGTACAGCACCACCGAGGCCGCGCCGAACACGATCGTGGAGAACGAGGGCGTCCGGAAGCGCGGATGGACACGCCCGAAGGCGGCGGGCAACGCATGGTGCAGCGCCATCGAATAGGTGGCGCGGGCGGTGGGCAGGATCGTGGTCTGGGTGGAGGCGGCCGCGGAGGTCAGGACCATCAGGAACAGCAGGTGCACCAGGACCGTGCCGACGGCCCCGTCCCCGAACACCGCGGCGCCCAGCGCGCCGAGCACGTCGTCGACGTGGTCGGGATTGGCCAGCCCCAGCCCGTCGGTCCCGATCCCCGCGAACGCCTGACTCGCCACCGTCACCAGCAGATACAGCGCGACCAGCGTAATCGTCGACAGCACCGCGGCCCGCCCGGGCGTGCGCCGCGGATCCACCGTCTCCTGATTCACCGCGACCGCCGAATCCCAGCCCCAGTAGATGAACACCATGAGCAGCATGGCCGTCACGAAGTCCGAGAACGACCCCAGTTCGAACGGGTTGAACCACGACCGGTGCGGCGAACTCGACCCGGACGGCGCGTGCCCGAGCCCCACCCGCACCAGCGCCACCACCGAGAACACCACCAGCATGCCGAATTCGACGGTCAGCAGCCACGACTGCAGCCGCGCCGACACATCGATCCCGTACAGCGCGACCAGGGTCATCACGACCAGATAGGCAATCCCCAGCAACAGCACCCAGCCGCTGGTCGCGTCCGCCCCGATCCCGTGCGCCCCGAACAGATGGAAGGTGTACTGCGAACTGATCTGCGCCAGGCTCGCCATCACCAGCAGATCCGACACCACGATCGCCCACCCGGACATCCACCCCGCGAAGGGCCCGAACGCCCGCGTCGCCCAGACGAACGTGGTGCCCGGATCCGGTTCCACCGCATTGAGTTCCCGATACCCGATGGCCACCAGCAGCATGGGCACGAAGGCCAGCAGCACGATCACCGGCGCCTGCGCCCCCACGGCCACCACCACCAGGCCCAGGGTCGCGGTGATGCTGTAGGCGGGTCCCGCCGACGCCACCCCGATCACCACACTGGATGCGAGGGAGAGCGCACCGGAGCGCAAGGTACTGGGCGAAGTCACCGCGCAAGCCTAAGGGCAACGATCCGGCTATCTACATCCCCCGTTCACTCCCCCGGGAACAGCCCCCGCAGTCCCTGCTCGAGCTGCCGGACGTTCTGCAGGTTCTTGCCGTAGTCGACGACCGTGCCCGGGAAGGCCGGCCGGCTCTCGATACGCACCTCGGTGCGGCCGTCGCCCAGGGACAACACGGTCGCGGAAAGCCGTTCCCCCCAGCTCTTCCAGGAGAACCCCGTGCGAGCCTCGATCCGGCCCGCGATCGTGTCGCGCCGGGTGACCCGCGCGCCGGAGCCCTGGATGAGATGGTCCACGGCTTCGAACACCGCGGGCGGTTCCGCGCTCAGAACCGTCGAGACCTGCTGGCGGACCGGCGCGTTCGTGGCGGCCTCGCCGCCGATCCGGCGCGCCGAACGAATGTTGATCGTGCCCAGCAGCAACGACATGATCGCCCCGAACAGCAGTCCGCCGACCACGCCCACCACGACGGCGCCGCCGAGCCCGACCCCGAGGATCGCGCTGTAGCCGGCCATGAGAACACCGAACAGCGGGGCCGTCCGGACGAAGATTCTGGTGTAGACACGCGTTGAATCACTCACCGCAGTACCCTACCCGCGAGTAGCCCAGGCCCGCGCCGAGGCGGACAGCCGACGGGGCACCCGCAGACCCGGACATACCCGGCGAGCTGCGGAAACACGCGGGATACGTTGCGGGGCAGGGGTATGGACGCCGCCTAGTCTGTGCGCCATGACGACCTCGCAGCAGACACTCATCGCCCCCGGCGCCTGGACCCTGGACACCGCGCATTCGGCGGTGCACTTCACCGTCAAGCATCTCGGCATCTCGAAGGTCCGGGGCCGGTTCAACCATTTCGACGCCGCCTTCGTGGTGGATCAGGACGGCGCCGCCGCGATCGAGGCCACCGTCTACTTCGACTCCTTCGACACCGGCAACGAGTTCCGCGACAACTACGTGCGCGGCGCCGACATCCTCGATGTCACCAAGATCCCGCACCTGACCTTCCGGGTGCCCGAGCCGGTGGCCATCACCGACGAGTTCGACGTCACCGGCCTCAGCACGATCGGCGACGTCAGCAAGCCGGTCACCCTGCACGTGGAATGGGGTGGGGTGCAACTGTTCCCGCTCGACAACAAGAACCACGCCGGCTTCGCCGCCCGGGGCACGATCGACCGCAGCGCGTTCGGGATCGCCCCCGGCATCCCGACCATGCTGGTGAGCGACACCATCGAGATCGAGCTCGACATCCAGCTGATCGAGCCCGGCAACTGACCCACACCGTGGCGGCGGTGCGTTTGCCCCGCCATCACGGTTCCCGAGATCGGGCACGAGCCGGTCCACTCAGCGGGAGCCGGGCACCTCCGTCGGCGGATTCGGGGAGGTGATCGGGGCCTCGGGGGCCGTGTCGATCGTGACCTCGCCGGTCCGGAGGTACCGCAGGACAGCGGTGTTGAGCACGGGATTGGGGCGGGTGAAATTGCCGTGGTCGCCGCCCTCCACCCAGATGATGTCGCCGCCGAGGGCCGCGGCGAGGCCGGGGGCGCCGGAGGTGGCCGGGTCGTGGCGGCTCTGCACCAGCAGGGGGCGCACCGCCAGGCGAGCGCCGTCGACGTGCACGCGGCGGGTGGTCTGCGGCCATGCGGCACAGGTGATCCCGGACCGCACCACCGCCGCCTGCTGGAGGTAGGGGTTCGTCTCGGTGAGCAGGGTGGCGGCGGTCGCGGTCAGCGCGGCGAGGTTCAGCCCGCTGTCCTCGTTGCAGCGTGTGGCGTCCCGCATCCACGCGGACGTCGGATCACCGACGATGGGCGGGCGGGCGAGGAAATCGAGGAACCTGGTCTCGCCCGGGTCGTCGCGGTACTCGCGCATCCCCTGCGCCAGGTACGGCCACTGGCTGCGGGAGTACGCGGCGAAGGTGGTGGCCGCGACGGTGGCCGACCCCCAGCCGCCCGATTGCGCCGCGGACTGACGCTTCCACTCCGCGAGCACGTCCGCGCGCGTCGGGCCGAGCCCGTAGATCGCGTCGTTGGCCGCGATCCAGTCGAAGATCGCGTCGAGCCGCTCGTACACGCCGACGGGCACATCCGCCACCTGGTCGACCCAGCTCACGTCCGGATCCACGTTGGAGTCCAGCACCATCCGGCCGACGTGCTCGGGGAAGAGGGTCGCGTACACCGCGCCGAGGTAGGTCCCCCAGGAAATACCGAGGAAGTCGATCCGGTCCACCGCGAGCGCCCGGCGCACCTGGTCCATGTCCCGGGCGACGGACTCGGTGGTGACGGTCGCGGGATAGCCGGGCCGATCCAGCTCGCACGCGGCCCGATCGGTCACCAGCACGACGTCCAGCGCGGAGGTGCAGTGCAGCGGCGTGGACCAGCGCAGGCCGCGCGGCTGCACCGCGATCAGATCCCACTCACGCAGCTGCGGCACCCGGGTGGCGGCGCCGGTCCAGAAACTCAGCGCGTCACCGCCGGGGCCGCCGGGATTGCCGAACAGCATGCCGCGGCTGCGGGCCGGGTCCAGTGCCGGTATCCGGCTGACCGTGACCTCGATCCGCGGACCGTCCGGATCCGCGTAGTCCCTGGGCACCGATACCGTTGCGCACGAAGCCTTTTCGGCACCGGACCCAGCCGGGCACGCCACCCACTCCAGCCCCGGAGCCGGCTCCGCACCGGCCGGAGCGCCCGGCAACAGCGCGGCGGCGCCCAGCAGCGCGGTCAGCGCCACACCTCGTCCGCCCGATACCAGCGAACGCCCACGTCCCACCCGCATGCCTGCTCCCCTCCCGAGCCCACGACCATGGTGAATCCCTCGAACGGTATCCACCGGCGAGCGGATTCCGTCCGAGGTGTGACTTACTTCGCGTGTTGCACGCGCGAGCTCGCGTAGAGGCAGATCGACGCGGCCGCGGCCAGGTTCAGACTCTCGGCCCGGCCGCGGATAGGAATACGGATGCGATGATCCGCCTGCCGGGCGATCTCGGGATCGAGCCCGTGCGCCTCGTTGCCGAAGAGCCAGGCGACCGGACCGCGCAGGATGTCGTCGGCCTCGTCGAGGTCGACCTCCCCCTTGGCCGCGGTGGCCAGCACCGTGATGCCCGCCGCGCGCAGCGCGTGCAGTACGGCCTCGATATCGCGGTCTCGGGCGATCGGCACGTGGAACAGGCTCCCGGCCGCCGCGCGCACGCTCTTGCCGTTGTGCGGATCGACCGAATCGCCGGCCAGCACGACACCGTTCGCGCCCACCGCGTCGGCGACGCGGATCAGCGTGCCCGCGTTGCCCGGGTCGGACATGGCGACCGGAACCGCGAGCAGCCGCGGCGCGGTGGCCAGGATGTCGCGCACCGGCACGTCGATCTGCTTGCAGACCGCGACCAGGCCGGGCGGGGTCACCGTCTCGCCGAGCGCTTCCGCGGCCCGATCGCTCACCAGCGTGGTGCGCACGCCCATGGCGGCCGCGCCCGCGACCAGTTCGGTCTCGCGACCGGCGGCCTTCAGCGAGTAGAACAGCTCCTCGACATGACCCGTATCCAGCGCGGACGCAACGGAATTGGGCCCCTCGGCCAGGAACAGGCCGGATTTGCGCCGCACCGGCGCCCGATGCAGCTTGACAGCGGAAACGACCCGCGGATTGCGCTCGGAGAGCGCTTCCACGGGTCGTTCCGAATGCTGTTGCGTTGTCACGCAGCGGCAGCTTACGCAGCCGGGGCGTTGACGTCGGCCGGCAGCGCGGCCTTCGCGATGGCGACCAGACCGGCGAACGCGGCGGCGTCGGAGACAGCCAGCTCGGCGAGGATCTTGCGGTCGACCTCGACACCCGCGGCCTTGAGGCCCTGGATGAAGCGGTTGTAGGTCATGTCGTTCAGACGCGCGCCGGCGTTGATACGAGCGATCCACAGCTTGCGGAAGTCACCCTTGCGCGCGCGGCGGTCGCGGTAGGCGTAGGTGAGCGAGTGCAGCTGCTGTTCCTTGGCCTTGCGGTACAGCCGCGAGCGCTGGCCGCGGTAGCCCTTGGAGGCCTCGAGAACGGAACGGCGCTTCTTCTGAGCGTTGACGGCCCTTTTGACGCGTGCCACTTGTCAGTCCTTGATCGATTGGGCGGGCGCAGAATACGCGCCCGAAGTTAGTCGGGGATGGCGTTCGAGAACGCGAGGTGCTGACGCGGCCTTAGAGGCCGAGCAGCTTCTTGACGCGCGGGACGTCCGCCTTCGCGACGACCTCCGTGCCGTCCAGACGACGAGTCCGGGTGGACGGCTTGTGCTCGAGCAGGTGGCGACGGTTCGCCTGCTGACGCAGCAGCTTGCCCGCACCGGACACCTTGAATCGCTTCGAGGCGCCGCTGTGCTTCTTCATCTTCGGCATGGAATCCTCAATCTGTCTCGTGCCGGAGGCGCGCCGAAGCGCGCTTCCGCCAATGCTGTTCGTTATTACTGCGGCGGGGTGGCAGCCGGAGCCGGAGCGGCCTCGGGAGCCGGGGCCTGCGCCGGGGCCGCGGGCGCCGGCGCACTGCTGCGCTGCGGTGCCGAGCTGGCCTCGTTCTGAGCCTTCACCCGCGTCTTCGCGCCCTTGTGCGGGGCGAGGACCATGGTCATGTTTCGGCCGTCCTGCTTGGCCGAGGTTTCGACGAAACCGAGATCGGCGACGTCGGAGGCCAGCCGCTGCAGCAGCCGGAAACCGAGTTCCGGCCGGGACTGCTCACGACCACGGAACATGATCGTGACCTTGACCTTGGATCCGGCCTCGAGGAAGCGAACGACGTTGCGCTTCTTGGTCTCGTAGTCGTGATCGTCGATCTTCGGTCGGAGCTTCTGCTCCTTGATCACGGTCTGGACCTGGTTCTTCCGGGACTCACGCGCCTTCTGCGCGGTCTCGTACTTGAACTTGCCGTAGTCCATGATCTTGCAAACGGGTGGACGCGCGTCCGGTGCCACCTCGACCAGGTCGAGGTCGGCCTCCATGGCGACGCGTAGTGCATCTTCAACACGCACGATCCCGACCTGCTCACCACCCGGTCCGATGAGGCGGACCTCGGGTACGCGGATGCGATCGTTGATGCGAGTCTCAGTGCTGATGGGGCCTCCTAGGTCAAGCGGTTCGTCAACGACCGCAAGCAATAACTGCAACCCCAATTTCAACACGAAAGCCCCGGGTTGGTATTTCTCCAACACGGGGCCCGAGTCGACCGGTCCGCGACGCAAACTACTCGCATCACGTCTGTACAGGGCAAACCCTCACAGATGACTCACCAGAAAATGGTGAGCGACCGGACCGCCAACCTGGTTCGAGACCGGCAGACGGTGGGAGTCGGGCTCCACTTGATGCCCTGAACCGGAGTCCGGGGCGGTCGTCGCAGGAGAGTCTAACAGCCCGCGGCCGAACCGCCGAATCGGCCGCCCCCTCGACCATTGACAACCCGCTCGATGCCATGCTCTACCCATGAGCGAGGCGTCTTTGAACGAGCGGGAATCGGACCTCATCGAGGGCGAGGCCGTGCGTGAGCTGGCCGAGATCCCGGCGGTCGAGGTTATCAGCCGCGCGGCCGTCATGCTGATGAGTTCCGCGGCCGAGAAGCTCGGGCTCGGCGAGGCCGACCCGTCCACCAGCCCGCACCTGGATCTGGACGAGGCGCGCCGGGTCATCACCGCGCTGGCCGGTCTGGTCACCGCGTCGGTGGAGTACCTGGGCCCGCACGCCGGCCCGATCCGCGAAGGTCTGCAGTCGCTGCAGCGCGCGTTCCGCGAGGCGTCGGCGCATCCCGACGCGCCGGGCCAGGGGCCGGGCGAGAAGTACACCGGCCCGGTCTACTGATAACTCCCGCCCGCTAGTTCGCGTCCGCGCGGATGGCCCGGACGATGATGTCCGCGACGCCGCTCATCCCTTCCAGGGTGGGGTGGTACGGGATCAGGGTCTGGGTCGCGAGCAGCGGATCGAACCAGCGCTCGCCGGGCGCGGCGCACATGTCGTGGCCGATGGATCCCGCGCGGGTGTCGATGTAGGTCGCCCCGCTGGCCGCGGCCTCGCGCGAGACGACGGTGTTGAGGCGATCGAAGGCCCGCTGCACCACGGCCGCGTCCTGCGGGCGCAGGCCGGGCAGTTCGGCGCAGCCGCCGGCGCGCACATAGGTGGGCCAGCCGTCGACGTAGATCTTCGCGTTCGGCGCCAGCGCCGAGATCTGTTGCAGCGCGGCGGCATACGAGCCCGCGATGGCGTCGATGCTCGTGTCCCACGCCGGATCGGCGCACTGCTTCGCACCGGCCAGGTGGCAGCTCAGGATGTAGGTCGTCATCGCGGCGTCGTTCGCGCCGATGTGCACGGTAACCAGCTTCGTCGCCGGACCGAGCGCGTCGAACTGCGGCGCGATGCCCGCGCCCTGCGAGGTCGTGAGATGCGGAATCTTCGCCGAGCTGCAGCTGCGGTCGTCCAGGTTCACACCGAGGGCGGCGGCGACCAGCTTCGGGGTGTTGGCAGTGGATCGGATGCACTGCAGCGGCGCGCCCGCGTCGAACTTCTGCACACCGGTGGTGGCGGCGCCCGAGTCGCCGAGGGCCACGTACTCGGCGCCGCCGCCGGCCGGGGCGGCGAGGGCGGGCGCGGGGGACGCGGCGGCGGCGAGCGCGCACAGTCCGGCCGCGAGTGCGCTTCGGCGCCAAAGGTTTCGGCGGGTCGTCGTCATTGTCGTTCCCTCGTCTGCGTCGCTCGTTCCGGACTTAAAGTGGTACGATTCGGTTTCAGTTTGATTGTGACGCAGGTTACTCGCCGGGCGGACCGGCCGCAAGCATGGACACGTGTTCGGTCACAAGAGCATTCGCGCCGCCGCGGCGCGCGTCACGATCCTGTCGGTGGGCCGTGCCATGCTCGAGCCATGACCCACGCATCCCCTTCCACGAACGCAACGGAGGGTCCGGATACATGGTGATTGCCGAACAGTTGCCTGCAATCCGGGGAGTGCCCCTGTTCGACAATGCGGCGCGATCGACAGCGCTGGAAAATCGCTATTGCCAGCCGATAGCCGAATTCCCGCCGACGCGTCGAAGTAAGCATCCGGGAATGGGTTTCGCGACACCCGCGACAAAAGCCTTGGCGCGTTCGCGACCACCCTGGTTGGATGCCGGTGTGCCGCCCGATCATGCGGAATGCATCTCGGGTGCTGCATACTACGACGCGGGTGGCGGCAGCCGCCCGCATACCGAGATCACGAACTCTTCGGGGGTTGTACATGATTGACTCCATTTCCCGCGGGACCGCCTCCCATCGGCGCCGCCGGGCACTCGTCCCGGCCATGGTCGCGGCGGCGGCCCTGTTCGGCGCACTGGTGACGGGCTGCACCTCGGACTCCGAATCCAGCACCACCTCTTCGGCTCCCGCCACGGGCCCGCTCCCCGAGGGCGGCCAGCTGGTGGCCGAGTGCTCGCGCACCACCCAGACCCTGCAGTCGGTCCACCTGGACCTGAAGGTCACCGACATCCCCAACCTGCCGGTGGACTACGTCAAGGCCGACATCACCAACCAGCCGCAGGGTGAGGGCCAGGCGGTCGGCGAGGCCAAGGTCCGGGTCAAGGAAGGCGACACCAACTGGACCGAGACCAAGTTCCTCGTGGTGGACAAGACCCTGTACGCCGGTGACGGCTCCAAGTACGCCCCCGTCGGCCCCGCCGAGAAGATCTACGATCCGGGCGTGATCCTGGACAAGGACAAGGGCATCGCCCACGTCATCGCGCAGGTGCAGAACCCGAAGGTGGAGGCCCGCGAGACCATCGACGGCGTGAACACCGTCCGCGTCACCGGCACCATCGACGCCTCGGTCATCGACCCGGTCGTCCCGCGCATCGGCCAGCAGGCCGGCGTCCTGCCGATCACCCTGTGGATCGCCGATGTCGCGCCGCCGACCACCTCGGTCGCGGCCCGTCCCTCCGAAGAGGCCTCCCCCGGCACCGGCCCGAACCTGGTTCGCGCCGTCGTCACCAAGGATTCGGGCAACATCAAGCTGACGCTGTCCGGCTGGGGCAAGGACGTCAACGTCGTCAAGCCCGCGGGCTAGGCCCTAGCTGCCCGCTCCCCCTGGGAGCACCGGTCCGGGAAAGCGCCACGGCGGCAACGATTGCCGAGCGCGGTCCCGGACCGGCTGTCGTCTCGGGCCGCGGTGGCGTCCGGCCCCGCACGGCCCGGCGAGATCACTGCCCGCCGGCCGGCAAGATCGCACAGCCGCTCGACGGCGGCGCAAGCGTTTATTCAGTGAAATGCAAGGCGCTACACGCACGATAACCACACAACGCTCGAAAGCGGTGTGTGCGTTAGGCATCAGGGGTAGCTAGGAACCCTGATCGGCCCGACAGGCAGCCGGTCAGACATGGAGGAATGAGATGACGAACGACCGCCCGGATACGCAGGAGCGGGAACTCCGTCCACCTCCGCCCTCGGGGCCACCGCCGGTGTCGAACGTCTGGGTCTACAACGGCAAAGCCTACGACCTGAGCGACTGGATCTCCAAGCATCCCGGCGGCGAGTTCTTCATCGGCCGCACCAAGAACCGGGACATCACCTCGATTATCGGTTCGTACCACAAGAATCCGGAAGGCATCGCGAAGCTGATCGAGCGATACGCGCTCAATCGGCAGGCGCTGCCGGAGGACATTCACCCCAAGGCGAACGCGCCCGACTTCCTTTTCAAGGAAGGCTTCGACAGCTGGCGCGATACCCCCAAGTACCAGTTCGACAATAAAGACGACCTGCTGCATCAGGTGAAGAAGCGGCTCAAGGATCCGGTGCTGGCCGCGCGCGTCAAGCGCATGGACACCATCTTCAACGTCGTGGTCGCGACGCTCGCGGTGCTGTACTTCGCGGTGCAGGGCCTGCGCCTGTGGGACACCAGCTGGATGCCGTTGCCGGTCTTCGTGATCGCGATGGTCCTGCTGCGCAGCTCACTGGCGGGCTTCGGCCACTACGCGATCCACCGTGCCCAGAAGGGCATGAACAAGATCTGGGTCAACGCCTTCGACCTCAATTACGTCGCACTGGCTTTCGTGACCGCCGACGGTCACGCGCTGCTGCACCACCCGCACACCCAGAGTGAAGTCGACATCAAAAAGAACGTCTTCACCATGATGATGCGAATCCCCAGGCTGTACCGGGTCCCGGTGCACACCATGCACAAGTTCGGGCACACCGTGACCGGCATGATCATGCGCCTGCTGGACGTCTGCCGGCTCACCCGCAAGGTGGGCATCAAGGACATGTACGGCACCTGGGGCGGCGCACTGCCGCACTTCATCGGATCGTTCGGCGTGCGTTTCCTGCTCGTGGGCGAGCTCGTCGTGTTCACCCTGGCGGGCGACTTCTGGGCCTGGGCACTGCAATTCGTGCTCACCATGTGGATCAGCACCTTCCTCGTCGTGGCCAGCCACGACTTCGAGGTGGAGACCGAGCACATCGAGACCAATACCGAGGACTGGGGCATCAACCAGCTCGAGCAGGCCTACGACCTCAAGGTCATCGGCAATCGCTACGTCGACTGCTTCCTGTCCGCGGGCCTGAGCTCGCACCGAGTCCACCATGTGCTGCCCTATCAGCGCAGTGGCTTCGCCAATATCGCGACCGAGGACGTATTGCGCGAAGAGGCAGCCAAATTCGATGTCGAATGGCTGCCGGCGAAGAGTTTCTTCACGGATCGCTTTCCGAAGCAGATCCGAACGTACATTCTCTCGGCATCGGATGAAGCGAAAGAACGGGAGTGGGGCTTCTTCCGCGAGCATTTCGCGCCATCGGCCTTGAAGACCTGTGTCGTCTACACCGCGCAGGGATTCTCCGGAATCGGCACTGTCTGAATCGATTTCGCCGGTCGTTAACGCAATAGCGCAGCAGCGCAATATCTTTATCGAAAGAAGGGGAGTAATTTCGTGTCTATCACCATTGACGAGGGCGCCCTGCGTCCCACCGCGCTGAACCGCCACCACGGCTCGAGCGAGCGTTACGACCGGGTCGAGGGGCTGGTCGAGCGGGTCCTGCCGCCCGCGCCGCCGTCCACCGTCGGCGTAATCGAAAGCATCGCAACGGGTTCGCCCGCCCCGAGTGTAGATCAGGCCGAGGCCGCTCGCCGGGTGGCCGAGCGATTCACCGATCCCGCTCAGCAGGCGCGCATCCCGCGGGTCTACCAGAAGACGCGGATCACCACCCGCCGCCTGGCCATCGACCCGCTGGACCCGCAGTTCCTGCCCTTCAGTCAGCGGCCGGCCACCATCCGCGAGCGCATGAACCTTTTCTACGAGCACGCGGTGCCGCTCGCGGTCGACGTCGCGGGCCGGGCCATCGCCGGAATCGATGACCCCGCAGCCGATCTCGGAATGCTGATCTTCGTCACCAGCACCGGGTTCATCGCGCCGGGCGTCGACGTCGCGGTCGTCAAGCAGCTCGGGCTGTCCCCCACCGTGAACCGGATGGTCATCAACTTCATGGGCTGCGCCGCCGCCATGAACGGCATGCGCGCCGCGGTGGATTACGTTCGGGCGCACCCGGACAAGAAGGCCATGGTGATCTGCCTCGAGCTCAGCTCGGTGAACGCGGTCTTCGACGACGACATCAACGACGTCATCACGCACAGCCTCTTCGGCGACGGCTGCGGCGCGGTCGTGATCGGCGCCGGCCAGGTGCACCAGCAGCTGGCCCCCGGCAAGATCGTCATCCGCGGCGGCTTCAGCCACCTGTTCGACGACGCGGAGGACGGAATCGTCCTGGGCGTCAACGACAACGGCATCACCTGCGAGCTGTCGGAGAACCTGCCGCAGTACATCTACCGCGGCGTGGATCCGGTCATCACCGAGATGCTGCGCGCGCACGGGCTACGCAAGTCCGACGTCGATCTGTGGGCCATCCACCCGGGCGGCCCGAAGATCATCGAGGAGTCGGCCAAGTCGCTCGGCATCGACGCCGAACAGGCCGCCGCGGTGAGCTGGGATGTGCTGGCGCGCTACGGCAACATGCTCAGCGTCTCGCTCATCTTCGTGCTCGAGCAGATGGCGGCTCAGGCCGAGACCGACAAGCCCATCTCCACCGGCGTCGCGTTCTCCTTCGCCCCCGGCGTCACGCTCGAGGGCATCCTGTTCGACATCGTCCGGCACTGAACCGCCGGCATCGACGCGAACATTCGTTCCGAAAGAGCGCAGTAACAATGCAACTCATCAGATTCCTCATCTCGATTTCGTGGGTACGGATCGCGGCGGTCACCGCCACGGGCCTGGTATGCGGCATCGCCAACACCTTCCTGGTGATGCTGATCCGCGGCATCGTCTCGCCCGAACCGCCGCCGTACGTGCACGTCGGGAACTTCGCCCTCACGGCGGTGGTGATCCTGGTGAGCGGCGTGCTGTCGCAGGTGCTGCTGATCCGGCTGGCGCAGGACGCCATCTACCGGCTGCGCGCGGAGCTGAGCTCGAGCATCGTCTCGGCTCCGCTGGAGCACCTCGAACGGCTCGGCATGCACCGGCTCATGGCCACGCTGACCGAGGACGTGCGGGCGCTGTCGCAAGCGGTGACGGCGATTCCGAGCATCGTGGTCGACGTCGCCACCATCGTCGGCTGCTTCGTCTTCCTGCTGGTGCTGTCGGGTCCGATCTTCGCCATCACGGTGGCGGGCACCCTGATCGGCATCGCCTGCGTCGAGATCTTCCTCAAGCGGGTGCGCCGGCTCTACCAGGAGGCGCGCGAGAACGAGGACGTGCTGCTGCGGTCCTTCCAGGCCGTGACCCTGGGCATCAAGGAGCTCAAGCTGCATCGCGGCCGGCGCCGGGACTTCATGGACCGGCATCTGCTCGGCTCGGCGGCGACCCTGCGCGGGCAGAACATCGAAGCGGCGTCGAAGTTCTCGATCGGGCAGGGCCTGGGGCAGCTGCTGCAGCTGGCCACGATGGGCCTGATCCTGTTCGTGATCGCCAAGGCGCTGAACGTGCCCGGGCCGGTCATGTTCGGGTACGTGCTGGTCACGACCTTCCTGTCGATGCCGATGCAGAACTTCATGCACCGGATTCCGGACCTGCTGCGCGGTGACGTGGCGCTGGCCAAGATTCGCGGCATGAACCTGTCCATGGAGACCATGCACAACGAGAACGAGCTGCCGTACTCCGATCGGCCGCTGGTCGATTCGGCGCGGCTCGAACTCGCCGGGGTCGGGTACACGTATCGGTCCGAGGCGCCCGCGCCGTTCCCGACACCGGGCGCGCCCGACGGCACCGGACCGCATCCGGGTGGCAGGCCGCCGCGGCCGGGGGCCCAGCCGCGCCGCGAAAAGGGCGGCGCGGCAGCGCATCCCGGCGACGGCGGCGCACATCCCGTTGGCGCACAGCACCATCCGGGTCAGGCTCCCGCGCATCCGGCCGGGGCGCCGGCGCATCCGGCGGGCGCGCACGGTCCGGGCGGGCATCCCGCGGGGCCCGAGGGCCATCCCGGGCATCCGGGCGGGCGGCCGCCGCATCGCGGTGGGCACCCGGCCGGGCCGGATGTGAACGGGCACCGGTTCGTCGAGCACAGCGGGCACGACGCGCGCCCGGCGCCGCTCGGCCATCCGCCGCTCGAGGGGAACGGCGAGGGGTTCGCGCTCGGGCCGATCGACCTGGTCTTCGAACCCGGGCAGGTGTCGTTCATCGTGGGCGGCAACGGCAGTGGCAAGTCCACGCTCGCCAAACTGCTCACCGGGCTCTACGTGCCGCGCATCGGGACGATGACCCTCAACGGCGAACGCATCGATCACGACAACGTCGAATGGTTCCGCCAGCACGCCTCGGCCATCTTCACCGACTTCCACCTCTTCGAGGACTACCTGGGATTCGATCGGCCGGGCATCGACGACGAGGTGCGGCACTACCTCGAGGAACTGCAGATCGCGCACAAGGTGACCGTCGAGAACGGCAAGCTCTCGACCATCGACCTGTCCCAGGGCCAGCGCAAGCGTCTCGCCCTGCTGACCGCGCTGCTGGAGGATCGCGCCATCTACCTGTTCGACGAGTGGGCCGCCGATCAGGATCCGAAGTTTCGCGAGGTGTTCTACACCGAGATCATCGCCGAGCTCAAGGCGCGCGGTAAGACGGTCATCGTCATCACCCACGACGACCGCTACTTCCACCTCGCCGACCAGATCGTCAAGCTCGACTTCGGCAAGGTCGTGGCCGAGAGCGACACCGTCGCGGTGTCCTGAGGCCAGCAACCCCCTTCCGACAGCGCCCGGCCGGTATCCACCGGCCGGGCGCTGTCGCGTCGCCGGGAGGTCGTGTGCGCGGTGGGCCGGAGTAAGCGCCGGGCCACTATTGTTGCGCCCGATATGGCTGGCACATCGAAGGCGGCGCGCGAGCTGCGCCGGGAACAACTGCGGGACTTCCTGCGCACCCGCCGGTCACGGCTGACGCCCGCCGAGGTCGGGCTGGTCTCGACCGGTACCCGCCGGACGCCGGGGTTGCGGCGCGAAGAGGTCGCGTTGCTCGCGGGGGTGGGTGTCTCCTGGTACACCTGGCTCGAGCAGGGGCGCGACATCAACGTGTCGGCGTCGGTGCTGCGGGCGATCGGGCGGGCGCTGCAACTGGACGACCCCGAGCTGGCGCATCTGTTCACCCTCGCGGGGCTCACTCCCCCGGCCGCGGTGCGTCACGGCTCCGGGCCCGTCGGCCCGGAATTGCGTCGGGTGATCGACGCATGGACAGCGGGGCCGGCGCTGCTGCGCGACCGCTACTGGAACATCCTCGCGATCAACGCCGCCACCCGCGCGGTCTTCGGCTACGACGAGACCGACCACAACTGCCTGATCTCGTTCTTCACCAACGACCGCTACCGGGCCGCGCACCCGCAGTGGGCGGCGATCGCGCCCGCGGTGGTCGCGGCGTTCCGCGCCGACGCCGCGCAGCTGCCCGGTGATCCGGAGTTCGAGCGGGTGATCAGCGACCTGCACACCGCCAGTACGGATTTCGGCGAGATCTGGGCCCGGCACGAGGTAGCCGCACCGCGCCAGGCCGTGAAGGCGATCACCCATCCCGAGGCCGGGGAGCTGCAATTCGACACCACCACGCTGACCCCGGCGGACCACCCGACCTGGTACCTCGAGCTCTACAACCCCCGGCCCGGCACCGGCACCGCCGACCGCCTCGCCACCCTCGCGCTGAGCACGGCTACCGCCTGAGCGGACGGGGCGACAGCGCTTCGTTGTACCGCAGCGTGTTCGGATGTCTGTCGGCACTCAGGCGCGGCGGAGGCTGCGCGGCGCCGGTGCCCGCACGGGCTCAGCCTGGTGGTGGCACACCCGGGATGACCGGACACTGTTTGCCGGCGCGCGGAGCCGCGACCCTGGATGGCATGACAGACAGCACTTCTCGATTCCAGGAACGCGTCGCCCTCGTCACCGGCGGCAGCAGCGGTATGGGGCTCGCGACCGCGCGGCGACTGCTCGCCGAGGGCGCGCGGGTGGTGATCACCGGGCGGGACAAGGCCCGGCTCGACGACGCGGTGGCGGAACTGACGGGGACCGGTGCCGCGGAATCCGTTCTCGCCGTGGCCGGAGACATCGGAAGCAGCGCCGACCGGACCGCGCTGTTCGCGGCGATCGCCGCGCGCTTCGGCAGGCTCGACGTGGTCTTCGCGAACGCCGGGGTCGGTGTGTTCGACCCCGTCGAGGCGGTGACCGAGGAGAACTTCGACCACATCGTCGGGATCAACTTCAAGGGCGTGTATTTCACCGTCCAGCAGGCACTTCCGCTGCTGACCGACGGCGGATCCATCGTCATCAACGCATCGTGGACGCTGCACCGGGGCATCCCCGGCGCGACCGTCTACTCCGCCACCAAGGCCGCCGTCCACAACCTCGCCCACACCCTCGCCGCCGACCTGGCTCCCCGCCGGATCCGGGTGAACTCGGTCAGCCCCGGCTACATCGAAACCCCCATGTTCCACGAGAACGTCTCTCCCACAGCCCATGCCGAGGTGGTCGCGACCGTGGCCGCGGCCCGCCTGGGCACCGCCGACGACGTGGCCGCCGCCGTGGCCTTCCTCGCCTCCCCCGAGGCGTCCTACATCAACGGCCAGGACCTGGTCGTCGACGGCGGCTTGGTGGCCGCGACCCCGGCCGCCATGCTGTAGACGTATCGAAGCCACAGGAGCCCATGCGCTCGAAAAACCCATTGCCGCTCCGGGTTCGAGTGCGCAGGCTCGGGTCGTGCGGTTCACGAGCGACGATCCCGAGATCGAGTATGTCGTGGCGGCCGAGATAGAACTGGCGCAGCGCACGCGGCGCGGCTCCGGGGAAGCGGCCGCCGCCCTGATCCACTCGCAGTTCCGCGAGTTCGGCGCGTCCGGGCGGGTCTGGGACAGGGCGTCGATCCTCGCCCTGATGGATGCGGAGAGCGCGGCGGCTCCCGCGATCGACGACGTCGCGGCGGTTCGGCTGGGCCCCAACGTAATCCAGGTGACCTACCGGACACGCGATTCGAGGGGAACGGCCGCGCGCAGCTCGATCTGGCTCGGGGGCGACGGCGAGTGGAAGATCTACTTCCACCAGGGCACACCCCAGCCATAGGACGGTGCCCCGCGATGACTCCTCCAACAGGGCATGGTGCCGGCCACCGAGTTCGGCGCGGATCACTTCGACGAATCAGGCGGCGCTACAGCTGAATTCCTGACCTCGGGATGGGATCTGTAGCCGAGCCGGTAAGCGGTGGGAAGGTCTTGTCCAGGGACCTGAGCCGGTAAGTGGCGGCGGGGCGAAACCCCCACCACCGGTGGCGCACGGCCGCGGCCCTCGACCGCGGCTGTTCGCCCGAGCGCAGCGCCAGCAGCATCGCGCGCACCGCGTCGGCGCCCACCCACAGGGCCGCGTTCGCGTCGGCCTGGAGATACTCGCCGCGCGCCTCGTTGGCCGACATCGCCCAGTACCCGGCGACCAGCAGCACGAACCCGGGCAGGCCCGCGACCGAGAACACCGACCCCGATGCCACGATCGCACCCGCGGCCAGCGCCAGCACACCGAAGAACGCGATGGCGGGCAGGCCGTTCGCCGTGCGTTCGAACCAGCGGTCCCACGTCGCGGTCCGCGACGGGTAGTCCGCGAGATAGCGCGACCCCAGCCCCGCGCGGGACAGCTCGACCGCCAGCAGTGCGTCCCGCCCCCGCCCGTCCAACTCGGCATACACCTCCGGGTCGACCGAAACATACTTCGGCACAACGCCCACCCACTGATTCCGCAGGATCGGGGTCCGCCGCCGAACGACTTCCACCGCCGTGGCGGTGACCGCGTCGTGCGGGTGCGCCCTCACAACCAGCCGCACCGGCAACGGCGTCGGGTTGATGGAGACGGGCCGGAACACCACGTCCCCGGTGAGCCGAGCCGACCGCGAGTTCGCGTCCGCGCTCAACGCCCCGAGCCCTGGAGACACGGCGGACCTCCCTTTCCATCCCGCACCGAACTTCTTCGCGCGGCAAACGAACAGAGCCGAAGCATACGACCCCGCCCGACAACCCGCCCCCGGACCGACGGTTTGCCTGGCAGGAGGCGTGCGACACCCAGCAGACGATGAAAACGGCCACCCGGCGAATCCGGCTGCGGCTCAGGATCTCCGGCGGCCACTCTCCGGCCGGGCCCGATCCCCACCGCCGTCCTCCCCCGGGTAGGCCTCGCTCCCCACTCGTGCGCCCTACATCCTGCCTCGACAAGGGCGACAGCGACGTGGAACCCGCTGCGGCTAGCGTCCACACGGCTGGTCGCCGGGATCCGTTGCCACGGATCGCGTGCCGCGAACCTGTCACGAAAACCCCCATGGGAAGGGCCGTTACGGACCGGCGCTCGGGGGAACCCTACGTCGCAGCGTGGCGCGTGCGGAACGTCGGCGGGCCCGGGCTCGAGGAGAAAGCGCGTGGTGGGCTATGAACAACCGGGTTCATCGGGAAGTAGCGCGGAGCAGGGTGTTTCAGGTCGTGGCGCGGGCTGGGTTGGTGGCGTACGGGGTCGTGCACCTGCTCGTGGGGTGGGTCTGTGTGCAGATCGCGGTCGGCGACCTCGACGGCGACGGGATCGGGAGGGCGGACAAGACGGGGGCGCTGCAGAGCCTGGCGGAGAACGCCGGGGGCGCGATCGCGCTCTGGCTCATCGCCGGCGGGCTCGGGGTCGCGGCGGTGTGGCAGGTGCTCGAGGCGGTCACCGGCGCGCGGAACAGCCGTAAGGACAAGGCGCTGCGCATCATGAACCTCGGGGAGGCGATCCTGTTCGGGTACCTCGCCTACAGCGCGGCCAAGCTCGCGAAGGGGAAGCCGGCCAACTCCACCGACCAGGCACAACTCGGTCTCGTCGGCGGCCTGCTCGGCAAGGAGTGGGGCAAACCGGTCGTCATCGGCATCGGGCTCGCGATCATCGTCGCCGGACTGTTCATCGCCCACCACGGCTGGACGAAGCGGTTCCGCGCGGAGCAGGACTTCCGCGGCGCGAGCCCGGCCACGGAAAATCTCGTCGTCCGGCTCGGGCAGATCGGACACGCGGCACTCGGCGGCGTGTACGCGGGCGCCGGGGTGCTCGTAGTCGTGGCCGCCGTGCAAAGTCGGCCGGACAAGGCGACCGGGCTGGACGTGGCGCTCAGAACGCTTGCGGCACAGCCGTACGGTGCCGCGCTGCTGGTCGTCGTGGCGGTCGGTCTGGCCGCCTACGCGGCCTTCGCGTTCCTCGACGCCCGGTTCCGCGAGATCGGATAGCCGTCCGCACGGCAACGAACTGCTTCGAAGCTTCCGGACGGACCGAACCACCTGCGGGGTGCCGGATCCGGTCGGCCCGCAAGCCGCACCGCAGGCCCGCCTCGACCGCCGCGGGCAGAAGGCAACGGCAACAGACAACATTTCACCGAATGCCTTGCGAACCAAGGGATTCGAACCGCTCCCTGACCGGTAACACGCACGCGGCAGCCGAGGACAGGTGAGTCGGAGATTCGAACCGTTCCCCGGCCGGGCGACGCACGCCGCAGCCGGGGAACGGGTAACTCTCAGCGCAGCGCCGCCGCCTTGCGACGCGCCGCGGCGGCCTTCTTCGCGGCGGCATCGGCGGGCGCGGCGGTCTTCTTCGCCGCCGTCGACTTCTTCGCGGTCGCCGCCTCGGGCGCGGCCTTCTTCGCCGCCGCCTTCTTGGCCGGCGCCTTCTTCGCCGCCACCGCGCGCGGGGCCGAAGCCGGCGGCGCCTCCAGAACCTCCTTCAGGAACTGCCCGGTGTAGCTGTCGGGCTCGGCCGCGACGTCCTCCGGGGTGCCCTGGGCAATCACCATGCCGCCGCCCGAACCGCCCTCGGGCCCCATGTCGATCACCCAGTCGGAGGTCTTGATGACATCGAGGTTGTGCTCGATCACGATGACCGAATTGCCCTTGTCGACAAGGCCGTTGATGACCTTGAGCAGCTTGCGGATGTCCTCGAAGTGCAGACCCGTGGTCGGCTCGTCCAGGATGTAGACGGTCCGACCGGTCGAGCGCTTCTGCAGCTCGGCGGCCAGCTTCACGCGCTGCGCCTCACCACCGGACAGGGTCGGGGCGGACTGGCCCAGGCGCACGTAGCCGAGACCGACCTCGACCAGGGTCTTGAGGTAGCGGTGGATCGAGGTCACCGGCTCGAAGAACTCCGCGGCCTCCTCGATCGGCATGTCGAGCACCTCGGCGATCGTCTTGCCCTTGTAGTGCACCTCGAGCGTCTCGCGGTTGTACCGCGCACCGCCGCACACCTCGCATGGGACGTACACGTCCGGCAGGAAGTTCATCTCGATCTTCAACGTGCCGTCGCCCGAGCACGCTTCGCAGCGCCCGCCCTTGACGTTGAACGAGAACCGGCCGGGCTGGTAACCGCGCACCTTGGCCTCGGTGGTGGCCGCGAACAGGGTGCGGATCTTGTCGAACACGCCCGTGTAGGTCGCCGGATTCGAGCGCGGCGTGCGGCCGATCGGCGACTGGTCCACCTGCACCAGCTTGTCCAGATGGTCCAAACCGTTGATGCGCGTGTGCCGCCCGGGCACCTGCCGCGCACCGTTGAGCTTGTTGGCCAGCACGGTCGCGAGAATGTCGTTGACCAGCGTCGACTTACCCGAACCGGACACACCCGTCACCGCGGTGAGCACCCCGAGCGGGAAGTTCACCTGAATGTCGCGCAGGTTGTGCTCGACGGCGCCCACCACGGTGAGCTGCTTCTTCCTGTCGATCGGCCGCCGGATGAGCGGGACCTCGATGCGCTCGCGCCCGGAAAGGTAAGCGCCGGTGAGCGATCGCCGATCCTCGAGCAGACCCGGATACGGCCCCGAGTACACCACCTCGCCGCCGTGCTCGCCTGCCAGCGGGCCGATGTCGACCACCCAGTCCGACGCATGGATGGTGTCCTCGTCGTGCTCGACGACGATCAGCGTGTTGCCCAGGCTCTTGAGCCTGGTCAGCGTCTCGATGAGGCGGCGGTTGTCGCGCTGGTGCAGGCCGATGGACGGCTCGTCCAGCACGTACAGCACACCCACCAGACCCGAGCCGATCTGCGTGGCGAGCCGAATGCGCTGCGCCTCACCGCCGGACAGCGTGGCCGCGGCGCGCCCCAGACTCAGATACGCCAGCCCGACATCGAGCAGGAAGCCCAGCCGCGCCTGAATCTCCTTGACCACCTGCGCCGCGATGGCGGCCTGGCGATCGTCCAGGGTCAGCGACAGCAGGAACTCCGCGGCGTCACCGATGGACAGATCGGCGATGTCGGCGATCGACTTGTCCTGCCCGCCCGCGCTCAGGGTGACCGCGAGAATCTCCGGCCGCAGGCGCGCACCGTTGCACACCGGGCACGGGATATCCCGCATGTACCCGTCGTAGTGCTCCTTCATCGCCTCGGACTCGGTGTTCTCCATGCGCCGCTGCAGGAACGGCATCACGCCCTCGAAATCGGCGTAGTACGAACGCTTGCGGCCGTACCGGTTGACGTAGGAGACGTGCACCTGTTCGGAACTGCCCTCCAGCACCGCTTTTCGCGCCTTGGCCGGCAGATCCTGCCAGGCGGTGTCCATGGAGAAGCCGACGGCCTCGGCCAGACCCGACAGCAGACGGGTGAAGTATTCGGCGGTCTGCCCGCGCGACCACGGCGCGATCGCGCCCTCGGCCAGGCTCAACTCCGGATCCGGGACCACCAGATCCGGATCGACCTCCTTGCGGATACCCAGACCCGTGCAATCCGGGCAGGCGCCGTACGGGGAGTTGAAGGAGAACGAGCGCGGTTCCAGATCCTCGATGTCGAGGGGATGCCCGTTCGGGCAGGCCAGGCGCTCGGAGAACCGGCGCTCACGATCGTGGGCGTGCTCGTCGCGATCGACGAAGTCCAGCACGACGATGCCGTCGGCCAGGCGCAGCGCCGTCTCGATCGAGTCGGTGAGGCGCTGCTTGGAGCTGGGCTTGACCGAGAGCCGGTCGACGACCACCTCGACGTCGTGCTTCTCCTGCTTCTTCAGCTTCGGCGGCTCGGTCAGCGGATACACCACGCCGTCGACCCGCACGCGCGAATAGCCCTGCCCGTGCAGCGATTCGAAGAGATCGACGAATTCGCCCTTGCGCGTGCGCACCACGGGCGCGAGCACCTGGAACTTGATGCCCTCGGCCATCGCGAGCACCTGGTCCACGATCTGCTGCGGCGACTGCTTCTCGATCAGATGACCGCAGGTCGGGCAGTGCGGGGTGCCCGCGCGCGCGAACAGCAGGCGCAGGTAGTCGTAGACCTCGGTGATGGTGCCGACCGTGGACCGCGGGTTGCGGTTGGTCGACTTCTGGTCGATGGAGACCGCGGGCGACAGCCCCTCGATGAAATCCACATCCGGTTTGTCCATCTGGCCCAGGAACTGACGCGCGTACGCGGAGAGCGACTCCACGTAGCGGCGCTGGCCCTCGGCGAAGATGGTGTCGAACGCGAGGGACGATTTGCCGGAGCCGGACAACCCGGTGAATACGATGAGGCTGTCACGGGGTAGGTCGAGATCGACCCCTTTGAGGTTGTGTTCCCGTGCTCCGCGCACCGTAAGGCGATCCGCCACCGGCCATCCTTCCAACGTTCGGTATCCAGAATTACCCCCGACGCCATGCTAGGCGTGCCCACCGACAAGTTCTGTCGAGCGGGCTCCGACGCTGGTCAACCGCTGTGTTGGTGTCAAGATTCCCCGGCCGGTCGCGGGCGGTTTTCACCGGTCCGCGATCACCCCGGCCGCGAACCATTCGGTGAGCGCCTCGGTCTGGGTGCGGCGCACGCAGGTGGTGCTGAGCACCCGCGGCTGCAGCCCGCGATCGCGCGGGCGCTCGTCGCTGCCGATCGCCGCGACCAGGGTGAGATCGCCGTCGAACCGGCGGTACAGCAGCCTGCCCCGGCGGGTGTCGGGATCGGTGAAGAACAGGTACGGCAGCCCGCCCAGGCACAACCGCGCCGCGGCCTCGTCCTCGAGCAGCGCCGGCACCACGTCCCGGTACTGGCGCTGGGCCCGCGCGCCCAGCGGCCCACTCCAGCACACGACCGCGTCCGCGCCGGTGTCGGCGTCGGTGTACAGGTAGGCGTCGTAGTCCATGGCGTCCAGCACCAGCGCCGCGTTCGCCGCGGTGGCGACCCGCAGCCGGCAGTCCTTGCGCCGCACGATCGCGCGCGGCTCGCTGACCGCGCCCAGCACCGGCCGCGCCGGATCCGGCCACGGCCGCGACGCGGTCTCCGCCGGACACCCGAGCCGCAGGTCCAGCCGTTCCAGCGCGAAGGTCGTGGCGAATCGCCCCGGCCCGGCGACCTGCACCCGGAACGCCTTCCCCAGCGCCCGGACCGACACCTGCACGAGGGTGGGACCGTCCTCAGCCGCCGGCCAGCGCAGCCGCACCCGCACCTGCCCCTCCAGCCCGTGCCTGCGGAGGATCCGGCCGAGCCCGCGCACCGCCCGCGTCACCTCCGCGGCGGGGACGGGACCGTGCGTGGTCACCACGAAATCCGGATCCACACCACTGGACCACACTTCCGACCCACCCATAGCCGACCACCTTTCCCGTATCCGACCCGGCAACCCGCATTCATGGCATCACGGTCCTCACGACACGAAACAGGGTCGAAAGTCCCCACCGAGATAACAAGTGACCTTCGCCCGTATTCACCTGAGCCATCAGGGGTTACGTTCGAAGAGTCAGTGCGCACCCTGGTTTCACCGAGAGCTCGGAGGCAGCCTTGATCACCGTCTTCCTCGTCACCGCACCGGGAACCGTCCGACGCGGGCTCACCGAAATGCTGGAGCAGGACAACTCGCTCACCGTGGTGGGCGGCGCCGGCGACATCGCCCAGGCGCGCTCGCGAATACCGGCGCTGCGCCCCGACGTCGCGGTGCTGGACGCGCGGCTGCCCGACGGCGACGGCATCGAACTGTGCCGGGAACTGCTGGCGGGCATCGACAAACTGCGCTGCCTGATCCTGGCGTCCTATCCCGACGAGCAGGCCATGATGGCGGCCATGGACGCCGGGGCCAGCGGATACGTGGTCAAGGACATCAAGGGCATGGAATTGGCTTCGGCCATCAGGGAAATCGGCGCCGGGCGCTCGCTGCTGGACAACCGCGCCGGGGCCGCGCTACTGGCCCGCCGGCGCGCGTGGGGAGTCGTCGCGGATACCGCGCGGGCGCCGAAACTCCGTTCGAGACGGTCACGTTCGGCGTAACAACCCGTCGGCAACCCTGCCGAGCGTAGTATCCACCGTGCTGTGTGCGCGCCCGCCGACACCAGGACTACCATGCACGACACCCCTCGCACCGGACCCTATTCGGTACGTGACACGTTGTCGCAGTTGCGATTACGAGAATTGCTCACCGAGGTCAAAGACCGCGTGGAGCAGATCATCGACGCGCGTGATCGCATCGACGGACTGGTCGAGGCCATGCTCGCGGTTACCTCCGGGCTCGACCTGGATCAGACGCTGCGCACCATCGTGCGCGCGGCGACCAGCCTGGTCGACGCCCGGTACGGCGCGCTCGGGGTCCGCGGGCACGACCAGCAGTTCAACCAGTTCATCTATCACGGCATCGACGATCAGACCCGCATGCTCATCGGCGATCTGCCCGAGGGCCACGGCGTGCTCGGCCTGGTGCTGAGCAAGGCCCAGCCGGTCCGGCTGGACGATCTCACCCGCCATCCCGCCTCGGTCGGCTTCCCGCCCGAGCATCCGCCCATGCACACCTTTCTCGGTGTGCCCGTGCGCATTCGCGGCGAGCTGTTCGGAAATCTGTATCTCACCGAGAAATCCGGCGGGCATCCCTTCACCGAGGACGACGAGGTCCTCATGCAGGCCCTGGCGGCCGCGGCCGGTATCGCGGTGGACAACGCCCGGCTGTACGAATCCGCGCGCACCCGCCAGGCCTGGATCGAGGCCACCCGGGACATCGCCACCGAGTTCCTCGCCGACACCGACCCCAATCAGGTGCTCGCGCACGTGGTCGAGCACGCCCGCGAACTCACCGCCTCCCAGCGCGCGCTGCTGGCCGTGGTCGCCGACACCGACACCCCGCCCGAGGAAGTCACCGAACTCGTTGTGGCGCAATGGTCCGGGCCGCCCGCGCGGGCGACCGAACCGGACGCGGCGACCGTGCGCACCGTCGACGCGGCGGTCGGGCAGGCCCTGATCTCGCGCACCCCGCTGCGTTTCGACGACGCCCGGCACATCGATCTCGGCATACCCATCGAGGACATCGGCCCGGCCCTGGTGCTGCCGCTGCACACCCCCGACTCCACCATGGGCGTGCTCATCATCGTGCGCTCGGCCGAATCCGCGCCCTACGCCGACGAAGTGGTGGAACTGATCGCGGCCTTCACCGATCAGGCCGCGGTCGCCATGCAGTTGGCGGTGGCCCAGCGGCGCATGCGCGAACTCGACATCCTGACCGACCGCGATCGCATCGCCCGCGACCTGCACGACCACGTCATCCAGCGACTGTTCGCGATCGGCCTCTCGCTGCAGGGCACCGTGCCGCGCGCCCGCGTCCCCGAGGTGCGCCAGCGCCTGACCGACACCATCAACGATCTGCAGGACGTGGTCGAGGAGATCCGCACCTCGATCTTCGATCTGCACGGCGGCAACGGGCACAGCACCCGGTTGCGCCAGCGCATCGAACGCGCGGTCAAGCAGCAGACCACCGACAGCGAGATCCGCGCGCTCATGCACGTCACCGGACCGCTCTCGGTGGTCGAGCCCGGGCTCGCCGATCACGCCGAGGCGGTCGTGCGCGAGGCGGTCAGCAACGCGGTGCGGCATTCGGGAGCCACCACCATCACCATCGACATCGGGGTGGCGGACGATCTGACCATCGTGGTGGCCGACAACGGGTGCGGCATCGCCGACGACATCACCCCCAGCGGGCTCACCAATCTCGCCACCCGGGCCGAGGAATCCGGGGGCAGGCTCGCGGTCTATCCGCGCCGCGACGGCGAGGAGACCGGCACCAAACTGCACTGGTCCGTGCCGCTGCACTGACCGGTCGCGGGTCGTCGCGTCAGCCGACGGGCCCGAGCACCAGCGCCGAATTGTGCCCGCCCATACCGAGCGAGGTCTTGAGGGTGATGCCGTCGGTGCCCACGGCCACGCCATCCAGCAGCCGCGGATGCGCGGGCGCCACGATCGGGGACGAGACCACCAGGCCGCGTTCGTACCCCAGGGCGATCGCCGCCACCTCCACGCCGGCGGCCGCGCCCTGGCAGTGCCCGGTCAGCGGTTTCGTCGCGCACACCAGCGGCCGATCCGCGAACATGTCGGCCAGCAGGGCCGTTTCGGCGTCGTCGCACTGCCGGGTGCCCGACCCGTGCGCGTTCAGATAGGCGACTTCCTCGGGCCGCACATCGGCCCGGGCCAGCGCGCGCCGCACGCAGTCGAAGATCTGTTCGTGGCCGGGTTCCACCGACACCACGTGGTAGCCGTCGTTCGACATCGCCCCGCCCAGGACCGCGGCGTAGGGCCGATCGGCCGCGCGGGTCACCACGAACGCGGTCGCGGCCTCGCCCATGCTGAAGCCGCGGCTGCCCTGCTGGAAGGGCCGGCACGCGCTGAGCGGTTCGTCGTCGGTGACCGCCGCGCCCAGGGCCACGAAGTGCTCGACCATGTCCGGGGTCGCGGACAGATCGGTGGCGACCACGATCACATCATCGGCGAAACCCTGTGCCAGCCACAGTTGCGCGGTGATCACCGCGACGTTGGCCGAGGAGCACGCGGCCGAGACGTTCATGGACGGGCCGTGAAAACCGAACTCCTGCATGAGCATCGACACCGGTGTCGAGGGGAGTAATCGCATGTAGTCGCGAGAGCGTCGTCTGCCGCCGTCGACCAGGTAGAAATCTCGCCATTCGGACACATCCCCCAGCACGATGGCGTGCAGGAGACCGACCGTCCCGCCCGGCCGCCAGCCCCGCGCCGTCGCGTCGGCCACGGCCTCGCGCACCGACTGCTGCGCGGCCCGCGCGTAGCGACTCGGACCCAATTCCGGGTCACCGCCGTCCGGCACGCGGGCAACCCAACCGTGCCTATCGCGTTCGGGGCCGTACCCTGGAAAGAGCCGAGCGGCGGGCTTACCGCTCAGCAAACCTTCCCACAGAGCTTCACGACCCCAGCCGTACCCGGTCACCGCACCGATTCCGGCGATGGTCATATGATCTTGGTGCTGTTCTTCGGTATTCGGGTCGGGGATGGTGCCAGCCATGAGCATCGCTCCTTCCAGAGCCGGTGCCTGTAATGATCGTCAAACGCAGCCCGATGCTGTGCTGGACTGTGATTGATTCAATACAGGTCGGCAGGGTGTCGCAGCAACCTCGCCGACAACATAATGGTGCCGGGCTCCATCGACGCTTCACAACGACGATCAGGGGGTGCAAGAGGTGGCGGGTAACGATCGGGCAACCGCTCCGACCGATGCCGAACAGTTGGCCCAGCGGTACCGGACCCTGGTGGAATACAGCCCCGACGCGGTGGTCGTCCACGAGCGCGGGACCATCGTCTACGCCAATCCGGCCACCGTGCGACTGCTCGCCGCCCAGACCACCGACGAGATAGTCGGCCAGCCCATTACCCGGTTCGTCCATCCGGCCTCGCTCACGCCGATGCTCGAGCGCATTCGCACCCTCACCATCGCCGGCACCGCCTCGGTACCCGCCGAGATGACACTGCTGCGCATGGACGGCCGCACCGTGGACGTGGAAACCGTCTCGGTGCTCACCGCCTGGCACGAACACCTCGCCTACCAGGTGGTCCTGCACGATCTGACCCCGCAGCGCGCCGCCGAGGCCGCGCAGGAACGCGCCGAACAGTTCTTCGCCACGGTCGTCTCCCAGCTCGAGGAGGGTGTGGTCGTGATCGACCGGGACGGCCGCATCGAATCGGCCAACCCGGCCGCGCGCCGCATCTTCGGCTACGACGCCGACGATCTCATCGGCACCCGCATCGACGACATCCCGCTCGCGCTGCTCGATGCCAACGCCCAGCCTATGCCGCAGTCCTGGTACCCCGTCATGCGGACCCTGGCCACCGGGGAGACCGTGACCCGCTTCGTGTTCGGCGTCGACCGCCCGGACGGGCAGCGCCGCTGGCTCTCGGCCAGCAGCCGGCTGCTCAATCCGGAGGACCCCAACTCCGCGGCCGTGTCCTCCTTCAACGACATCACCGAATTCCGGGCCAGCCGAAGGCAATTGGAGTACCAGGCCACCCACGACCCGCTGACCGGGCTGGCCAACCGCGCGCTGGTGCTGTCCCGGCTCGCCGCGGCCCTGGGCACCAGCGAGGATCTGCCGGTGTCCACGGTGCTGTTCATCGACCTGGACGGCTTCAAGGCCATCAACGACACGCTCGGGCACGCCATCGGCGACACCGTGCTGCAGATCGTGGCCCAGCGGCTCCAGCGCGGACTGCGCTCGGACGACATCGTCGGCCGCATCGGCGGCGACGAGTTCCTGGTGCTGCTGTCCGGGCGCACCCTGGGCGAGGACCTGGAAACCCTGGTCACGCGGCTGCGCACCACCATGGCCGAACCCATCATCGCGCGCGGGCACCGCATCCAGGTCAACGCCTCGATCGGCATCACCCCGCTGCACCCGGGTGACGGGCGCACCCCCGAGGCCGTGCTGCACGACGCCGACATCGCCATGTACCGGGCCAAACCGCCGGGCCACCGGGAGAGCGCGCTGAGCAGGCGCAGTGACTCCACGCACGCGTCCTGAGCCACTCGGCGCGCCCCGGCCGGCCGATCGCGTCGCGTCACGACCGGACCGTCATATCCCGCCACGACCGGGCGGTACGGCGCGCCGGGCGAACGCGAACTAGACTCGACAACTCTGTTCTCGATGGTGCGCGCGCCCTGCCCGGCGACCGGTGTGGTGACAAGGAGTTCCGTTTTGCCCGACCTCACGCAGGAGCGATCCGTTTCCGGATCCGGTGCCGAACCCACGGCCGACCTGGAACGCGAACAGCGGCACCTGACCCTGCTGTACGAACGGCTCGACGGCATGCGCGAATACGCCCAGCGCCGCCTGCGCACCGTGCTGCTCGAGACCGGCGGCACCCCGCAGGCCCGCAGCGAACGCGAGTCGTTCACCCAGCTCTACTCCGAGGACCTATCGAAGTACGACGCCGCCGAGCACGGATTGTGTTTCGGGCGAATCGATCTGGCCGAGAGCGCCGACGGGGACCCGGCCGCCGGCAACGGTGACGGCCAGGCGGGCGCCGACGGCGAGGGTGAGCGCCGCTACATCGGCCGCATCGGCATCCTGGACGAGGAATCCGACTACGAGACCCTGCTGCTGGACTGGCGCGCGCCCATGGCGCGGCCGTTCTACCTGGCGACCACCGCCGCCCCGGACGGGGTGACCCGGCGCAGGCACATTCGCTCGCGCAATCGCAAGGTCACCGCGGTCAACGACGAGTACCTGGACCTCGAGGCCGCGCGCCGGGACGGCGTGATCGACGGCGACGGCGGCGTCGGCAGCGAGAGCGCGCTGCTGTCCGCGCTCAACGCCGCCCGCACCGGCCACATGAACGACATCGTGGAAACCATCCAGAGCGAACAGGATTCGATCATTCGCTCCGAGCACAAGAGCGTGCTCGTGGTGCAGGGCGGGCCCGGCACCGGCAAGACCGCGGTGGCGCTGCACCGCGCCGCCTACCTGCTCTACACCTACCGCCAGCAGCTGGACAAGGCCGGCGTGCTCATCATCGGGCCGAACTCGACCTTCCTGGACTACATCGGCCAGGTGCTGCCCTCGCTGGGCGAGACCGGCGTGCTGCTGTCCACCATCGGCAACCTGTACCCGGGAGTGCGCGCGACACTGCAGGATTCGCTGCGCGCCGGTGAGCTCAAGGGCTCGCTCGACATGATCGAGGTGCTCAAGAAGGCGGTCCGCGACTGGCAGGAGGTGCCGCGCCAACCGATCCGCCTGCACTTCGACGGCCGCGAACTGACCCTGGACCGCCGCGTCGCCACCAAGGCGCGCGGGCGCGCCCGCTCCTCGCGGCGGCCGCACAACCTGGCCCGGCCCATCTTCGCCGCCGGTGTCGTGGACGCGCTCACCGATCAGCTGGCCCAGCTCATCGGCGCCGACCCGCTCGGCGGGCGAAACCTGTTGAGCCAGGCCGACCTCACCGAGATCCGCGACGAGATGCGCGCCGACGCCGAGATCCAGCGCGCCATCGCCGGGCTGTGGCCGCTGCTCACCCCGCAGGACGTGCTCGGCGGACTCTGGGCCGATGCCCGCCGCCTGAACAACGCCGCCGGTGACCTCGGCGCCGAGGACCGCGCCGAACTCCGGCGCCCCGACAACGGCGAGTTCTCCGACGCCGACGCGCCCCTGCTGGACGAGCTGGCCGAACTGCTCGGCATCGACGACAGCGAGGAGCGCGAACGCTCGCGCCGCCGCTGGCGCGCCCAGCTCGCCGAGGCCCAGGACGCGCTGGACATCCTGACCGGTTCCGCGCCACAGGATCTCGAGGACGACCTCGATCCCGAACTGCTCATGGCCTACGACCTCATCGACGCGAGCCAGCTCGCCGAACGCCAGCAGGTCCGCACCAGCCAGACCACCGCCGAGCGCGCGGCCGGGGACCGGACCTGGACCTACGGGCACGTCATCGTCGATGAGGCGCAGGAACTCTCGGAGATGGCGTGGCGAATGGTCATGCGCCGCATCCCCAACCGCTGGATCACCGCTGTCGGCGACGTGGCCCAGACCGGCGACCCGGCCGGCGCGGCGTCCTGGCAGCAGGTGCTCGAACCGTATGTGGCCAAACGCTGGAAGCTCACCGAGCTGACCGTGAACTACCGGACCCCCGCCGAGATCATGGCCATCGCCGCCGACGTGCTGGCCGAGATCGACCCGGGCATGGCGATCCCGCGCTCGATCCGCGAATCCGGTTTCACCCCCGCCGCCCACCGCGTGGCCGCCGGCGGTGTGGCCGCCGAGGTGGCCCGGCATGTCGCGGCCGAGGCCGCGCATCCGGGCACCACCGCGATCATCGTGCCGCACGATCTGGCCCCGGAACTGGCTGACCTGGCCGATGATTCGGCGCGCGTCATGACCGTGCACGACGTCAAGGGCCTGGAGTTCGACGCGGTGATCCTGGTCGAGCCGCAGCGCCTGCTGGCCGAGTCCCCGCGCGGGATGAACGATCTCTACGTGGCCCTGACCCGTGCCACCCAGCGCCTGACGGTCGTGCACACCGCCGACCTGCCGCCGGTGCTGGGCAGGCTCTCGGACACCGGAACCACCGCCTGACAACGGGGGTCCGGCACCCGAAGTCGCGGGACACGCGCACACCGGGCCGGCGACCGCCCGCGCTCGCGAACGGCGCCGCGGCGGTCCGGCCCCGCCGACGCGAGAGCGGCCGTGACCAATTGGTCACGGCCGCTCCGGTATCGGGAGTCCGGGGACTCAGCGCACGGTGTGCACGATCAGCACATCGCTGCGCGATTTGCGCGCCACGTCCGACGGCACGGAGCCGAGCAGACGACCCGCGAGGGTGTTGAGGCCGCGGTTGCCGACCACGAGCAGATCGGCGTCCACCTCCTTGAGCAGGTGCAGCAGCGACTCGACGGGTTCGCCGACCACCGCCTTCTCCACGATGTTCGCGGCGCCCGCGGCGGCGGCGCGATCCCGGGCCACGCGCAGGATCTCGCTCGTCGGCGCGGAACCGCGGACCTGGTAGGCCTCTTCCTTGAGTACGTCGGCGGCCGCGGCGATGTCGCGGTCGTCGGTCGGGTAGTAGGCGCAGGCGATGTACAACGTCGAGCCCTCGCCGGCCAGCGCCGCAGCCCGCTCGACGGCGACATACGACGAGTCCGAGCCATCGGTACCGACGACGATCGTCCGGTAGGCGGTCATTCTCTCCTCCAAGTACAAGGGTCGGGGCCGCGACGCCCGCGTGCTGCGGATGAGTCGGCGGCGACTGCGCCTGACAATAGCGGCATATCCGACGGAAATTTTCGATATGGCAACACATCACACTCGCGTGCCGCATCGGGCGCAGCACACATTCCGCACGCGGTTACCGAACGAACCCCGGCTACCTGCGAATTTCCAATGCCCCTCGGGAGACGGCGTAAAACGTCAACCCTATTGCGCCCCTGGGATATTGGTCACAAGCGGCGTTTCTACCCGGAATCGGCGGGATGAAACGGTCCGGCCCATCCGGCGCTCGGCACGCACCGGATGGGCCGGAAATACAACCGCTACCCACTCACCGCTGGTGATAGTCGGCCCAGAACCAGCCGAGAATCACGCTCATGATGTTCATGCGCTCCTCTTCGTTGTGGCCGATCACAATGACGCGCAATACTAGCGCGCCGATCGGTCAGAGGTTGAAAAGCGGTCCGGTGAGCGTCAATCCGAGGCAGTGGCCCGCCGCGGAGAAGAAGGCGAAGAGCATGAGCGCCGCGCCGGCGAGTGCGACGTCCTTGTTGAAGCTGATCATCTCGGTCTGCTTCGCCTCGGGATCGGTCTCCTTCCAGAACGGGTGCATGAGGAAGGCCGTCGGCAGCAGGAAGATCACCAGCAGCAGCGCGCCGAGATCGGCCCAGACGCCGAACAACACGCTCAACCCGCCGACCAGCAGCAGCACACCCGAGCCGATGACCGCGAGCTTGGGCGAGGGCACCCCGCGGAACTGCGCGTACTGCGCCATCGCGTCGGCTTTGGTGAGGTGGCCCATCGCTGAGCCCAGGAACAACGCGGCGAACAGGATCCGCCCGATCAATACCAGCACATCCACCATGGCTCACTCCTCGGTTGATCGACTTTATGCCATTAGGTGACATGGCAACCAACTGGCTGTGCGATTTCCTTATTCCCAATATCTCAGGACAGGAGCGCGGAGCGGGCGTATTCCAGGGGAGAAATTCCGATCTCCTGCCCGAACTCGCGGGAAAAGTGCGCCTGATCGAAGTAGCCCAGGTCGAGCGCCAGCGCGGCCAGGTCCGAGGTGCGGCCCTGCGCCAGCAGATGCGCGCCGTCCTGCAGCCGATAGCGGCGCAGCACCGCCTTCGGGCCGGCCCCCACGTAGCGGCGGAACAGCCGCTGCAGGGTGCGGGCCGGGATGTCGAAACGCGCGGTGACCTGGTCGACCCGGGTGAGCGCGCGGTCGCCGGCCATGGCGTCGATGATCTCCAGGACCTGGCGGTACGGCGCGTCGTCGGTGACCGCGCGCCGGTCGGCGATCTCGGCCAGGAAGTCCTCCACCAGCGTGCGGCGCCGCTCGAGCGAGGTGGCCGCCAGCACCGCGTCGGTCAGGCCCGCCGCCTCCGGGAAGACCTCGGTCAGGGGCACCGCCCGATCGCGCAGCGCCCCCACGTCCATACCCGTGAACGCGCCGAAACCGCCCGCCAGGAACTTCACCCCGAAAGCCTCGCCCGCCCCGGCCAATTCGCGCACGTACTTGGTGGTCCAGACCCCGGAGACGAACCCGCCGCGCCGCTCGTGGGTGTGCTCGAAGGTCACGTTCACCGCCGGGAACGGCAGCACCTCGGCGTAGTACGGCTCGAGCCCGCGCCGATCCCAGCGCACCGACCAGTACCACTCGACGTAGCGGGACACCCGCTCCCCCGCGGCGAGCCGGGCGTGATTGTTGACCGCCGCCTGCTCCCGCGGTCGCAGAATGCCCTTCGCGGATTCCGGCGGCGGCACCGCCCGCGGGCCGACGGCCGCCGGGAAGTGCTTGCTCCCCACCGGATCCGGGGCCCGCGATTCGGCGTTCACTGCAGCCCGGCGGCGTCCATCCCGCGCAGTTCCTTCTTCAGGTCGGCGATCTCGTCGCGCAACCGGCCCGCGAGCTCGAACTGCAGTTCGCGGGCGGCGTTCATCATCTGCGCGGTCATATCCTTGACCAGATCGGCGAGTTCGGCGCGGGGCATGGCCTTGATATCGCGGCCCTCGTACACCCCCGCGCTGACCGCGCGGCCGGGCTCGCCCTGTGCCCGGCGGCCACGGCTGGAGTTCCGGCCCGACCCACCGATCTCGACGGCCTCGGAATCCTCGGCCTCGCGATAGACGGTGTCGAGGATGTCGGCGATCTTCTTGCGCAGCGGCTTGGGATCGATGCCGCGTTCCTCGTTGTACGCGATCTGCTTCGCGCGCCGGCGTTCGGTCTCGCTGATCGCGTGCTGCATCGAATCGGTGATCTTGTCCGCGTACATGTGCACCTCGCCGGACACATTGCGGGCCGCGCGGCCGATCGTCTGGATCAGGCTGGTGCCGCTGCGCAGGAACCCCTCCTTGTCGGCGTCCAGGATCGCGACCAGTGACACCTCGGGCAGGTCCAGGCCCTCGCGCAGCAGGTTGATGCCGATCAGGACGTCGTACTCGCCGAGCCGCAACTGCCGCAGCAACTCCACGCGGCGCAGCGTGTCGATCTCCGAGTGCAGATAGCGCACCCGGATACCGAGCCCGAGCAGATAGTCGGTGAGATCCTCGGACATCTTCTTGGTCAGGGTGGTGACCAGGACGCGCTCGTCGCGCTCGGTCCGCTGGCGGATCTCGTGCACCAGATCGTCGATCTGCCCCTTGGTCGGCTTGACCACCACGTGCGGGTCGACCAGGCCGGTCGGGCGAATGACCTGCTCGACGAATTCGCCGCCGCTCTGGCCCAATTCGTATTTACCCGGGGTCGCCGACAGATAGACGGTCTGCCCGATGCGGTCGGCGAATTCCTCCCAGGTAAGCGGGCGGTTGTCGACCGCGGACGGCAGCCGGAAACCGAATTCCACCAGATTCCGTTTACGCGACATATCGCCCTCGTACATGCTGCCGATCTGCGGCACCGTCACGTGCGATTCGTCGATGACGAGCAGGAAATCATCGGGGAAGTAATCGATGAGCGTCGCCGGTGCGGTACCCGCGCCGCGACCGTCGATATGCCGCGAATAATTCTCGATGCCGGAACAGAACCCGACCTGCCTGATCATTTCCAGGTCGTATTGGGTACGCATGCGCAAACGCTGCGCTTCCAGAAGTTTGCCCTGCTTCTCCAATTCGGCGAGCCGCTGCTCGAGTTCGGTCTCGATATCGGCGACGGCGCGTTCCATCCGCTCGGGCCCCGCGACATAGTGGGTCGCCGGGAAGATGCGGACCATATCCACCTTGCGCACCACATCGCCGGTGAGCGGGTGCAGGTAATACAGCGCCTCGATCTCGTCACCGAAGAACTCGATGCGGATCGCCAGCTCCTCGTACGAGGGAATGATCTCGACGGTGTCGCCGCGCACGCGGAAACTGCCGCGCGTGAAGGACATGTCGTTGCGGGTGTACTGCACGTCGACCAGCAGCCGCAGCAGTTTGTCGCGATCGACCTCGGAACCGACGTCGAGTTGCACCGAGCGATCGAGGTAGGACTGCGGGGTGCCCAGGCCGTAGATGCACGACACCGACGCGACCACCACCACGTCGCGGCGCGAGAGCAGGCTCGAGGTCGCCGAATGCCGCAGCCGCTCGACGTCGTCGTTGATCGAGCTGTCCTTCTCGATGTAGGTATCGGTCTGCGCGATGTACGCCTCGGGCTGGTAGTAGTCGTAGTACGAGACGAAGTACTCGACGGCGTTGTTCGGCAGCATCTCGCGCAGCTCGTTCGCCAACTGCGCGGCCAGGGTCTTGTTCGGCGCCATCACCAGGGTCGGGCGCTGCAGCTTCTCGATGAGCCAGGCCGTGGTGGCCGACTTACCGGTACCGGTGGCGCCCAGCAGCACCACATCGCGCTCACCCGAGTTGATGCGCTTCTCGAGTTCGGCGATGGCGGCGGGCTGGTCACCGGCGGGTTTGTGTTCGGAGACCACCTGGAACCGGCCTTCGGTCCGCTCGATATCGCCGATGGGCCGATGTTCGGAGTGTGCCAGCGGCCGATCTTCCGGGATCTCGGTTGCGAAAGCCATGTTCACCAGCCTAGAGCCCCCCACCGACACACTGTCCCGCCTCTCCGCGTCTTTGGCGCACGGCCTGGGAGCCGTTGGCCGTTGGGGACGCGTGACTCGGGTGGGAGAAGACACAATTTTGGGCGTGCCCCCGGAGTTACCCCGATCCTTGCGAAATCAGGCATTGCTTGCGGGTGGGGGCTTTGCGGGGATGGCATTGCTTGTCGTTGGGGTTTGCGGGGGTGGGGATTGGTTGGGGGTGGGGGGTTGATTACCTTCGGGTGGGTGGGGGTTTGTATTGACTTGGGGTTCGGGTTGGATGTCTGAAATGTGTGGTCTCACAACGGAGTTCGAGGTGAGTTCCGGAATTGTTGCGCTCGGATTCCGGTCTTCTCACGGGGGTTGCGGCGGGGGGCGGCGGGCGTAACCTGGTCTGGTTCCGGCAGGTCGAGACGAGGCGAGGCGAGATGACCAGTCTGCAAACGCCACAGGGGAATTCCACCAACGGGTCGGGTCCCCGGGGAGCGAGACGTGTCCCGCCCGGTGCGCCGGCGCACCGGCCCAGACTCGAGTTCTTCAATCTCGCGCACCTGTCCTGGACCGATCACCACGGCTACGTGCACCCGGTCGAGCGGCTGCACGCCGAGCCGTGGGGGCTGTACATGGAACGGATCGTGGACAATCCGCGGTACCGGTACATCGAATCCTGGCTGCTGCCGGATCTTTCGCTGCGGGCCACGGTCTATCACCTGCGCCCGGGCCACGATCGCGGCCAGACCTACCACCTCGACATCGGGGACTACGGCCCGATCGGACCCAAACGATGGCGGGCCGAGGGGCACTACCTGCACGTGGTGGCCCGGCCGGGCCGGGAACCCGAACTGCTCGGCATCGACGAACTGCTGACCGCGCACGCGGCGGGGTACTTCGACACCGCGCACACCCACCGGGTCATCGAACAGGCCACGCGGGTGGTGGACGGCATCGCGGCGCACGGCCACGACGTGAACCGCTGGTTCGGGGCGCGGGGCCTCCGGCTCACCTGGCTCTGACCGGGTGGCGGCAGCGAAAAGCCACCCGGCTCGGCGAGTCCGTGCTCGGGTGGCTTTCGATCTGTCGGTCCGCGTGGGGCCTAGCCCGCCGACAGGCTCGGCAGCAGATCGCCGAGGCCGCCGCTACCGCTGGCGCCGCAGCCGAGGCTGCCGGTGCCGGTGCCGGCGGCCACCTGGACGGTGATCGAGTCGCTGATCAGCAGCTGCCGCGCCTCGATCTTGTGGGCGCCCGCGGAGTCCGGGGTCCACTTGATGGTCACCTTGTTGCTGAGCAACGACGGCGAGACCGGGCTGCCCGGAATGTCCTTGCCGTTGTCGGTGAACTTCACCGACGAGAGACGGTCGACCTCGACCGAGGCGGTCACGGTGTAGCTGCAACCGGCCTTGTGGTTGGACCCGGAGACCGCAACATCCCCGACCCAGGCGCTGGCCTGCGGCGCGGTGAGAATGACGGTGCAAGCCATCGCACCGAAGGCCGTGACGCCAACCCCGGCCCGGCGAGCACGGACGCTCTGAGAATTCATGCGTAGTACTTCCCTTTGGTTGAACTCCCCCACGTCAACGTGGGTAGCCGCACCGTAACGGAAGGTGGTGTTTCACATTGGCTTTTTCAGGAAAATTTCCCGGGAAATTGCTGATCTCACGGTATCGACCCGCGATTCGACCACACTTCCGCTGGACGCCGAACCCCCGACGCGCGATGCTGTTCGCATGACCCAGGCGCCCACCGTAGACCTGCACCGACCGAAGGTGGAGTACTTCAACGTCGATGAGCTCACCAATATCGACCCGAAGGGCTTCGTCCGCCACGTCGAGCGCTATCACGCCGAACCCTGGGGACTTTACATGGCACGCCCCTCGGACCATCCGGAGTTCCACTACATCGAATCCTGGCTGCTGCCACGGTTGTCCATTCGCGCCACGATCTTCCATTTCACTCCCGGAAACCTGCGCGATCAGGACTACTACATCGATATCGGCGAGTTCGTCCGGGTGAGCCCGCAGAAGTGGACCTCGGTGGATCACTACCTCGATCTGGTGGTGCGCACCGGGCGCGAGGTCGAACTCCTCGACGTCGACGAACTGCTGGCCGCGCACGCCGCCGGCTACGTGGAGCTCGGGCAGGCCCAGCGCGCCATCGAGTCCGCCACCGCCGCCATCGACGGCATCGCCGCGCACGGGCACAGCTTCGAGGGCTGGCTCGAATCCGAGGGCATCACGCTGACCTGGAAGTAGCGCGGCCGATCACGGCGCGGGGGCGAAGCGAGCAGCGCACCCGCGCCGTCGTGCTGTCCGGTGCTAATCCCGCGGGGCCAGCACCACATTCACCGCGCGGCCCGGATCCGCGTTGCCGTGCACGAGCTCGTTCGCATCGGCCGGTACGCCGGGCGCGGCCGGAAAACCCGCGTCCGCCAGCCGATCCCGCAGTCCGGCGGCGGTCGCGGCGTCCGCGACCGTCACCCGCAGGTCCAGGATGTCCTCGGCGGGCTTGCCCGGCACCGCCGTCGGGCCGACGTGCTCGATGCGCTCGGCCGCGGCACCGCACGCCACGTGCAGGCGCGCGATGAGCCGCTGCGCCTGGGCGGGCCACTCCGGATTCGCGGGCACCACCGGCGATTCCGCCGGCCGCGGCGCCGGGGTCCGGGCGCGCAGATTCCGTTCGAAGGGCACCAGTCGCTCGTCCCAGAGCCGGTGCACCTCGGCCCCGATGACGCCGTCGGCGCCGTTGTTGTCCAGCAGCACGTCCGCCGCGGCCCGGCGCTGAGCGTCGGTGGCCTGTGCGGCGATGCGAGCCCGGGCGTCGGCCTCGTCGATGCCGCGGAACTCCACCAGGCGGCGCACCCTGGTCTCCTGCTCGGCGTCGACCACCAGGACCAGGTTCATGAAGGGCCCGAGCCCGTTCTCCACCAGCAGCGGAATGTCCTGCACCACAATGGCGTCCGCCGGCGCGGCGGCGATCAGCGCGGTGGTGCGCTGCCCGACCAGCGGATGGGTGATGCCGTTGAGGGTGGCGCGGGCCTCGTCGCTGGCAAAAGCCTTGGCGGCCAAGGCGGGCCGGTCCAGGCTGCCGTCCGCGGCGAGGATCTCGTCCCCGAACGCGGCGACGAGGGCGGCCAGGCCCTCGGTCCCCGGGGCCACCACCTCGCGCGCGATGACATCACTATCCACGAGCACCGCACCGCGTTCGACGAGGATGCGGGCGACGGTGGATTTGCCCGCTCCCATGCCTCCGGTGAGACCGATTCGCAACATCGGATCAGTCTCGCATCCGCTCGAATACGCCGATCCGGCACCCCTCACCTGCCGGAAGTACGGAATACCCATTCACTCCCCGAATTTCACTATCAATCGTCCATATTGCCCATTCCGTGATAATCGCGAGACCAACTCGCAACTTTTCCGGCGAATTCGGCGCGATCGGCGACAACATTCCGACACGCCGGTGCGAATGTCACGCAAAATACGGTGTCGGACACTTTTGTTCGGCTAAGGTTCGCCGCAGGCGATCGCAGGCCGGTTCACGCAAGAGAAGGAATATCATTGGGCACCAGAAACATCCAGGCGGGTCGCCACCGTCTGGGACTGCCGGGCATGATGCACTGCATCGAGATCCCCGCGGTCAGGGCAGCGCTTGCCGAGCACCGTCGCACGTGGTTCTCCACCCTGATAAATCCCGCCCGGCACAGTTTCGCGGCCATGCGAAAACGCTCCGCTGCGGCGGCGAATCGCTGGGTACCGGCAACCGCCGGCTGAAACACATTTCCGCCGTGGCCCAGATCCTTTGGACTGGGCCACCTTTGTGTGCGGGCATTCCACCGTCCGAATAGCTGCCGTCTATCAATAGGCGGCAGCTCTAATTCGCGTACCCGAATTCGATGGGCCGATTCGCATGCGCAATTCGAACCCGCACAATACGAAACCCCCGGATCCTGACGGACCCGGGGGTTTCGGTGTAGCTTATCGCGCTACCGCGTCAGCGAATCAGGCGTTGCCCGACAGCTTCTCACGGAGGGCGGCCAGCTGCGCGTCGCTCGCCAGCGAGCCACCGGCGGACTCGGTGGAGGACGAAGACGACGAGGAGGACGCGGCCTGCGAGCCACTCTCGGAGGAGTAGTTCGAGGAACCGCCGTTGGCGGCCTCGGCGGCAGCGTCAGCGGCCATCTTCTCCATCTGAGCGGTGTGCATCTTGTGGCGACGCTCGGCCTCGGCGTAACGGCCTTCCCACTCCTCGCGGACCTTGTCCGAGCCCTCGAGCCATTCGTTGGTCTCGGGATCGAAGCCCTCGGGGAAGATGTAGTTGCCCTGGTCGTCGTAGCTGTCGGCCATGCCGTACTTCGACGGGTCGAACTCGGCGTTGTAGTCCTCGTTCGCCTGCTTCAGCGACAGCGAGATCCGGCGACGCTCGAGGTCGATGTCGATGACCTTGACCATGGCGTCGTCGCCGACGGCGACAACCTGGTCCGGGACCTCGACGTGGCGCTCGGCCAGCTCGGAGATGTGCACCAGGCCCTCGATGCCCTCTTCGACGCGCACGAAGGCGCCGAACGGAACGAGCTTGGTGACCTTGCCCGGGACGATCTGGCCGATCGCGTGGGTGCGGGCGAACTGACGCCACGGGTCTTCCTGGGTCGCCTTGAGCGACAGGGAGACGCGCTCGCGGTCGAGATCGACGTCGAGAACCTCGACGGTGACCTCGTTGCCGACCTCGACAACCTCGGACGGGTGATCGATGTGCTTCCAGGACAGCTCGGAGACGTGCACCAGGCCGTCGACGCCACCCAGGTCCACGAAGGCACCGAAGTTGACGATGGAGGACACGACGCCCTTGCGGACCTGGCCCTTCTGGAGCTGGTGCAGGAACTCGCTGCGGACCTCGGACTGGGTCTGCTCGAGCCAGGCGCGACGCGACAGGACCACGTTGTTGCGGTTCTTGTCGAGCTCGATGATCTTGGCCTCGATCTCCTTGCCGACGTACGGCTGGAGGTCGCGGACGCGGCGCATCTCGACGAGCGAGGCGGGGAGGAAGCCGCGGAGGCCGATGTCCAGGATCAGACCACCCTTGACGACCTCGATGACGGTGCCCTTGACGGCCTCGTCCTTCTCCTTGAGCTCCTCGATCGTGCCCCAGGCGCGCTCGTACTGAGCCCGCTTCTTCGACAGGATCAGGCGGCCTTCCTTGTCCTCCTTGGTGAGAACGAGGGCCTCGACCTCATCGCCCACGGAAACGACCTCGGAAGGGTCGACATCGTGCTTGATGGAGAGTTCGCGGGAAGGGATGACGCCTTCGGTCTTGTAACCGATGTCGAGAAGAACCTCGTCACGGTCGACCTTGACGATGGTGCCTTCGACGATATCGCCGTCGTTGAAGTACTTGATCGTCTTGTCGATAGCGGCGAGGAAGTCCTCGGCAGAGCCAATGTCGTTGATGGCTACCTGCGGCGAGGTCACGGTGGTGGGCATGTGTTGGGAGGCTCCGGACGGATTGTGGTCGGTAGTGGACATGTGGGCTTTCGGTATTGCTGCGAACACACAGCGATGGAACTACGTTGGTCATGCGACAGCACATCGCTGTGGCGGAGCACAACGCTGCCAGAAGCATGCGGACTCACAGCACGAACGTCTGCTCTGCTCGATCGCCCCGTGAAGTTCCGATCCGGACCCCCTGGAGGAACGAGTACAGAAGACACTCGCGGAAAACAGCGTACGCGACTGTCGTTGTACCAAGCAAACACGGGTGCCGCAACGCGAGTCGATAGAGTGCGGCCATGGCCGAAGATCACCCCGATTCCCCCGACGATACCCGGCACGCCGAGGCGAACGCACTGCTCGGCACCGTGGGCGTGGCCCGCGCCAAGGTCGACTCGGCCGTCAGCGAGCGCGCGAACCGGCGCTGGTGGGACGCGGACGCGGCGGCCTATCACGAGACGCACGCCGATTTCCTGGGCGTCGACTCCCCCGCCGGCGAATTCGTCTGGTGCCCCGAGGGTTTGCACGAGGGCGATTGGCGGCTGCTCGGGGACGTCGTGGACAAGACGATCCTCGAGATCGGGTGCGGTTCGGCGCCGTGTTCGCGCTGGCTCGCCGCGCACGGCGCGCGGCCGGTGGGCCTGGACATCTCGCGCAGCATGCTCGACCGCGGCGTGGCGGCCATGGCGGCAGGCGGGCCGCGCGTCCCGCTGGTGCAGGCGGGCGCCGAAGCGCTCCCCTTCGCCGACGCCGCCTTCGATCTGGCGTGCTCGGCCTTCGGCGCGGTCCCCTTCGTGGCCGATTCGGCGCAGGTGATGCGCGAGGTCGCCCGGGTCCTGCGCCCCGGCGGCCGGTGGGTGTTCTCGGTGAATCACCCCATGCGCTGGATCTTTCCGGACGATCCGGGCCCCGAGGGCCTGCGCGCCACGATCCCGTATTTCGACCGCACGCCCTACGTGGAACACGACGCCGACGGCGAGGCGACCTACGTCGAGCACCACCGCACGGTGGGCGACAGAGTTCGCGAGATAGTTGCCGCGGGCCTGACCCTGGTGGACATCATCGAGCCCGACTGGCCGGAGTGGCTGGACCGCGAATGGGGCCAGTGGAGTCCGCTGCGCGGCGAGATCTTCCCGGGCACAGCCATTTTCGTCACCGAGAAGCCCGCCTGACGCGCTCGGACGCCGCGGTTCAGCCGCGGAACGGCGGCAGGGCGGCGAAGGCCGGGTCGAGGCGGATCGTGGGCACCGTCCGCGTCAGCCACGCCCGGACCCGGCTCAGCGGATGGTCCGGGAAGTCGGCGTCGAATTCGGCGGCGTCGGCGCGGTTGTACGGGAGGTCGCCGCGTACCTCGGGCGCGTAGGGGTGCGGCGGGTACATGGACTCGAATCCCAGCCTGGCCATGGTCATCGCCTCCCGCATGCCGGTGATGCCGGTCTCCTCGCAGAAGAGCATGAGCACGGCGCTGCACCGATCCTTGGGCACCACGATCGACGCGGCGAAGACCAGCCCGGTCGGCTGGTCGCGACGCCGCATCTTCTCGATGCGCAGCAGCGCGGGCTGCCCGTCCACGCCGATGACCCAGGCTTCGATGAGCCCGCCGGTGGACGCGTGGATCGCGGTCAGCCGGGCGCGCAGGGTCTCGACGTCCTCCAGCGACGCGGGTAGGTCGGGCGGCAGATCGAAGTACTGCACCCCCGCCATGTCGCCGGTGCCGGGATCGACCCAGCGGGTGGCGTCCGCCTGCTGAAAACCGCCTGTATCGAACGAGATTGGCACCCGGTCACCCTAAACGCCCGATGCCGGGAACGCCGGATCGTCGTCCTGGTTCGCCGGCCGCGGGACACGGCGGGAAGCGCTCGCCGGCACGTCGAACGCCCGCGACGCGGGGTCGCGGGCGTTCGACGAACAGCGGTGGAACTACGGGGATTTGGGATCGCGGCCGGCCTGTTTGAGGGCCAGGCGCAGGGCGTACTCGATCTGGGCGTTGATGCTGCGCAGGTCGTCGGCGGCCCACTTGGCCACGGCTTCGTGAACGGCCGGGTCGAGCCGGAGCAGCACCTTTTTCGGCTCGCGCTTGACCATTACGAGTAGAGGGAGCCGGTGTTCACGACGGGCTGGGCGGGGCGGTCACCACAGAGCACGACCAGCAGGTTGGAGACCATGGTGGCTTTGCGCTCCTCATCGAGTTCGACCATGCCCTGTGCCGCGAGACGCTCGAGGGCCATGCCGACCATACCGACAGCGCCCTCGACGATGCGGCTGCGGGCCGCCACGACCTGGGATGCCTGCTGGCGCACCAGCATCGCCTGCGCGATCTCGGGCGCGTACGCGAGGTGGGTGATGCGGGCCTCGAGCACCTCGATGCCGGCCAGATCGGTGCGCTCGCGCAGCTCGGTGGTGAGCTCCTCGGCGATCTCGGCGCCGTCGCGCAGGCTGGTGCGGGCGTCGTCGTGCGCGTCGTACGGGTGGATGGTGGCCAGGTGCCGGACCGCGGCCTCGGACTGGGTCTCCACGTACTGCTCGTAGTCGTCGACCGAGAAGGCGGCCTTGAAGCTGTCGACCACGCGGTACACCACGACCGCGCCGATCTCGACCGGGTTGCCGTCGGCGTCGTTGACCTTCAGCTTCTGGGTCTCGAAGTTCCGCACGCGCAACGAGATTCGGCGCCGATCGGTCAGCGGCACCACCCAGAAGAAGCCGGGATCGCTGACCGAGCCGATGTAGCGGCCGAAGAACTGGATGACGCGGGCCTCGTTCGGGTTGACCACCAGCAGCCCGGACAGGCCGAGCACGGCCAGCGTCGCGATGGTGAAGCCGAGAACGGCGCCCGCGACCCAGCCCGCGCCGCCGCCGTCACCCGCGGCCGCCAGGCAGGCCACCGCCGCCACGATGGTCACGACGATGACCGCGACCAGGAGCAAAAGGAAGAGGAAACCGTTCCGCCGGAATGCCGGACGTAGCTCCATGTCTGTGCCCTCCAAATATCGAAGTGATATCACGACGATAGCGCGGATCGGCGGGGTTGCCAAGCGACATGATCGACCGGGTTCGCCCTCTCACCTCGGCGCACGTGCGGACGCGAACGCGGGCCGGGGCAACGGCCGTGCCATAGACCCACCTTCGACAGGCCGGCACTACATGCGTAGATGCGCATATAGACGTCTCGCGATTGCCGGAGCGCGCGACCGCACGGCGGCGATTCAGCGCGGGCGAATGTTGCGGTTGGCCCGAAAGAGGTTGCGGGGGTCGTGGTTCGACTTCATGCCCGCCAGGCGGTCGTAGGTGGCGGGGGCGTACCCCGCCCGGGTCTGCGCCTCACCGGCGTCCGCGCCGCCGCCGTACAGGAAGTTGAGATGGTGCCCGATCGTCCAGGGGGACAACGCTTCCCGGATGTCGGCGAGGCGATCACGGGTCTCGTGCCCGGCGTCGCCGTCCGGCATGGCGATGACGCGGGCCACGTAGTCGGCGTCGCGGTGATCGACCGCGACGCCGGCGGGCCCCGGACGCCGCAGCGCGCCGCCCAGGTGCCGCAGGCCCGCCACCACCGGGCTGCCCGAGCGCGGGCCGGTGTGCTCGAGGAAGGTGTCGGTGGCCTCGGCGGGCAGTTCACGCAGTAGCGCGTTGGTGGCGGTGTAGGCGTGCGGGAAGTCCGGATCACGGTAGATGGCATGGGATTCGGTGTAGGGCATGACCCGCAGGTCGTCCGCGAGCCGAGGTCCGATCGCCCGCAGCGGGGCGACCAGTCGCTCGCCTTCCTCACGACCCCCGGTGTACGCGATGTTGATCGTCGCGGTGTAGCGCCCGCGCAGCGGCTCGGGCACCCCGGGATGATCCGGAACGGTGAGCACGGTGACGGCCGAGGTCAGCTCGTCGGGCAGGTCCGCGGTCCACAGTCGCCAGCCCTCGAGCGCGGGTTCGACCAGGCGCGTATCGAACTGGAGCTGACCGCCGTACACCGCGGTGACGGGCAGGAGTTCGAGTTCGAGGGCGGTGACGACGCCGAAGTTGCCGCCGGTGCCCAGCACCGCGCCGAAGAGCTCGTCCCCCGGTGCCAGCCGGCGCGGGCGGCCGTCCGCGGTGACGATCTCGATGGCGCGCACATGGTCTGCGGCGTAACCGAATTCGCGGGCAAGCAGTCCCAGTCCGCCGCCGAGGGTGTAGCCCACCACGCCCACCGAGAGCGAGGATCCGTTGAGCGGGGCGAGCCCGTGCGCGGCCGCGGCCTCGACGAGCGCCCCGGCGCGCACCCCCGCGCCGACGCGGGCGATCCGGGTGACGGGATCGACGCGGATATCTGTCATGCGCCGCGTCGAGATCAGCACTCCGCCGGACAGCGGCGCCGACAGGCCGTGGCCGGTGGCCTGCACCGCGATCGGCAGCTCGCGCAGGGCGGCGTATTCCACCGCCGCGCGCACGTCCTCGGCGTGCAGCGCACCCACGACCACCCCCGGCCGATGCGTGTAAGCGGTTTGGAATCCGGCGATCTCGTCGTCGTAGCCCGCGTCGCCGGGGCGGAACACCGGGCCGGTCACGTCGGGCAGATCGGTTGTGGAACGCGTTGTCTGTGCCATGTCTGCCAGCCTGCCGAGCCGCGTTCGATAACTCCAACAGATAGTTCTTCTCACTACTAGAATCTGATGTTATGGAACTGCGGCAGCTGCGCTACTTCGTCACGGTGGCCGAGGAAGCCAATTTCACCCGGGCCGCGGCCCGTCTGCACCTGTCGCAGCCTGGGCTGAGCGCGCAGATCCGGCAGCTGGAACGTGAACTGGGACAGCGGCTTCTGGACCGCTCGTCGCGCACCGTGACCGTGACGCCCGTCGGCGCGGCGGTACTCCCGCACGCCCGGGCCGCACTCGCCGCGGCCGAGCGGGTGAGCCATACCGTCGACGAGTTCACCGTATTGTTGCGGGGCCGCGTGCGGGTGGGGATGATCTCGGGCGCGGCCGACGGCGAGGTCGACATCGCGCGCGTGCTGTCGGAGTACCACCGCGATCATCCGCAGATCGCGATCACCCTGACCGAGGACACCTCCGAGACCATGTACGAGGCGCTGCGGCACGGCGCCCTCGACATCTGCCTGATCAGTCTCTCCGGCGCGGATTCCGATCCCGACATCGCATTGGAGACGGTGTACGAGTCCCCGATCGTCGCGGCGGTCGCGGCGACCGCGACCGGCTTCGGCGATCGCATCGGACTGGCAGAACTGTGCACCCATCCGCTGGTCTGCCTCCCCGCGGGCGCCGGGATTCGGGGTGTGCTGGAAAAGAGCTGTGCCGCAGCGGGTCTGGTTCCGAACGTGGCGTTCGAGGCGGCCGCTCCCCCGCTGCTCATGCGGCTGGCGTCCTACGATCTCGGTGTCGCGATCGTGCCGCCGATTCCCCCGGACGCCGCCGCGGCGCTCGGGGTGCGCCTGCTCGACATCGACCCGCCGATGCGCGGCCGCCTGGCCCTGGCCTGGAGTACCGCGCAGCCGCTGAGCCCGGCCGCGAAGGTGCTGCTCGGTCAGCTGCGCATCGCCGTGTCGGTCTGGAAGGACCCCGCGGCCATGTTCGTCAGCGCGCCGGAGTGAAGACCGCGCGCAGACCGCCGTCCAGCACCGCCTGCACGGCAACCAGGGCGAGCAGCAAGACGCCGGTCGCGATGTGTTGAACGGCGTCGGCGGTGTGGTTCGGGAAGCTGAAGACCAACACCCGATGGGAGAACAGCGCCCAGACGCCGACCCCGAAACCGCCGCCGAGCGCGGCGATGACGCAGTACCACGCGGACCAGTGCTTACGGGTGGCGGCCGCCAGCGCCGGCATGAACAGCAGCAGGCCGGCGACGGCGTGCCAGCCGTTGTAGTCCATGCCGAGCACCGGCGTGGCGGGTGCGTGCTCCCCGAGGGCGAAGCTCGGTTCGGCGATCCAGCCTGCGATGGCCCACACGATGTGCACCAGCCCGACGACGGCGGTAGCCCATTGCAGAAAGCTCCACCGGGACAGGGTGATTCGGAGTCGGTCGGAAGTGTGCGCAGCCATCGCCAATGCCCCCATCGCATTCGACACAATGTCTACTACATGTCGTAGTTGGATCTACTACACAGCGTAGCTGTCGAGCGGCATCACACGGAAGACTTCGGCAGAAACCTCCCTAAACTTCCCTAAACAACCTTATTGCGCATTCTCATAGGGCTGTTTACAGTCGTTCACATGAACGATCGTCTGTACTCGGTGGAGGAAGTCGCCGAACGACTCGGACTGCACGTGCGCACCGTGCGCGGCTATGTCCGCGATGGAAAGCTCACCGCCGTGCGGATCGGGAAGCAGTACCGCATCGCGCACGCGGATCTGGAGGCGTTCACCGGCCTGCCGGTGCCCGCCTCCCCGAGCGAGAGCGTCGCCCGGCGTCGGCACGCCGAAGCCTCGACGATCGTCGAGGTCGACGCCGTGGACCCGGCCACCGTCGATCGGGTGGCGGCGCTGCTCACCGGTGCGACGGGCAATCGCCGGCTCGGCGACGATCCCCTGCGCTTCCAGACCTTTCACGACCCCGAACGCGCCCGGCTCAAGATCATCATCGTGGGCGGTCTCGCCGATACCGCGCGACTGCTCGAATACCTGGAAGGAGTGCTCGTCCCATGAGCACGCGAAGCACCACCGACGCCGTCGCCCCCATCTACAAGTCCGCCGCCGGCGCGGCCGCCATCGCCGAGCGCTACCGGGAAGTGCTGCGCGAGTGGCCTATTCCCGCCGAACAGTTGCGGATACCCACCCGCGCGGGCGAGACCTTCGTGCTGGCCTCCGGCCCGGTGGACGCGCCCCCACTGGTGCTGCTGCACGGTTCGGGGGCGAACTCCTCGATGTGGCGCGGTGATGTCGCCGCCTGGGCGCGGGAGTTCCGCGTCTACTCGGTCGATCTGGTCGGCGAACCCGGCGGCAGCGCGCCCACCCGGCCGGTGCTGGCGTCCGAGGAAGTCGCGCTGTGGCTCGACGATGTGCTTGCGGGACTGGGTGTTTCGGAAACCTCGATGGTCGCCATCTCACTCGGTGGCTGGACGGCGCTCGACTACGCCATCCGCCGCCCCGGGCGCGTCACCCGGCTGGCCCTGCTGTGCCCCGGAGGCATCGGCAAGCAGCGCCTCGGCTTGATCGTGAAGATGGTGGTGGGCAGGATTTTCGGCCGTCACGACGTCCGCGCCTCGGCGGCCCTGGCCACCGGCCTGAGCGGAGCCGACCTGGACCCGATCCTCGACGACATCACGCTGACCTTCACCCACTTCAACCCCCGTACCGAGCGCCTTCCCGGCTTCACCGACGCCCAATTGCGCACTCTCGCAATGCCCGTGCTCGCCATCGTGGGCGATCGCGATGCCATGCTCGACTCCGCAGCGACCGCCCGTCGCCTGCGGTCGGCGGTCCCGCACGCCACCGTCGAGGTCCTGCCCGGGGTCGGCCACGCCATCTTCGGCCGGACCGGCCGCATCCTCGAATTCCTGCGCGCGGACGCTCCGCCCGCCTGAATCCGCGCGGACACCGGCCACCGCCGCCGAAACACTCCCACCAGACCGATGGACCCTCATCGCCCCTCGGCCCCGCACACGAATCCGCCCGCCTGGTCATTCAGGCGGGCGGATTCAGCCGTGCGGCAATATATTTTGCCAGCGGCAGGTCAGAGAATCCGGGACAGGAACGTCTTGGTCCGGTCGTGCTGCGGATTGGCGAGCAGCTCGCGCGGATCACCCGCCTCCACGACCACGCCGCCGTCCATGAACGCCAGCTGATCGGCCACCTCGCGGGCGAAGCCCATTTCGTGCGTCACGACCACCATCGTCATGCCCGAGGCGGCGAGTTCGCGCATGACGCCGAGCACCTCGCCGACGAGTTCCGGATCCAGCGCCGAGGTGGGCTCGTCGAACAGCATCAGCTTGGGATCCATGGCCAGCGCCCGGGCGATCGCCACCCGCTGCTGCTGCCCGCCGGACAGCTGCGCCGGATACGAATCGGCCTTGTCCGCCAGGCCGACTCGGGCCAGCAGCTCCTTCGCGCGCGTGATCGCGTCGGCCTTGCGCACCTTCTTCACCCGGGTCGGCGCCTCGATGATGTTCTCGAGGACGGTCCGGTGCGGGAACAGGTTGAAGTGCTGGAACACCATGCCGATGTCGCGGCGCTGGCGGGCGGCCTCGCGCGGATGCAGCTCGTAGAGCTTGTCGCCCTTCTCGCGGTAGCCCACGAGTTCGCCGTCCACGTACAGCCTGCCGGCGTTCACCTGCTCCAGGTGATTGATGCAGCGCAGGAAGGTGGACTTGCCCGAGCCGGATGGGCCGATCAGGCACAGCACCTCACCGCGCTTCACCTCCAGCGAGATGCCCTTGAGCACCTGCAGCGTGCCGAAGCTCTTGCACACCCGATCCGCGCGCACCATCGGCGTGGCCGCGGCGACCGGATCCTGATCGAGGCTCTTCTTCTCGAGGCTCACTGACCCTCCACCCCCGAACGCTGCATGGAAGCCAAGGCCCGCAACTGTTTCGCGGTCATCTTGCGCGAGGATCCGCGCGAGTAGTACCGCTCCAGGTAGAACTGGCCCACCATCAGCACGCTGGTGATGGCCAGGTACCAGGTGGCAGCGACCAGCAGCAGCGGGATCGGCTGGAAGTTGATGCCGTAGATGTCGCGCGCCCGCCCGTACAGGTCGGTGGTGAGCGGAATGGCGGTGACCAGCGAGGTGGTCTTGAGCATGGAGATCAGCTCGTTGCCGGTCGGCGGGATGATCACGCGCATGGCCTGCGGCAGCACCGTGCGGGTCATGGTCTGCGACCACGACATGCCCAGGGCGGTCGACGCCTCGCGCTGCCCGTCACCCACCGAACCGATTCCGGCGCGGACGATTTCGGCCATGTAGGCGGCCTCGTTGAGACCCAGGCCGATGACCGCGAACACGAACGGCGCCGAGAAGTCCTGCACGTTCCAGTTCGCCAGCGTCGGGCCGAACGGCACGCCGAGGGTGATGGTCTTGTACAGCGACGGGAACAGACCCCAGAACACCAGCTGCACGTACACCGGCGTGCCGCGGAAGATCCACAGGTACACCCACGCCACCGAGCGCAGCACCGGATTCGGCGACAGCCGCATGACCGCGAGCAGCACGCCCAGCACCACGCCGATCGCCATGGCCAGCACGGTGAGCTCGAGGGTGACCAGCGCGCCGGAGGCGATCTTGCTGTCGCGCAGGTACAACCGGTACGTGTCCCAGTGGTAGGCCGGGTTGGTCGCGGCCCCGTAGAGGAACAGCCCCAGCAGCACCAGGATGATCGCGGCCGCGAGCCACCGGCCCGGCCGACGCAGCGGAATCGCTTTGATCGGCTCGGGTTCGGTGGATGTCACGGTCGCGGCGGTGGAATCGGGCCCCGGAGCCGAAGCGGCGGGGTCCTTCTCGTCCTGCGACATGGCCGGCGATCAGCCCTGTGCGCCGTTGATGACCGACTTGGTGATCGCGCCCTCCTGGACGCCCCAGTTCTCGGTGATCGAGCGGTACTGGCCGTTGTCCATGAGGTACTGGACGGCCTCCTGCAGCACGGGCGCGAGCGCCGAACCCTTCTTGACCGGCCAGCCGTACGGCGCGGCGTCGAAGAGCGGGCCGGCGGACTCGATGCTGTCCTGCGCCTGCTTGATGGCGTACGCGGTCACCGGGGAGTCGGCGGACATGGCGTCGACCTGGCCGTTCACCAGCGCGGTGGCCGCGGCGCTCTGCTCGTCGTAGGCGACCTTGGTGATCTCGGGCTTGCCGGCGGCGACGCACGCCGCGCTCTTGGCCGGGATCTCGTCGGTGTCCTGAATGGTGGTGCGCTGCACCGCGACCCGCTTGCCGCAGGCGTTGTTCGGGTCGACCGGCTTGCCCTTGCGCTGAGCCCACTGGCTGCCCGCGTTGAAGTAGGTGACGAAGTCGGCGGTCTTCTCGCGCTCGGCGTTGTCGGTCATCGAGGACATGCCGAGGTTGTAGGTCCCGGCCTCGATGGCCGGGATGATCTTCTCGAAGTCCGATTCCTTGTAGTCCACGGTCAGGCCGAGAACCTTGGCGACCGCGTCGACCAGGTCGACGTCGAAGCCGATGATCTTGCCCGAGTTGGGATCCTTGTACTCGTTCGGCGCGTAGGGAATGTTCACGCCGACGATCAGCTTGCCCGAGCTCGCGATGTCCGCGGGCACCTTGGCGGCGATGGCGTCCACCTTGGCCACCTCGACCTTGGCCACCTCGGGCGAGTCGGTCTCGGTGGTGCTGGTACAGGCGGTCACTACGAGAGCGCCACCCGCTAGGACGCAGGCGGCCCGCAGGGCACGCCCGCGGAAATCGATACGAGACACAGCAGTCCTCCACAGTTCGGTCACGCGACAACCGGACGTCGCCCGCCGTTTGAAATGTAGGCGAGTCGTACATTTCGTGCGGGCCGGTAACCGAACATTAATCGGCGACACGCCGACAGGTGCTCGTTACACGACCGGTTCCGGCAGTGCGCTCACCAGCGATGCAGCCGGGCCCGCACCTGCTCGGTGAATTCGGTCGTTGATGCTAACCCACCCAAATCGGATGTTGCTACACCAGCCCGCAACGTATCGGCTACCGCATGTTCGATGCGTTCCGCCACCCGCTGCAGCGCGCTGTGCGCGGTGCGTGTCGCGAGCCAGCGCAGCAGCAGCGCGGCCGAGAGCTGCAGGGCCACCGGGTTGGCCCGGTTGCGACCGGCGATGGCCGGGGCCGCGCCGTGCACGGCCTGCGCCATGGCCTGCTCGTCGGAACAGTTCAGCGAGGGCGCCATGCCCAGCGAACCGCTCAGCTCCCCCGCCAGGTCGGACAGGATGTCGCCGAACATGTTCTCGGTGACGATGACGTCGTAGTCCTGCGGCGCGCGCACCAGATGCGCCGCTGCGGCGTCCACGTGCTCGTCCCCGACCTCGAGGTCGGGGAACTCCGCCGCCGCGATCTCGTAGCACACGTCCCGGAACAGTCCCATGGACATGGGCAGCACGTTGGCCTTGTGCACGATGGTGACGCGCTTGCCGCGGGCGGCCGCGTTCTCGAACGCGGCGCGCGCGATCCGCTCGATCGCCGCGCGGGTGAACAGGCCCACCGCCATCGCCACGTCCGGGGTCGGCTTGAACTCGCCGGACCCGGCGAACATGTTGCGGTCGGCGTAGAGCCCCTCGCTGTTCTCGCGCACGATCAGCAGATCCATCTGCGCCACCGTCGACCGCACGCCCTCGACGGTGCGCGAGGGCCGCAGGTTGCCGTACAGGCCGAAACGCTTGCGGACCGCGCCCGCGGGCGGCAGTCCCGTGCGGTAATCGGCTGCGTAGGAAGCGTTGTCGTGCGGGCCCATGATCCAGCCGGTGAGGCCGGCGAGCGCGGTGAGCGTCGGCTCGGGCACCGGGTCGCCGTACTCCTCGATGGCGGCGTGACCGATGAGCAGATGCACCCACTCGACGGGCGGCACCCCGACCACCGCCATCGCCTCGTCCACCACGTCCCGGGTGGCGCGCACCACCTCCGGGCCGATGCCGTCACCTTCGATCAACCCCAGCCGGAGCCGAGTCTCGCTGTCGCTCATGGCAGTCATCCTCGCGCAAACCGGGCGGCGGCCCGGAGGCGGCACGCGGTTGGCGGCTACCGTAATGGGTACAGGGAAGAGAACCGCATGGCCCGGTGTTGGACCGGGAAATCGACACGAGAGGACGCCATGGCCACCCAGACCCTGACCGAACAGAACTTCGACGAGACCGTCACCGGTAGCGACATCGTGCTCGTGGACTTCTGGGCCTCCTGGTGTGGCCCGTGCCGCGCCTTCGCCCCCACCTACGAGAAGTCGTCCGAGAAGCATCCCGACGTGGTTTTCGGCAAGGTCGACACCGAGGCCGAGCAGGGTCTCGCGGCGGCGGCGAACATTCGCTCGATCCCGACGATCATGGCCTTCCGCGAGGGCGTGCTGGTGTTCGCGCAGCCGGGCGCGCTGCCCGCCGAGGCCCTCGAGGACCTCATCGGCCAGGTGCAGGCGCTGGACATGGACGAGGTCCGCAAGCAGCTCGCCGAGCAGCAGCAGGCCGCCAAGTAGGTCCCGGGCGAGCGCGCCGCGCGCTCGCACCGCGTCAACTCGAAAAGACTGCGCCGCAACCGGAATCGGTTGCGGCGCAGTCTTTTACGTGTGTCCGGCGGGCCGCCCGCGGTGGCGGGCGGGGCCGTCAGCCGAGCGAGTTGATGCCCGCGATCATGGCGCGGACGGTCGATTCGGCGCTCTCGTCGGCGAGGGCGGCGCCCCAGCCGCGACGGCCGTTGAACTCGCACTGCACGAAGGTGGCGGTGCCCCGGCCGGTGCGGCGCTGGTGGAACTGCAGGATCTCGACCGGATAGCCCTCGTCGTACAGGGCAGAGGTCAGGGCGGCGACCGGGCTGCCGGTGGAGTGCACCGTGCGCAACCGGCCTTCGAATTCGAGGGTCGCGGAGAAGTCCGCGGCCCGGCGGTAGGTCCATTCGCCGAGCTTGATCGCGCCCGCGTCGCGGCAGTAGCGGTCGTTGAGCTCGTCGAGGGTCAGGCCGGTGCTCTCGGCCCGCAGGCTCGCGGGGGCAGCGGCATGGAACGTGGGGGTGTCAAAAGTAATTGTCATTGGACTAGGTCTTCCCGACTTCTTCCCAGAAATTGGCAGAGGGGACCAGCACAGAAAAGTTCAATCGGCCCGCAGCGAGGGACCGGTCCGAATCAGACCCCGCTACGGCGGAGAACTACGAGTACGCGCGTCACAGCCACCATCGCGGTAAGCGGAACAAGCGCGGCGGCGTCGCGGTCGGCGACGTTGCGCGCCGCGCTGCGGCTGTGGACGGGATTCGGCACGGCACCGAGCATAGGGGCAGATTTGCGCAATGGCAACCATATTCGTCATCGACCCGCGGGTAACTTCGTCGCAGGTCACCGACCCTGTGGTGCGCGCCATATCGCTCGCCTTCCCGATGCTCGGCAACCAGCTTTCCGGCCGCCGGCAACCGCGGCTGCGACAATGGGCGAACCCTGCCGGACGATCTTTCGAACCCTCCGTGAACGCCCCCCGCGGCATGTTCCGCCGCCGAGCCCAGGAGTACCGCCCCGATGACCGATCCGAAAGTCTCTGCCGGCTCACCGCGGACCTGCTGGATCGGCGATCGCCGTGGGCTACGGGGTTGTGTGAGGTCACCGCGCGGATCTGCACGGCGACCGCGGAGAGCTGCGAGCGGCTCGGCGAGCCGATCGCCGCGCGGACCTGCCGCGAGACCGCGGAGGTGGTGACGGTGCTGGCCGCACAGTTGGCGCGGCAGTGAGTACGCACGGCCGCGGGTGACAACTCGCGCGGCCGTGCGAATTCGTCGCGTCAGTGCGCGGCGGCGTCCCAGCTGCGGCCGACGCCCACCGAGACCTCGAGCGGCACCGACAGCTCGATGGCGTTCGACATGTGTTCGCGGGCAAGGGCTTCGAGCTCGTCGCGCTCACCGGCGGCGACCTCGAACAGGAGCTCGTCGTGGATCTGCAGCAGCATCCGCGACCGTAGTCCGGCGTCCTTGATCGCCTGCTGGGTGGAGATCATGGCGACCTTGATGATGTCGGCCGCGGTGCCCTGGATGGGCGCGTTCAGGGCCATGCGCTCGGCGGCCTCGCGGCGCTGGCGATTGCTGGAGTCGAGATCGGGCAGGTAGCGGCGGCGGCCGAAGAGGGTTTCGGTGTAGCCGGTCTTGCGGGCCTCGTCCACGGCGTCGTTCAGGTAGTCGCGAATCGCGCCGAAACGCGAGAAGTACACGTCCATCTGAACTTTCGCCTCTTCGGCGCTGATCTTGAGCTGCTGGGACAGGCCGTAGGCGGACAGTCCGTAGGCCAGGCCGTACGACATGGCCTTGATGCGGCGGCGCAGTTCGGGATCGACCTCGGTGATCGGAATGTCGAACGCCTTGGAGGCCACGAAATTGTGCAGATCCTCGCCCGAGTTGAAGGCCTCGATCAGGCCCTCGTCCTTGGACAGATGCGCCATGATGCGCATCTCGATCTGGCTGTAGTCCGCGGTCATGAGCGATTCGAAACCCGAGCCGACCACGAAGGTGTCGCGGATGCGGCGGCCGGTGTCGGTGCGAATCGGGATGTTCTGCAGGTTCGGCTCGGTCGAGGAGAGCCGGCCGGTGGCGGCGACGGTCTGGTTGAAGGTGGTGTGGATGCGGCCGTCGTCGGCGACCGCCTTGAGCAGGCCGTCGACCGTCACCTTCAGGCGCGTCGCGTCGCGGTGTTCGAGCAGATGCTGCAGGAACGGGTGCTGGGTCTTCTCGTAAAGCCCTTCCAGCGCATCGGCATCGGTGGTGTAGCCGGTCTTGGTGCGCTTGGTCTTGGGCATGTCGAGCTCGTCGAACAGCACCACCTGGAGCTGTTTGGGCGAGCCCAGGTTGATCTGCTTGCCGATGACGCCGTACGCGGCGTTGGCGGCCTCGCCCACGCGGTCGGCGAACTGGCGCTGCAACTGCTCGAGCTGACCGGAATCGACGGCGATGCCCGCGGCCTCGAGTTCGGCGAGCACGCTCAGCAGCGGCAGTTCGATGTCGCGCAGCAGGGCGGTGGACTCGATGCGCTCGAGTTCGGTGTCGAAGGCGTCGGCGAGGTCGAAAACCGCACGGGCGCGCAGCATCGCGGCCTTGGCGACCTCGGTGTCGACGTGGTCCTCGTCGTCGAGCAGGGACAGCTGGGTCTCGCCCGCGTCGTCCACGCGCAGTTCGCGCTTGAGGTAGCGCAGGGACAGATCGTCGAGGTTGAAGCTGCGCTGGCCCGGCAGGATCAGGTACGCCGCCAGGGCGGTGTCGCTGGCCAGACCGCCCAGGGTCCAGCCGCGCCCGCGCAGGGCGTGCATGGCGGATTTGGCCTCGTGCAACGCCTTCGGGGTCTTCGGGTCGGCGAGCCAGGCGCCCAGGGCCTGCTCGTCCTCGGGGGTGAGACCGTGCACGTCGAGGTACGCGCCCTCGCCGTCGGCGGCGGCCAAGGCGATGGCCTGGACGTCGCCGTGGATGGGCGCGCCGGTGCCGATGACCGTAACCCCGTGCCGCACACCGGAAGGCGCGTGCTGGGCCAGCCAGGCGGTCGCCTCGCCCGGCAGCAGGGCGGCGCCGCTGATCTCGAAACCGGATTCGGCCTCGGGCTCGACCGGGGACAGCGTGTCGAAGAGGCGATCGCGCAGGACGCGGAACTCGAGCTCGTCGAACAGGCGGTGGATCTTGTCCCGATCCCAGGGCTGCACGGCCAGCTGATCGGGGGTGTACGGCAGCGGCACCTCCTTCACCATCTCGGTGAGCTGGCGGTTGAGCAGCACGCTGGACAGGTTGGCGCGCAAGGCATCTCCGACCTTGCCCTTGACCGTGTCGACCTTGTCCACCAGGTTGACCAGATCGCCGAATTCGCGAATCCACTTGGTGGCGGTCTTCTCCCCCACGCCCGGGATGCCCGGCAGGTTGTCGCTCGGGTCGCCGCGCAGGGCCGCGAAGTCCGGGTACTGCGCGGGGGTGAGGCCGTACTTGTCCTCCACCGCGGCCGGGGTGAAGCGGGTGAGCTCGGAGACGCCCTTCTTGGGGTAGAGCACGGTGACGTCGTCGTTGACCAGCTGCAGCGAATCGCGGTCGCCGGTGACGATCAGCACGCGGAAACCCTGCGGCACGGCCTGCGTGGTGAGGGTGGCGATCACGTCGTCGGCCTCGTACCCGTCGATGGCCATGACCGGGATACCGAGCGCGCCCAGGACCTCCTGGGTGACCTCGACCTGGCCGCGGAACTCGTCCGGCGTCGTGGCGCGGTTGGCCTTGTACTCCGGGTACGCCTCGGTGCGGAAGGTCTTGCGGCTCACGTCGAACGCCGCGGCCACGTGGGTGGGCTTCTCGTCCCGCAGCAGGTTGATCAGCATCGCGGTGAACCCGTAGACCGCGTTGGTGGTCTGCCCGCCCGCGGTCTTGAAGTTCTCCGCGGGCAGCGCGTAGAACGCGCGATAGGCCAGCGAATGCCCGTCCAGCAGCAACAGCGTGGGCTGTGCACCGGAGGCGGGAGCGGACACGGCACTCGGACGCTGATCGGTAGAGGCAGGAGTCACGGCACAGAGTCTAGGGACGTGCACCGACACATGTGGGAAGCGGGCACGGAACCTTCGCCCGGCCGGGTCATCCGTTCGCGGACCGCTCGCGAAATCGGGTTTCGCGGGCGCGCCGAAATCCGATTTCGCGCGCGCGGCCCTTGCTGATAATCTCACTCCGCGCACAGCGCACCAAGGGGCGTAGCTCAATTGGCAGAGCAGCGGTCTCCAAAACCGCAGGTTGCAGGTTCAAGTCCTGTCGCCCCTGCAAGACCACTCGGGCCGGTCCTCCATCGATGGAGGACCGGCCCGAGTCGTTCGCGGACCCGCGCCCTCAGCCGACGCCGAGGTAGGCGGACTTGACGGCCGGATCGTGCAGGAGCTCACGGCCGGGGCCGGTCTTGGTGACCTCGCCGGTCTCCAGGATGTAGGCGCGGTCGCTGCGGGTCAGGGCTTGCTGGGCGTTCTGCTCGACCAGCAGGACCGTGGTGCCCTGGGCGTTGATGTCGGCGATGATCCGGAAGATCTGCTGAATCACCATGGGGGCCAAGCCCATCGACGGTTCGTCCAGCAGCAGCAGCTTCGGGCGGGCCATGAGGGCGCGGCCGATGGCGACCATCTGCTGTTCGCCGCCGGAGAGGGTGCCGCCGACCTGTTTCTGGCGTTCCTTCACCCGGGGGAAGAGTTCGAAGATCCAGTCCAGGGTGCTGTTGTAGTCGGCCTTGTCCTTGAAAGGGCGGCTGTAGCAACCCATGTCGAGGTTTTCCTGCACCGTCATGCCGGGGAACACGCCCCGGCCCTCGGGCGCCTGGATGAGACCGATGCCGACCCGTTCGTGTGCCTTCATCCGGGTGATGTCACGGCCCTCGAAGAGGACGCGGCCGCCGGTGAGCGGGAGCAGCCCCGACAGCGCCCGCATGGTGGTGGTCTTGCCGGCGCCGTTGGCTCCCAGCAGCGTGACCAGCTCGCCCTGCCCGACGCTCAGCGAAATACCGTGCAGCGCTTGGATTCTGCCGTAGTTGACGACCATGTCCTCGACCTCGAGGAGGGCCGTGCTCTTGTCGCTCTTGTCCAAGGAAGTCACATCTCACCCAGTTCCTCGTCGGGCACGCCGAGGTACGCGGCGATCACCTTGGGGTCTTCGCGAATCTCGGCGGGCAGGCCGTCGGCGATCTTGCGGCCGAACTCGAGCACGACGACGCGATCGGTCACACCCATGACCAGGCGCATATCGTGCTCGATCAGCAACACCGTGAAACCGTCGTCACGGATCTTGCGAATCAGATCCATGAGCGCGGATTTCTCGCTCGGGTTGAAGCCGGCAGCGGGTTCGTCCAGGCACAGCAGTTTCGGTTCGGTGGCCAAGGCGCGCGCGATCTCCAGCCGGCGCTGATCACCGTAAGAGAGATTGCGGGCCTTCTCCACCGCGCGGGGCGCGATGCCGACGAATTCCAGGAGCGCCATGCCCCGCTCGATGGCGTCGTGCTCCTCGGCTCGATGCCGCTTCGTGCGAAAGATGGCGCCGGGCACCGAGGTTCGGTGCCTGGCGTCGGTGCCGACGACCACGTTCTCGAGCGCGGTCATCTCCGCGAAGAGCCGCACGTTCTGGAACGTGCGCGCGATGCCGAGCCGGGTGATCTCGTTTCGCTTGGTCTTGGTCAGCGGCTTGCCGTCGAAATGCACCGTGCCCGAGGAGGGCCGGTACACACCGGTGATGGCGTTGAAGCAGGTGGTCTTGCCCGCGCCGTTGGGACCGATCAGCCCGAGGATCTCCCCGCGCCGGATCTCGAAGCTCACGTTGTCCAGCGCGGTCAGGCCGCCGAACTTGACGGTGAGCCCGTCGGTGCGCAAAAGCGGTGCGCCGACGGCGGTGTCGATGTCGCGGTGCGGGGCGACGACCTTGGCGACCTCGGTCTCGTCGGCCAGGATCGGCAGCACCTCGGTCACGTCGAGGGTGCCCGCGCTGGGCGCTTCCGGCGGTGCGGCGTATCCGGCGGCGATGTCCTCGTTATCGAACAGCGCACCGCCCGGGCCCGTCATCGCTGACCTCCCGCGGCCGTGCCGGGCTCGGGCCGGACGGCCCGGTACACCTGCCGCCCGTAGGCGAGCAATTTCTGCCGAGCCGGGAACAGGCCCTGCGGCCGGAAGATCATCACAACCACCAGTGCGATACCGAAGAACAGATACTTGTAGTCGCCGAGCGCTTGATCGCCGACCTCGACCGACATGAATCGGTTCGGCAGGTAGACGATCAGGAACGCGCCGACGATCACGCCCAGCTTATTGCCCTGACCGCCGATCACCACGGCGCACAGGAACAGCATCGAGTTGATGATGTTGAACCCGGGCGGATTCACGAACTGCACCTGACCCGCGTACAGCGCGCCGGACAGACCGCCGATCGCCGCGCCGATCATGAATGCCCACAGCTTGAACTTGAAGGTCGGCACACCCATGATCTCGGCGGCGTCCTCGTCCTCGCGAATGGCGACCCAGGCGCGGCCGACCCGGCTGCGCTCCAGATTGCCGACCATCAGCAGCACCAGCACCACCAGGATCATGCCCAGCCAGAACCACCAGGTGCCGGAGTTGGCTCGGTCCAACAGGTTCGGCGACGAATCGTCGCCCAGGTTGCCGGAGGAGAAGTAGCCGGAGGGATGGTCGTCGGAGACGCCGACGCGCGGGTAGGCGATACCCGGCAGGCCCATGCTGCCGCCGGTGACCTCGCTGAGATTGTCCGCGATGAGCCGCACGATCTCACCGAATCCGAGCGTCACGATGGCCAGGTAGTCACCGCGCAGGCGCAGCGTCGGCGATCCCAGGATCAGGCCCGAGAGCGCAGCCACGGCGATGGCGATGGGCACGCACGCCAGCCACGCCCAATCGGTTTCGAGCCAGCCGTCGCCGATCTGGTTCCACGGGCTCTGCGGACTGGTGAGCAGGGCGACGGTGTACGCGCCGACGGCGTAGAAGCCGACATAGCCCAGGTCGAGCAGACCGGCCTGACCGACCACCACGTTCAAACCGATGGCGATCAGCGCGACCATGGCGAACTGCGCCATCACTCCACCGAAACTCGTTCCGGGAGTGTCGATCAGCGGCGGCGGGAACACCGGCAGCAGCGCCAGCAGGATCAGCGCGGGAACAGCTACGCCCCACTGCGCGGGCCGGGACAGGCCGGACCACCACGCGCGGAGCTTGTCGCCGACGCCGTGCATCGGGCGCGGCATCCGTTCGGGCGCCTTCGTCGGAGTCGTCATGCGCGAGCCCTCCCCAGGCTTTCTCCCAGAATGCCGGTCGGGCGGAACATCAGCACGACCACCAGGACCACGAAGGCCACCACGTCACGCCACTGCGTTCCGAACAGGATCTGGCCGTAGTTCTCCACCAGGCCGAGCAGCAGACCACCCAGCAGGGCGCCGCGCAGATTGCCGATACCCCCGAGCACCGCGGCGCTGAATGCCTTGATGCCCAGGATGAATCCGCCGGAATAGATGATGCCGTTGGGGATCTTCAAGGAGTAGAGCAGGGCCGCCGCGCCGGCGAGCAGGCCACCCACCAGGAAGGTGAGCATGATGATCCGCTCCCGCGAGACGCCCATCAGGGTGGCGGTATCCGGATCCTGCGCCACAGCGCGAATACCGCGGCCGAATTTGGTTCGGTTGATCAGCAATTCGGTGCCGATCGCCAAACCCACGGCCGCCAGAATGATGACCAGGGTGATGTTGGTGACCGGGGCGCCGAAGATGGTGAACTGGTCCGTCGGCCGCACCAGCATGATCGGCTGCTGGGCGTTGGTGCCGCCCAGCCCGGGCCAGATCTTGGGCAGGACGTAGTGCACGAACTCCTGCAGCACGAACGACATGCCGATCGCCGTGATGAGGAAGATCAGGGGTTTCGCGCCCCGTTTTCGCAAGGGGCGGTAGGCGATTCGCTCCAGCCCCACCGCGGTGCCGCCCGCGACCAGCATGCCGAAGAGCATCGCGGCGAGCAGGCAGAGGATCGTTATCAGGATGCCTTTGGAATAGGCGTTTCCGCTGGGATCGAATCCGAGCAGCATCAGGCCCACATACTGGGCGAACAGGCCCACCATGAAGATTTCCGAATGGGCGAAATTGATCAATCGCAGTACGCCGTAGACCAGCGTGTACCCCACCGCGACCAAGGCGTAAATCGACCCATAGGCCAATCCGTCGACGGTGAGTCGCCAGAATTGGTCGACCACCCCCGAAACGTTGAATTCGATCGACCCAGCAGCGATCTGGGTCGTCGCAACGGAAAAACTCATTCGCTACTCTCGCCGTCAAGGAAAGCGCGTGTGCCGGGGATCGGCGGGTTCGCCGCCGGGTCCCCGGCACACACTGCTTTCGGATAGGTGAACTACTTGCCTGCCGCCGCGATCCCCTTCAACACGATGGTGGTCAAGTCGTAGCCCTCGGTCGAATAGGTGCCGGCCTCGAAACCGCTCGACGCCTTGTACGCCGCAGCGAAGGAATCGGGCGCCGGGCCACAGGGGCAGGACAGCAGCGAGCCCTTGGAGGCGTCACCCGCCTGCTTGGTGAACTCGACGTCCTTGGTGCCGTCCGCGGAGATGAACTCGGCGGTCACGCCGCCCGAGCGCAGCTGCTGCACCAGCGGGGCGGCCTCGGCGTAGTAGCCGGCGTAGTAGATGCCGTCCGGCTTGGCGGCGTTGAGCTTGGAGACCACCGCCGAGAAGTCCTTGTCGCCTTCCTTGATCTCGGCAGCACAGCTCGGATCGGCGATGGCGCCGAGGGTGTCGGTGAGGTTCTGGGCCAGGCCCGTGCCGTACTCGGTGTTGTCCTTGACGACACAGATCTTCTTGTACTTGCCGTTGCCCGCCAGGTACTTGGCGACGGCGGGGCCCTGCACGGCGTCGTTACCGAGACCGCGGAAGAAGGTCTTCCAGCCGTTCTTGGTCAGATCCGGGTTGGTGGCCGACGGGGTGAGCGCGAGCAGGCCCGCCTCGCTCAGAATCTGGCCGGTCGCCTTGGTCTCACCCGAGAAGGTCGGGCCGATCAGGGCGACGACCGACTTGTCGTTGACGATGGTCGGGATGACCTGGGTGGCCTTCTGCGGGTTGCCCTCGGTGTCGAATTCCTTGAGGTTGACCTTGCAGTTCGGGTTGGCCTTGTTGAACTCGTCCAGCGCGAGGCGCACGCCGCGCACGATATTGAGGCCGAGGTTCGCGTTCGGGCCGGTCAGCGGGCCTGCCATGGCGATGGACTGCTCGGCGCAGGTGGCCTGGCCGTCACCGGCCGCCTTGGCGGCGGCGGCCTGATCGGTCGCCGCGACCTGCTTGCCGTCGCTGTCGATCTGCACGACCGGGTCGATGGTGAGCTGGCCCGAGCCGTTGACCTGGTACATCCAGATCAGTGCCTTCTCGAGCTCGCCGTTCGAGCCCCACTTGTAGTTGCGCGCCAGACCCGCGCCGTCGTACGAACGTACGTAGTCGACCAGTTTGGTGCGGTTCTTCTTACCGGTGTCGTCGGTGGATGAGCTGCTGCAGCCGGTCACCGCGAGCGTCAGCGCGGCGCCGACGGCTACCGCGGCACGGACCGTACGCCACCGCCGCCTACTGCTCGCCGAACCTCGCGTCTTCGTACCAAGCACGATTCACCTCTATGTTCTGTGCTCCCCCGGCTTACCGAGGCGGGCCGCCCCATCGATCGGCCCGGACAGAACATATCCCCGCCACGTTAGCGGCGCATCACATTCGCATCATCCATGTGACATCGCAACAAACGATTGCGCCCCTCGTGTTACCGGCAGGTAAATCGCAACGGCGTATTCGAGGCAACAGAGGGGCAATCATCGGGCAATCGGTCGCCTACTTGGGCGCGAGATTCTCCAGCACGACCTCGGCGACCGCTTTCATCGTGGTGCGGCGGTCCATGGCGGTGCGCTGAATCCACTTGAAGGCCTGCGGTTCCGACAGGCCCTGGGTCTGCATGAGCACACCCTTGGCGCGCTCGACGAGCTTGCGGGTCTCCAGGCGGTCCGCGAGGTTGGCAACCTCGCCCTCGAGTGCCGTGATCTCGTGGAAACGACTGGCCGCCAACTCGATGGCGGGGACCAGATCGGACTTGGTGAACGGCTTGACCAGATAGGCCATCGCGCCGGCGTCGCGGGCGCGCTCCACCAGGTCGCGCTGACTGAAGGCGGTCAGAATGACCACCGGCGCAAGGCGTTTCGAGGCGATCTCGGCCGCGGCGTCTATACCGTCGCGGCGCGGCATCTTCACGTCCATGATCACCAGATCCGGGCGCTTCTCCTCGGCGAGGTCCACGGCCTGCTGGCCGTCGCCCGCCTCACCCACCACCAGGTAGCCCTCCTCGGAGAGCATCTCCACCAGATCCATCCGGATGAGGGCCTCGTCCTCGGCGACCACCACGCGCTTGGGGGCCGATGCCGCGGCATCCTTCTTCGAACCGCCCCCTGCTGTCGTTCCCATAGATGAAACCCCTGTCGCTCCGATACCAACACCCGACGTACATCGGTCCGAAGCCACCCTCGACGGATCGGCACGTACCCGAGTCACCAAAGAGTACCGTCCACCCGCCGCTACAACCCATCTACCCAGCGCAAACCGACCAGTATCACAACGATGTCATCCGCCACGGACTCCGGTTAGGTTCCCGCCACCCCCACCCGCTATAGTTTCGACCTGGTGCGCCGAGTTGGCGGAATAGGCAGACGCGACGGTCTCAAAAACCGTTGCCCGAAAGGGCGTGTGGGTTCGATTCCCACACTCGGCACTGAAAGAGAGGGCTTGTCCGGCGGTTGCCGGACGAGCCCTCTTTCTGTTTCGGCCGCGACGGACAGCCGTGAAAGCTCGCCTGTAGCAATCGGATCCGATTGCGGTCCCGTCAGTGCGCGAAGTCGGCCGGCCATCGGGTCTTGGCATCGAACCGCATTTCACTGTAGGAGCCACCCCTGTAGGTCGCCAGCTGCGAGGTGCGAAGTTCGGCTGCCGGGTCATCGGTGGATTCGAGTGCATGAAACCCGGTGGGGAGGTCCGACGGCAGGTCGAACCACGTTCCGCGCACATCGGCCTGTAGGAAGGTGACGCGGTCCAGACTCGCATCGAGTAGCACCGCTCGCCGGAGGTCCGCCCTCGCAAGCCTCGCGCCGTCCAAGTTCGTGCCGGACAGATTCGCATCCTGCAGATTCGCACGGTTCAGCAGCGCGTCACTCAGATCGGAGTCCGTCATGAGCGCGAATGCCAACTGCGCCTCCGTCATCGCCGCACCGGCTAGGTTCGCGTTGTCCATGACGGCCGCCGTCAGATTCGCTTTGTCGAGCCGGGCGCCTTGGAGATTCGCCTGCTCGAGGGTCGCTCGAACCAGGCAGGTGTTCGACAGATCGATCGGCTCGGTCCGCGTCCGGTCGCGGCGGCCGATGACGGTCAGGACAGCCTGTACGTCCGTGGAAACCATTGCTTCGGGTTGTGCGTTGCAGGCGGGGGTGTTCGGCGCGTGGGTGCGGACGAAAGCGCTCAGCACCTCGAAGATCTGCGGCCGATCGTTCGGCGAGTCGGTCGCCAGCCGCTCGAGCAGGTAGACACCGCCCAGCCGTACATCCAGCTTCTCGCTGCCGAGCTGTTCGATGGCCTTCGCGAACCTGTCGGTGATGGCCGTCTGCCGGGCCAGCCCCGCTTGATCGCTGGTCGCGCGCAGCGACTGGTTGGTGAACCACAGCGCGGCCAGGGCCGCGACGGCCGTCACCATCGACGCGAGTTTCGACCAGCCGCCCCAGCCGAAGAAGGAGCGGCTCGCCCGCTTGACCCGCGTTCGGCGCGTGGCGGGCAGAGTAAGAGAGTGGACACGATTCAACCGGCGTCGCGCACCGGTTGCCCCCGTTCTAGAGATCACTCCTCGATGATCTATCAAAACTCTTGTCCCGCTATTCCGTTCGCCCACCGGATGCCGCCCGTCCCGTACCATGTGTGCCCGAGTCACGGGCCGACGCGGAGGAACCTGCCCCGCCGGTGTGGTAGGGAGAGGTATGAGGGTCGAGCAGTCCAGCGACGGAGTCGTCGAAATCAGCGGGTCCGCCGAAGAGCTCGACGGGTTGGCGGCGGTCGTCGCCCGGGGCGCGGGGCGCTTCGAGACCGAGGAGCTCACCGCGATCGAGGTCCGCTCCGACGAGAACCCCGGCCTGCTGGCCGAGGTCGACGTCCAGCGCCGGGTGCTGCTGCTGTCCGGCGACCGCGAAAGCCGCACCCGCTTCGCGGATTCCCTCGCCGCCGTGGTGGCGATGAACACCGGCCAGCCCCAGCGGATCGAGTTCCGCGAGGGTTCGGACTACCTCCGCAAGGGCTCGGCCGCCCTCCTCCTGAACAGCCCCCGCGCCGGGGCGCCCCACGAATAAGACAGTCCCACCGCCTCATTGGGCCGAATAGACCATGAGCCCGGGCACGAGTGATATGCACGTGTACGGACGAATGGCTCCGCGGGTCCGTGACGCGCCCGCGGCAGCGTTCCGAAACGAGCTCGTTCGAGATGGATACGCGAATACCGAGGACATCAGCGACGCGGCCCGGCCGCGCCCGTGTCCGGAGGAGGTGGGCCATGGCGAGAATCGAGTACTACAACGACCCCGACGCCCCGGCGGCGAACAGGATCATCGCGGCGACAACGGCTTTCGTCGTCGACGGCCGGGAGCGGGTGTTGCTGATCCAACGCGGTGACAGCGAACCGTGGGTGCTACCCGGCGGCGGACAGGAGTGCGGCGAATACATCGCCGCCACCGCCGTGCGCGAGACCCGCCACGAGACCGGCATCGACATACACGTGACCGGGCTGGTCGGGATCTACACCAGCCCCGGCCACGTCACCGCCTTTCCCGACGGCGAAGTGCGCCAGCAGTTCTCGATCTGCTTCCGCGCCGAACCGCTCGGCGGCGAGTTGCACGCCGGCCCCGGATCCCTTCGCGCGAGCTGGGTGTCGCGCCCCGAACTCGACGACCTCACCATCCACCCCTCGACCCGCCTCCGCATCAAGCACGGCTACAGCCGCCTCCCCGACCCCTATATCGGCTGATCCCCACCGCCGAGCCGGCGGGGGTATCAGCCGGGCCGTCCGACTCGGTCAGCGGGAAGGTCCTCGACCGCCCCGAGACGGCGGACCGGGCGGCGGAAAATCGGATGCGGGGGCGGGCATCCGGGGTGTTGTATGCGGGTATGACATTGTCGCGTAAGGGAGCTCGGATCATCACGGTCGGCGAGCAGCGGTATCGGTGGCGGGTCTCGGCTACCAACCTGCCGAACCTGCGGTTCGTGGTCGAGGCCGCGGAGGGGGCGGCGCAGCGCATCGTGGTGCGGGCGGGAGCGGTCGAGACCGTCGGGCCCGGGATGGTCGCCGCCGCCGTCGAGGGGGCTTTGGGGGCCGGGTGGACGCCGGACGAGCGGGGAGCGGAGATGCACTTCCGGCTCGAACGGGGCAGGCTGGTCGCGCCGCTGGGCGTATGACGCGGCGACGCCGATCGGGCGACGCCGACCGGGCCGCGCGGCGAGCGGCGACCGGGTTCACACCGGGAAGCCATCGCCTTCCCGGCCCGAACCCGGCCCGCCACCCGCTGTCAGTCGTGCGGATAGTCCGTCGGATCGGGCGCGGCCCCGCCGCCACCGGCCGCCGCCACCTCGTCGGCGGTGAACGTCAGGTGCGCGCGATTGCCGAGCAGGATCCGGAGCAGATCCTCCAGCATGTCCAGGTGCGCCTCCCGGGAGGAGTCGAGCAGCTGATCGAGGCGCTTGGACGTGGCCTTGATCCGCAGGCCGGGCTCGCCCGCCGCCTCCAGTGAGCGCAGCAGCAGACCGGCCTCCAGATTGCCGGGCGTGCGCAACGCCAGCGCCGAGTTCACCGTCGCGCGAAAGTGCATGAACAGCACCGTCCCGCGCGGGATCTCGACCATTTCCTTCATCTCGAGCTTCAGCTCGTACAGCTCCTCCAGCGTCTCCAGCAGCCGCTCCCGATGTGCCCGCAACGCCTTGTTGTAGGCGGTGCTGTCCTGCTGATATCCGCCGATCGAATCCGACCAGTCGGCCCGGGCCAGCACATAGGCCTCAGCAAACTCCCGCAACCCGTACTCAACTCGCCTGTCCACACCCCGCACCCTGCCAGAGATCCCCCACCCCCACACCGGTATTCGCCCCGAGCGGGCCTCGATTACGGCGTTGTGCCGCGCCGCGTACCCGGCGGTCGCGTTTCGGAGCCGCCCGGGGGCCGCGAACAAGGCGGCAAATGTCCGGCCATGGCATTCGAACCGGATAGGCGGGATAATCCGTATATCTCCGACAGGGCTGGCGTACGGCCTCGGCGAGGGAGGTCGCGCATGCGGGTCAATCGATTGACGGCGGATCTGTCCGAATATCCGGATCTGGTGATGATCCTGCTCGGTATGCGGGTGCACCGCCCCCGCGGCATGCTGCGCCTGCTCGGCGTCGGCCCCAAGCTCTACAGCTCCCATCGCGAACGCCCCGACGGCCTGCTGAGCCACGAGGACATCGTGTGGTCGTTCTTCCCGCCGCACTGGGGCGCGCGCCAGTACTGGCGCGATCTGGAGAGCCTGGAACGCTGGACCCGCTCGGACCCGCATCGCATCTGGTGGCAGGAGTTCCTCAAGGACTCCGGCGGCACCGGCTTCTGGCACGAGGCGTACTTCGCCCGCGGCGGGATCGACTCGGTCTACGACGACATGGCCGCACCCAGCGGACTCGGCCGATTCGCGCCCGTGGTCCCGGCGCGCGGCCGGTTGTTCTCCACCCGGGACCGGGTGCGCGGGGCCGCGCCGAAAGTAGCCTCGGTCGTGACCGAAAAATCCTATTACGGTTCCGACGCAACCGAATCCGATCGGAACTGAATCATCGCGCACTTGATTTGCTGGGCGAAAACCACCATGCTCACATTTCAGGGACGTTGACACGCACATCCCCGGCCCCATGGATACCTTCGAGCGAACGCGAAGCGACCGACATTCGGCCGACGGATGAACTTCCCGGACGAAAGGTGTGATTCGGTCACGCAGCCATTCTCGGCGCGCGAAACCGCGCCTAGGTTGTGCGCATGCATGTGCTCTTCGTATGCAGCGGAAACGTTTGCCGGTCCGTCATCGCCGAGCGCCTCACCCTCGCGGTGGCCGCCGAACACGGCCTACGACTGACCGCCGAGAGTGCCGGCGTCCGGGCGCTGGTCGGCTTCCCGGTGGAACCCCTTGCCGCCCAGACCATTACCGGTCTCGGCGGTGACCCGAGCGGCTTTCGCGCGCGCCGGTTCAAACCCGAGATGGCCCAGCGCGCCGATCTGATCCTCACCATGACCGACAAGATCCGCGACCAGGTCCGCGAGACGGCCCCCGCGGCCTTCCCGCGCACCTTCACCCTGCTCGAGGCCTACCGCATCGCCAAGATCAGCGGCGCGCGCACGCTCGCGGGCCTGCACGCCGCGCGCGACGACCTTGCCTACCCGGGCCGGGAGAACATCGCCGACCCCGTCGGACTGTCGCCCAAGGCGTTCTGCGAGGTCGGCGACCGCATAGCCGACGCCCTGGTTCCCCTGCTGCTGGCCCTGCACGCGCACGAGCACCCCGAGGCCACCATCCACCCCCGCACCGCCGCCAGTGACGCCGGCACACCCCGCCCGACCCTGCTGGTCCTGCCCGGCGGCCGCGACAGATCCGCTCCCGTGCCCGAATTGCCCGAGCAATCACGGCAACCGGCCCATCGCGCCATGGAATCGGCCGGGTAAGAGCACATTCCGATACTCCTCACCCCGGATGTGTTCCCATTCGAGGTAACGAGGATTACGCTGGGCCCTGCGTGTCAATCCACCTGTCTGCCCCATTGGTCCGTTCAAGGATTACACTGCCCCGCGGAACCACACCGCCGATGGTTCCTCGACACAGGAACAGGACTCAGACATGCCGAAGCGAATTTCGGATGTTTCACTCCATGTTTTCGTGACACCGCAGACCCTCCACCGCGTCACCGAAACGGTGTGCCGCGTCGTGGACGAGTACGTGGACGATCGCGACATCTTCGCGTGGCGTTTCACCCTCCCCGTGGAGTGTGACGACCCCACCCATACGGTTCTGGAAACCCAATGGCGACTCGACCACCCCGACACCGAGCCGGGTGACCGCCGCACCTACGAGATCGCGCTGAGCCTGGTCGGCGAGGCGCGTCAGCTCACCAAGGCCGGCATCGCGCGCCTGGAGCAGCGGCTGGTCTTCGAGCTGTCCGCCGAGGAGCCGATCCCCTACATCGCGCACGCGCTGCAACGCGAGAACTTCGAGCTCGCGGAGAACCGCGAACTCATCTGAACGCGAATCAGGCCGCACCCTTCGCGGGTACGGCCTGAATCCGGTGTCGGCTCAGCGCTTGGGGAAGTGCCGGATCACGCCTTCCTGCACCGTGGTCGCGAGCAGATCGCCGTTGCGCGAATAGAAGTGCCCGCGCGCCAGCCCGCGCGAGCCCGCCGCGACCGGCGACTCGGTGGCGTACAGCGCCCACTCGTCGAACCGGAACGGGCGATGGAACCAGATGGAGTGGTTCACCGTCGCCGCCAGGATGCGATCCAGCCCCCAGGACAGCCCGTGCGTGGTGATGATCGAGTCCAGCACCGTGGTGTCCGACGAATACGCCAGCGCCGCAACGTGAATCATCGGATCGTCGGGCAACGCGCCGTCGGTCCGCATCCACACCCGGTTGTGGTTGAGCTTCTCGCCGGTGCCCTTGAGGATCCACGCCGGATCGTTCGTGTACCGCATGTCGATGGGATGCGGTGCGTTGACGAACATCTCGAGCTTGTCCTCCAGGCCGGCGAAGGACTCCTCCACCCGGGGCAGGCTCTCGGGATCGGCCACGTCGGGCAGCGGCGTGCCGTGCTCGAGACCCTTACCCCAGTCCTGGAAGGCGGCCAGCATGACGAACAGTTCCTGCCCGTCCTGGTAGGCCGTCACCGTGCGATTGGCGAACGCGCGCCCGTCGCGATGGCGATCGACCTGGTATTCGATCGGCTTCTTGGTGTCGCCACCGCGCACGAAATGCGCGTTGACCGCGTGCACCGGGCGACCCGGACCCACGGTGCGGCCCGCGGCGATCATCGCCTGCGCGACCAGCTGGCCGCCGAAGGTCCGGCTCCACGTCTTCTCCGGATGCTTTCCGATGAAGATGTCGGGCCCGTGCTCCTCGAGATCGAGCACCTCCAGCAGCCCCCGCAGATCGTCGGACGGGGGGCCGGGATTCACCGAATCCGCTGCCCCGTCCACGGTTTCGCCTAGCGACGCACTCACCTAGTGGTCCTCCTCGCCGATACGGTGCACGTGAATCATGTTGGTGGATCCGACCGTGCCCGGCGGCGATCCCGCCACGATGACCACCAGATCGCCCTTCTTGTAGCGACCGATCGACAACAGCGCGTTGTCGACCTGGTGGATCATCTCGTCGGTCGAACCCACCGGAGGAACGATGAACGTTTCCGTACCCCACGTCAAGGCCAGTTGCGAACGAATCACCGCGTTCGGGGTGAAGGCCAGCAGCGGCAGCGGGGTGTGCAGGCGCGCGAGGCGGCGCACGGTGTCACCGGACTGGGTGAACGCGACCAGCGCCTTGGCGTTGAGCCGCTCGCCGATGTCGCGGGCGGCGTAGGAGATGACGCCGCGCTTGGTGCGCGGCACGTGGGTCAGCGGCGGCACCCGGGTGGACGATTCGCTCTCCACCGCGTGCACGATGCGGGCCATGGTGCGCACGGTCTCGATCGGGTAGTCGCCGACCGAGGTCTCGCCCGAGAGCATGACCGCGTCCGCGCCGTCGAGCACCGCGTTGGCCACGTCGCTGGCCTCGGCGCGGGTCGGGCGCGAGTTGGTGATCATCGATTCCAGCATCTGGGTGGCCACGATGACCGGCTTGGCGTTCTCGCGCGCCATCTGGATCGCGCGCTTCTGCACCAGCGGCACCTGCTCGAGCGGCAGTTCGACGCCGAGGTCGCCGCGCGCCACCATGACCGCGTCGAAGGCCAGCACGATGGCCTCCAAATTGTCGATGGCCTCGGGCTTTTCGAGCTTGCCGATCACCGGGACCCGGCGGCCGACGCGGTCCATGATCTCGTGCACGAGCTCGACGTCCGACGGCGAGCGCACGAAGGACAGCGCGATGAAGTCCACGCCGAGGTTCAGCGCGAACTCGAGATCCTCGATGTCCTTCTCGGACAACGCCGGAACCGAGACGTCCATACCCGGCAGGGACACGCCCTTGTTGTTGGAGACCGGGCCGCCCTCGGTCACCCGGCAGACCACGTCGTTGCCGTCGACGCGCTCGACCGTCAGGCCGACCTTGCCGTCGTCGACGAGCAGCCGGTCCCCGGCCTTGGCATCGAGCGCGAGCTGCTTGTAGGTGGTCGAAACACGGTCGTGGGTACCGTCGATCTCGTCGACGGTAATGCGGACTTCCTCACCCGTCGCCCAGACGGTCTTACCCTCGATGAACCGGCCCAGCCGGATCTTCGGACCCTGCAGATCGGCCAGGATGCCGACCGCGCGTCCGAGCAGATCGCTGGCCGCTCGTACCTTCTTGTAGTTCTCGGCGTGGTCGGAGTGTTCGCCATGGCTGAAGTTCAGCCGCGCCACGTCCATACCGCTCTCGACGAGTTCACGAATCCGGTCCTCGGAGGACACAGCGGGCCCGAGTGTGCACACAATCTTCGTTCGTCGCATCACGGGGACAACCCTAGTCCTGAGAGTTTTGTCCCGCTGAACGGGCACGGGGTGTTTTCCCGCGTGACACGTGGCGGATCAGCTAATCGCGGGTCAGCGCGCCACGTGACGGGCCAGTCGCGTCTCCAGCCCGGATTGCCCGAAGCCCAGGATCAGGCAGATCACCCAGTAATAGACCGCGGCGACGCCGTACAGCGCGAAGAAGTCGAAACTGGGCGCGGCGGCCAGCTGCGCCGTGCGCAACAGTTCGGTGACCAGGATGGTCGACGCGAGCGAGGTGTCCTTGACCAGGGAGATGAGGGTGTTCGACAGCGGCGGCACCGCGATGCGCGAGGCCTGCGGCAGGATGATCAGGCGCAGCGCCTGCGAGTAGGACATGCCCACCGCGTAGGACGCCTCCCACTGCCCGTCCGCGACCGAAAGTATCGACGCGCGAATGACTTCCGCCGCGTAGCCGGCCACGTTGAGACTGAACGCGATGACCGCCGCCGGGAACGGATCGATCACCACGTTCAATTGCGGCAGCGCGTAGAAGACGATGAACAGCTGCACCAGCAGCGGCGTGCCGCGAATGATCGAGATGTAGCAGCGGGCCGCGGCGGACACCGGCCAGATCGTCGACATCCGCGCCAGCGCCACGAACAGCGCGAGCACCAGGCCGACCACGAAGCTGATCGCGGTCAGCGGCAGCGTCTTGGTGACGGTGGCCTCGAGCATCGGCCACAGGTTCGCCCGAATGAGCTCCCAGGTGGAGTCGTCCATCGTCGCGTAATCCGCCCGATTCGCCCGGGTCCTACTTGCTCACGTCCACGCCGAAGTACTTGTCCGAGATCTTCGCCAGGGTGCCGTCGGCGCGCAGTTCGGCGAGCGCGGTGTTTATCCGGTCGGTCAGCGCCTGGTCGTCCTTGCGGGCGGCGAACGCCTGCCGGGTGGTCTCCCCGGTCTTGCCCGCGATCTTGACGCTCGTGTCGTTCTTGGTCTTGACGTACTCGTTGTAGGCGAGATTGTCGTTGACGGTGGCGTCCACGCGGCCCTGCTTGAGCAGGGTGATGGCCTCGACGAAACCGGGCACGCCCTCGACCTTGCAGCCCGCGCCCTCGGCGACCTTGTTCCAGTTGCTGGTCACCGACTGCGCGCAGGTCTTGCCCGGCAGGCTCGCCAGGCCGCTGATCGCGGTGTTGTCGTTCTTGGTGACGACGACGCCGTCGGAGACGGTGTACGGCTCGGACAGCGAATACTTCGCGGTGCGTTCGGGATTGACCGTCACCTGATTGGCGACCAGGTCGAAACGCTTGGACTCGAGGCCCGCGAACAGCGAATCCCACGGCGCCTGGACGAATTCGACCGTGCGGCCGAGCTTGCCGGCCACCGCCTCGGCCACCTCGATGTCGTAGCCGGTGAGCGTGCCGCCGTCCTGATAGCTGAACGGGGAGTAGGTGCCCTCGGTGCCGATCTTCAGCACGTTCGGGTCGTCGCCGCTGCCGCACGCGGTGAGCGCGGCGGTGGCGGCAATGGCTAGCACGGCGGCGAACAGCTTACGGCGCACGGGTGGACAACCTCTCCTCGAACCTACAACCGACCGACAACCGACACAGGGTACGCCCGAAACCGACCGACCGGGACAGTAAACGTCGCGCTGAGTTTAATGGCCGAGTGGTGACGCTCCGGGGCACGTGCCCGGCCCCGGAGCGGCGCGCGGTCAATCCTTGAGCGGACGACCCTGCGGGTCCGGCACCTTGCCGGTGAGGATGAGAACGCCGTCGATGAGCGCCCAGACGCCGAAGCCACCGCAGGTGATCAGCTGCAGCACGCCGATGGTGGTGTAGCCCAGGTAGAACCGGCCGATGCCCAGCGTGCCGATGAGCAGCTGCAGCAGACCGGCGACGAGCTTGGACTTGTCCGAGTACGGCACGCCGTACACGTCGCGGCCGTAGGGCGCCTCCGGATCGGCGCCGTAGGGCTGACCGTAGGGGGCGGGCTGGCCGTAACCCGGCTGCGGCGCACCGTAACCCGGCTGCTGACCGTACTGCGGCTGGCCGTACGCGGGCTGCTGTCCGTAGCCCGGCTGCTGCTGGCCGTACTCGGGCTGAGGCTGCTGGCCGTACTGCGGACCGGTGCCGGGCGCGCCGTACTGCGGGCCCTGGTCCGGCTGCTTGGCGAATGGGTCGGTCACTGACAATCCTCCTGAATCACGGGCACTGCGCCCCCTGGCTGAACCCCCGTGCAGCTTCCACTACCCGATGGTCAGGAGTCATTCTTGCCTGAGTCGGCCGATTTCGCCGCCTCTCCCTCGACCGCCGGTGTGGAGCTACCGGATTCGGAGGAATTATCGCGCTCGGTCGCCGAATCGTTGCCGTCGGCAGCGGATTCGTCGCTCTTCTTGGTCAACTTCGCGGAATCGCTCGTCGACTCGGCCAGGTCGGCCGGTGTGTCCGGCTTCGCCGCGTCCTTGTCATCGGCGGAGTCCTCGGCGCTGTCGCCTGCCGGGCTGTCGCCCGCGGTGCTCGCGCCGGGAACCACGGCCGCCGCCGAGCCCGCGCCGTACGCCCGCAGCTTCGCGAACTGCCACGGCCAGGGCCTGATGACCTCGGCGCGCATCTGATCCGCGGTCTCGCGGCCCTTGGTCGCGAGCACGAAATAGGCCACGGCGCCGGCGAATACGATCACCGAGGTGAAGGTGTTGATGCGAATGCCCGCGATATGGGTGGCCTCGTCGTCGCGCAGCAGCTCCACGAAGAACCGGCCGAAGCAGTAGATGGCCACGTACAGCGCGAACAGGCGGCCGTGCCCGATCTTGAACTTGCGATCCACGTAGATCAGCACCGCCACGCCCAGCAGGTTCCACACCATTTCGTACAGGAAGGTGGGCTGCACGACCTTGATGACCACGCCGCTCGAGGTGCCGTTCATCATGTCCGGGACGATGCCGTCGAAGCGCTCGTAGATCTCGAGACCCCAGGGCACCGTGGTCTCGCGACCGTAGAGCTCCTGGTTGAAGTAGTTCCCTAGTCTGCCGATGGCCTGGGCCAGCAGCACGCCGGGCGCGACGGCATCGGCGAAGGCGGGCAACGGAATCCGGTAGATGCGGCAGCCGATCCAGGCGCCGACGCCGCCCAGCAGCACCGCGCCCCAGATGCCGAGACCGCCCTCCCAGATCTTGAGGGCGTCGATCGGATGGCCGTTCTCGCCGAAGTACTTCTGCCAGTCGGTGGCCACGTGATAGAGCCGGCCGCCGATGAGGCCGAACGGCACCGCGAACATGGCCACGTCCAGCACCATGCCCTGCTGCCCGCCGCGCTGCTGCCACCGCTTCTCGCCCCACCAGATGGCGGCGATGATGCCGATGATGATGCACAGGGCGTACGCGCGCAGTGGGAATCCACCGATATCCCAGACGCCGCGGGGCGGACTGGGGATGTAGGCCAGCACGTCGGAGGCCGGAAGTCGGTCGGCCAGGGCTCGTATGGTCACGCGCCCACCGTACTGGAACCGACCGAACAACCCGCTGCCCCGGGTAACGCGCCGCCGACATCCGGCGGAACACAGCGATCGCCTCGGCTACTCGGCGGGTCCGGTGGCTTCCGCGCGCCGGCGGCGACCGAGGTCGGTGATCATGTTCATGATCCCGAAGACGCCGAGGGTGATCAGGATCAGCACGGGGATGCGCACCGTCTCGCCCCACCACAGCAGCGGTACCGCGAAGCGACCGACCGCGAAGATCACCGCGATCGCCGCGACCCGGGCGAGAACCATCAGCACGGTGGTCTTGTCCCACCCCGTCATCGAGCGCCGAATGCGCGCCAGCACAGCCATGCCCGGTATTACCGAACGGGGCGCGTATCGAGTTCGATACGCGCCCCGCCGTTCTCGCTTCGTGATCCCACCGATAGCACCCGAGCTGACAGGAAACCGGCCGCTACGGAACTGGGCGCGTACCGAGTTCGATACGCGCCCTGTTGTTCTCGCTTCGTGACCGGGTCTCGCCCGGCGTTCCCCGACCTAGGCGGAGAGGGTCGACGCGGAGCGAACGCCCAGCGCCAGCTCCTCGGTCAGCGTCCGCACCGCGGCCAGGCTCTCACCGGCGGCGCTGACCAGCGCCGAGCCGACGATGACGCCGTCCGCGTAGGCGGCGATCTCCGCGGCCTGCGCGCCGTTGCGCACACCCAGGCCGACGCCGATCGGGATGTCGGAGTGTGCGCGCACCCGGGCGCACAGCGCGGGCGCCATGTCCGAGACCGCGTCGCGGGCGCCGGTGACGCCCATGGTGGAGGCCGCGTAGATGAAGCCGCGCGACGCCTCGAGGGTCTTGACCAGCCGCTCTTCGGTGGAGGACGGGGCGACCAGGAAGATGCGATCCAGGTTGTAGGTCGAGGAGGCGATGAACCAGTCGTCGGCCTCTTCCGGGATCAGGTTCGGGGTGATCAGCCCGCACCCGCCCGCACCGGCGAGATCGCGCGCGAACGAATCCACGCCGTACTGCAGCACCGGGTTCCAGTACGCCATGACCACGGCCTTGCCGCCGGCGTCACTGATGGCCTGCACGACCTTGAACACGTCGCGCACCCGCACGCCGCCGCGCAGCGCCTGCTCGGCGGCGACCTGGATGGTCGGGCCGTCCATCACCGGATCGGAGTAGGCGACGCCGACTTCGATGATGTCGCAACCGGATTCGACCATCGCGACGCAGGTGTCGATGGAGCCCTGCAGATCCGGGTACCCGGCCGGCAGATAGCCGATCAGCGCCGCGCGATTCTCCTCGCGGCAGGCGGCGAAGGTGTTGGCGAGACGGGACTGCTGGCTCACTGGGCGTTCTCCTGCGCGGCATTCTCGGCGTTGTCGTCGAAGAGCCCGAACCAGCGGGCGGCGGTGTCCATGTCCTTGTCACCGCGGCCGGACAGGTTCACCAGGATGATCGCGCCGGGGCCGAGCTGCTTACCCAGTCGCAGCGAACCCGCCACCGCGTGCGCCGACTCGATGGCCGGGATGATGCCCTCGGTGCGGCTCAGCAGCAGGAGCGCGTCCATCGCCTCGGCATCGGTGACCGGCTCGTACTCGGCGCGGCCGATGTCCTTGAGATGGGCGTGCTCCGGGCCGACGCCCGGGTAGTCCAAACCCGCGGAGATGGAATGCGATTCGATGGTCTGGCCGTCCTCGTCCTGCAGCAGGTACGAGTAGGCGCCCTGGAAGGCGCCGGGCCGTCCACCAGCGAAAGTGGCCGCGTGCCTGCCGGTTTCGACGCCGTCGCCGGCCGCCTCGTAACCGATCAGGCGTACGCCCGCGTCGTCGATGAAGGGGTGGAAGATGCCGATGGCGTTGGAACCGCCACCGACGCAGGCGGTTACCGCGTCGGGCAGGCGGCCGGTGAGCGCCTGGATCTGCTGGCGCGCCTCCATGCCGACGATGCGCTGGAAATCGCGCACCATGAGCGGGAACGGGTGCGGGCCCGCGGCGGTGCCGAAGCAGTAGTAGGTGCGGTCGGCATTGGTGACCCAGTCGCGCAGCGCCTCGTTGATGGCGTCCTTGAGGGTCTGCGAACCCGTTGTCACACTGACGACTTCGGCGCCGAGCAGCCGCATGCGGGCCACGTTCAGCGCCTGGCGGGCGGTGTCGACCGCGCCCATGTAGATGACGCATTCCAGGCCGAGCAGCGCGCACGCGGTGGCGGTGGCGACGCCGTGCTGGCCCGCTCCGGTCTCGGCGATGACGCGGGTCTTGCCCATGCGCTTGGCCAGCAGCGCCTGCCCCAGCACATTGTTGATCTTGTGAGATCCGGTGTGGTTCAGGTCTTCCCGCTTGAGCACGATGCGGGCGCCGCCCGCGTGCTGCGCGAGGTTGGCGCACTCGAACACCGGCGAGGGCCGCCCGGTGTAGTCGCGCTGCAACCGGTCCAGCTCGTTCAGGAAGTTCGGGTCGATCCGCACCTTGTCGTACTCGGCGGTGACCTCTTCGATCACGGCCATGAGCGCCTCGGGCACATGCCGGCCGCCGTACACGCCGAAATGACCGCCCGCGTCGGGCTCGTGGTTGCTCTTGTGCGCGACACCGTCACTGGCCTTCGGCCGCACGAGCGTGTCGTTACCCGGATCGTCGATTTGCGTCATCGGCTCTTTCACCGTCCCCGGCGAACCGGTTTCGGGCACGAAGGATGGGTTCCGGCGGTGACCAGTTCGGCCACGGCCGCGCGCGGGTCGCCGCTGGTGACCAGGCCCTCGCCGACGAGCACGGCGTCCGCGCCCGCACCGGCGTACGCCAGCAGATCGGCGGTGCCGCGGATACCGGATTCGGCGATGCGGATCACGTCACTGGGCAGGCCGGGGGCGATGCGCGCGAACACATCCCGGTCCACCTCGAGGGTCTTGAGATTGCGGGCGTTCACACCGATCACCGTGGCGCCGGCCTCGAGGGCGCGATCCGCCTCTTCCTCGGTGTGCACCTCCACCAGCGCGGTCATGCCGAGCGATTCGGTGCGGTCGATCAGCGCGGACAGCACGTCCTGCGACAGCGCCGCCACGATCAGCAGAATCACGTCCGCGCCGTGCGCGCGGGCCTCGTGAATCTGGTACGGGCCCACGATGAAATCCTTGCGCAGGACCGGGATGTCCACGGCCGCGCGCACCGCGTCGAGATCGGCCAGCGAGCCGTTGAAACGACGCTGTTCGGTCAGCACGCTGATGATGCGCGCACCGCCGTCCTCGTACGCGCGGGCCAGTACGGCCGGGTCCGGGATGGTGGCCAGTGCGCCCTTGGACGGAGAAGCCCGCTTGACCTCGGCGACGACGCCGATGCCGTCTTCGTGCAGCGCCGCCTTGGCGTCGCGCGGGGACTTCGCCGCGGCTGCGGCCTTCTTCACTGCCTGGAAGTCCAGGAGGGCTTCCCGAGCGGCCACATCCGCGCGGACCCCGTCGAGAATCGAGTCGAGTACCGTCATCTGGCTCGAATCCTTTCTGGGGAGACGGACTTGCTGCCTGAGAATCCCCCCAGGCGCTGTCTCACCGATGCTGATAAAGAGTAAATGGCTATGTTTCCGCCGCTGACGGCGGGTCTGGAACGGAGGCCGACGATGGTCGAGCTTCCTGCTCAGCGCGGTTTGTGACCGTCGCCGGCGGTGCCCGGATCCCGGTGCGCGGCAGCGGTATTGCCGTCGTCGTCGGTGGGATCGGTGCCCGCGTCCAGGGCATCCCACAGCACGCGGCCCGACAGGGTGGCGTCGGCGGGGTCCTGTGACGTGGATTCCGCGGCCCGTGTTTCGGCCCGGTGCTCGGCGACGCGTTCGGCCGCCTCGGACTTGCGGAAGACCGGATTATCGTACTTGCCGGAGAGCTGCGCGGACTCCGCGGGCATGCGCGCGAGCAGCACCCCGGCGGCGAAGGCGGCCACCGCGCCGAGCAGGGTCAGCACCGCGGGCAGGGTGCCGGTCTGCACCGATCCGGCGTGCTCCCAGTCCCGCAGGCCCGCCAGCTGAGCCGCCCGCTCGGCGGTGCGGCCCTCGCCCTGGATCACCGCGTAGGCGGGCACCGCCGCCACCGCGGCCAGCACGGCCACCACCGCGCCCAGGGCCCGGCGCACCCAGCCGCGGGCGGCGAAGACCGCCGCGATGGTGGCGACGAGCACCAGCGCCAGGGGCGTGAGGGCGCCGAACCAGGTGCCGCCGTCGAGGTCGATGGTGCGCGGTTCGCCGAGCTCGCTGGTGACCTCGAGCGACACCCAGGTCATCCGGGAGGACGCCCACAGCAGGATCGCGGCGAGCGTGAGCAGCACGACCGCGCCGATCGGCCGGGAGCGCGGTGGCGCGGGGCGCGCCGGGGCCTCGGCCGCCCCACCTGCGGGCCGATCCGAATCCGCCTGCGCCGCTGGGGTTTCCGAAGACTGACCGGCGGGCGCGGAGTCCGCCGGCGGCTGCTCGGACGCGGGCGTTCCCGCCGGCTCCGGCGCGGGCGTTCCCGGCTGCTCCGCGCCGGTCATCGCGCGGCCTCGTCCGGGCGATAGGCGCGCACGGTCTCGGCCGCGGCGATCGCCTTGAGCACCGCCATGGCCTTGTTCCGGGACTCGACGTCCTCGTAGTCCGGATCGGAGTCCGCGACCACGCCCGCGCCCGCCTGCACGTAGGCCGTGCCGTCCTTGAGCAGCGCGGTCCGGATGCAGATCGCGGTGTCGGCGTCACCGGCGAAATCGAGGTAGCCGACCACGCCGCCGTAGATGCCCCGGCGCGTGGGCTCGAGTTCCTCGATCAGTTCCATCGCGCGCACCTTGGGCGCGCCCGAGAGGGTGCCCGCCGGGAAGCAGGCGTTGACCGCGTCCAGGGCCGCCTTCCCCGGGGCCAGGCGGCCCGAGACGGTGGAGACCAGGTGCATGACGTGGCTGTAGCGCTCGATGTGCCGGTACTCGGTGACGCGCACGGTGCCCGGCTCGCAGACCCGGCCCAGGTCGTTGCGGCCCAGATCGACGAGCATGAGGTGCTCGGCGTTCTCCTTCTCGTCCGCGAGCAGATCCTTCTCGAGGAGCAGGTCGTCCTCCTCGGTGCGGCCGCGCCAGCGCGTGCCCGCGATGGGATGGGTCGTCGCCACCCCGTCCTTGACCGTCACCAGCGATTCGGGGCTCGACCCGACGATGGAGAAGGCGGTGTCGCCCGAGCCGTCCGGGATGTGCATGAGGTACATGTACGGGCTCGGGTTCGAGGCGCGCAGCATGCGGTAGAGGTCGATCGCGGTGCCGCCGTAGTCCATCTCGAAGCGCTGGGACAGCACGACCTGGAACGCCTCGCCCGCCTCGATCTCCTTGATCAGGCGGCGCACGCCGGCGCCGAACTCCGCGGACGTGCGCTGGCGGCGGAAGTCCGGCTCGGGGCTGTCGAAGACCGAGACGGTGGAGTCCGCGGGCGCGGCCAGGTCGGCGGTCATGCGGTCGAGCCGGGCCACCGCGTCGTCGTACGCCTGGTCGACGTGCTCGTCGGTGCCGTTCCAGTTCACGGCGTTGGCGATGAGGGTGATCGCGCCCTCGTGATGGTCGAACGCGGCCAGATCGGTGGCCAGCAGCAGCACCATCTCGGGCAGCCGCAGGTCGTCGGTGGCGAGCTCGGGCAGGCGTTCCATGCGGCGCACCGCGTCGTAGCCCAGGTAGCCGACCATGCCGCCGGTCAGCGGGGGCAGCCCGGGCACGCGCTCGGTCTGCAGCAGCCGCAGGGTTTCCCGCAGGGCCAGCAGCGGATCGCCGCCGGCGGGCGCGTCGGCGGGCGTCTGCCCCAGCCAGGCCGCTTCCCCGTCCACCACGCTCAGCGCGGTCGGGCTCCCGGCGCCGATGAACGACCATCGCGACCAGGATCGCCCGTTCTCCGCCGACTCCAGCAGGAAGGTGCCCGCCCGGTCCGCCGCCAGTTTGCGGTAGGCCGAGAGCGGAGTCTCCGAGTCCGCCAACACCTTTCGGATCACCGGGACCACCCGATGATCGGCGGCGAGCAGGCGGAACTGTTCACGGGAAGTGGTGCTATTCGACACGCCGGACATGAGCCCATCATTCCAGGCACCGATTTCACCGGCGCGCCCCGCATCGGGTTCGCGCCCGGGTTGCCCGGCGGCGCGAAGTCCGAGACACAACCGAGACACAGCCGGGCCGGGGGCGGCCGCGAATACTCCGTGCGGTCATCACCAACCTCGCGGCAATCTGCTCCTCGGATATCGGGAGAGAGCGCCATGCGATATCCCATCGAGAGGAGTTCAACACAGATGTACCCCTCGCAACCGGTCGCTCCGGAGGGTCCCCGGCACGCAGCCCCCGGTCAGGGCTCGATGCCCGGCCAGGTTCCGCGCATGATGAACATGAACAACGGCGGCGGCAAGTACAGCGCGATCGCCTCGTTCGTGACGTACGTCAAGGCCCTGGAATCGCTGGATCCCCGCAGCTTCCCGGACGAGTACGCCGAGCACACCGATCGGATTCGCGAGCTCAAGCCCTTCCTGCGGGCGCACGGCATCCTCGATGTCATGGAGATCAAGAACCCGGAGGTCGCCGCGCTCATCGGCGTATAGCTGCGGGCGTGCACCGGCGCCCCGCTCGCGCGGCCCGGTCTGCCGGTTTTCGGCGGTTCGCCGACAGTTTTTCCCATTCGGGTTCGGCCCGTGCACGGATCAGGTGAGACCGGTCCGTACGCGGGCCGATTCGCATTTCCGGAGAATCCCGTAATCTCCTGCCCATGAAGGCAGGCCAGCTCGCTCCGAACTTCGAACTTCCCGATCAGTCCGGCACGCTCCAGACCCTCGACGCGCTCCTCGCGAACGGACCGGTCGTGCTGTTCTTCTACCCCGCCGCCAACACCCCGGTGTGCACCGCCGAGGCGTGCCACTTCCGGGATCTCGCAGCCGAATTCAAGAATCTGGGCGCGTCCTGCGTCGGGATCAGCTCCGATTCGGTGGAGGTGCAGTCCGGCTTCGCCGAGCGGCAGTCGCTGGGCTACCCGATCCTGTCCGATCCGGGCGCGAAGGTCGCCGCCGAGTTCGGCGTCAAGCGCGGTCTGCTCGGGGCGCTGGTTCCGGTCAAGCGCACCACCTTCGTCATCGATCCGGATCGCACCATCGCCAAGGTGATCAGCAGCGAACTGCGCGCCAACGTGCACGCGGACGACGCGCTGACGTTCCTGCGCGAACGCGCCTGAACCACCCGCCCGGACTCGCCGCGACAGGGCGCGCGGCGATCCGGGCCCGAACGGCCCGCGCACACCGGAGTGGCGCTGCGGGACACGCCGCACCGTCGGGCATACGCTGACGCTATGACTACCACCGGCCAGGAGCTGCCCGCCGAGAGCAAGGGATCCTCGTTCCGCACGTGGCGCAATCGGATCATCGCGGTGGTGGTCTCGGCCCTGGTGCTGTGGGTGTCGTATCTGATTCTGGCGGCGTTCATTCCGCGCTGGTGGGCCCAGCGCATCGCCGAGAGCGTGAGCGGGAGTTTCGCCAAGGGCATCTGGTCGGGCCTGCTCATGGGCGCGGTATGCACGGCCCTGCCGCTTTTCCTGCTGTTATTGGCGGGCACCACGTGGCGAAAACGGGGCGGTCCGTTTATTGCGGGCGCCGCCGCCGTTCTCGCGCTCGCGACGGCCATCCCTAATTTGATGACGCTAACTATCGTTTTGGGCAACTCCAATGCCGCGCACGCCGGCGAGCGCATTCTCGACGTGGACGCGCCCGGATTTCGCGGGGCCGCCCTGGCGGGTGCGATCGGCGCCGCGATCGTGTTCCTGGTGGTGGCATTTCTTGTGCTGCGCAGGCGATTTCGGAAGAATCGCGCCGCGAAGCAGCGTGCCGCTCAGGAAAAGCAGAGCGTTTCGACCACCACGACGCCTAATACCCCGGAATCCGGCGCGTACTGATTTTCCCCGGCGACACGCGTGATCGATGTCACGTCATTCACCAACACCGTGACTGGTGAGCGAAATCGTGGCAAACTCTGATCTGCGGGTGACTCGCTGTTGATGCTCCACCGTCCGCCGGACTGACCAGCGCTACATGTCACTTGGCTGCTACGAGAGGGCTGGCACGGTGACGAAGTGGTTGAATCCCATGGAACAGCGAGCGTGGCGCAGCGTCATAGCGCTGATGACCCGGCTTCCGGCCGCCCTGGACACTCAGCTCCAACGCGAGTCCGGGATTACCCATTTCGAATACTTCGTGATGACTCTGCTCTCCGAAGAACCGGGGCATCGGTTGCAACTGAGCGACCTTGCGCAAAAGGCAAACGCATCGCTATCACGCCTCTCGCACGTGATTTCCAAACTCGAACGACTCGGCTGGGCCGAGCGCGTGACCATTCCCGGACGGCGTGGCGCGCAGGCCGTCCTGACCGACGCGGGCTTCGAGAAAGTCACCGAGGCGGCGCCCGGCTATCTGGAATGCGTGCGCGGGCTGGTGTTCGACGGTCTGGACAAAGAACAGACCAAAGAGTTGCTCGAACTCAGCGAAGCCATGGTGCAGCAGCTCGATAAAGGAATGGCTCGCGGAATCGGCCGTTCCGGCCGACCCCCGAGCCATTGATCCCGGACCCCGGAACTACTCCCCCGGCGCCGCTTCCGGGCGGGCCAGCAACACATCGGTATCGAAACACGTGTGCGTTCCGGTGTGGCAGGCCGCGCCCTGCTGATCGACGATCAGCAGCACGGTGTCCCCGTCGCAATCCAGGCGCACCTCGTGCACGTACTGGGTGTGGCCGGAGGTCTCGCCCTTGACCCAGTACTGCTGCCGCGACCGCGAATAGTACGTTCCCCGACGGGTTTCCAGCGTGCGGGCCAGGGCCTCGTCGTCCATCCAGGCCATCATGAGCACGTCGCCGGTGGCGCGCTCCTGCGCCACGGCGGCGAACAACCCCTCGGCGTTGCGCTTGAGGCGGGCGGCGATCGCGGGATCCAGGCTCATCGGACCACGATCCCCTCGGTGCGCATGGCGTCCTTGACCTGGCCGATGGTGAGGTCGCCGAAGTGGAAGACGCTCGCGGCCAGCACGGCGTCGGCGCCGGACTGCACCGCGGGCGCGAAGTCCTCGACCTTGCCAGCGCCGCCGGAGGCGATGACCGGCACCGAGACCGCGGCGCGGACGGCGCGGATCATGGTGAGGTCGAAGCCCGCCTTGGTGCCGTCGGCGTCCATGGAGTTGAGCAGGATCTCCCCGACGCCGAGTTCGGCTCCGCGCGTTGCCCATTCGACGGCGTCGATACCGGTGCCGCGTTTGCCGCCGTGCGTGGTGACCTCCCAGCCCGACGGGGTCGGCGGCTGATCGGCGGGCACGGTACGGGCGTCGACCGACAGCACGATGCACTGCGAGCCGAAGCGCTGGGACATCTCGCGCAGCACCTCGGGGCGGGCGATCGCGGCGGTGTTCACCGAGACCTTGTCCGCGCCCGCGCGCAGCAGGCGGTCGACGTCCTCGACCGTGCGGACGCCGCCGCCGACGGTGAGCGGGATGAAGATCTGCTCGGCGGTGCGGGTGACCACGTCGATCATGGTGCCGCGGTCGCCGGTGGAGGCGGTGACGTCGAGGAAGGTGAGCTCGTCCGCGCCCTGGGCGTCGTAGGTGGCCGCGAGTTCGACGGGATCGCCCGCGTCGCGCAGGTTCTCGAAGTTCACGCCCTTGACCACCCGGCCGGCGTCCACGTCCAGGCACGGAATCACACGCACTGCCAACGTCATTGCTGCTGCCTCTCCCGCGAGTCCGCGACGGCCGGATCGGCCGGGGATTCGCTTGCGCCGCTCACGGTTTCCCGCACGGTGTCGTCGATCATGTCCAAAAGTTCCTCGTGCACGCCGGGCGCCGCCGCCAGCACCGAACCGGATTCGATGGTCCAGTCGCGGCCCCGCAGATCGGTGACGACGCCGCCCGCCGCCCGCACCAGGGCCACGCCCGCGGCGTTGTCCCACGGATGGTGGCCGAAGACCACGGCTCCGCCCAGCACCCCGGACGCGGTGTACGCCAGGTCGATTCCGGTGGAGCCGTGCATGCGCACGCGGCCGGACAACCGGCTCAGCGCGCCCAGCAGGTTGAACCGGAAGATGCCCGGAATCCGGCCCGCGCCGTCGATGTTGAACGCGCCGAAGCCGATCATCGCGTCGGACAGCTTGGCGCGCTCCAGGGGCGGCAGCGGCTGGCCGTTCAGGAACACCGGGCCGCCGGCCGCCGCCGCGTAGCGCTGACCGAGACCGGGCAGCCAGGTCAGGCCGATGACCGGTTCGCCGTCGCGGACCAGGGCCAGCAGCATGCCCGAAAGCGGGTGTCCCGCCGAGTAATTGAAGGTGCCGTCGATGGGGTCGAGCACCCAGGCGGTGCCGGAGGTGAGTTCGGGGCCGCCGAATTCCTCACCGTGCACCGGGAATCCGGTGCGCTCGGTCAGCTGGGCCGAGAGCGTGCGCTCGAGCTCGAGATCGAGTTCGGTCGCGAAGTCACCGCGGCCCTTCTGGACCGCGCTGGGCGCGCCGACCCCTTCCACGAAACGCGAGGCCACCCCATCGAGGGCGGCACCGGCGACGGCGAGCAGATCGGCGAGGTCGGCGTCCTTCGGGCGCAGCGCGGCGGCCATCGGCTCAGCGCACCGCCGCGAGGGCTTCGGGCAGGGTGAAACGGCCCGCGTACAGGGCCTTTCCGACGATCGCGCCCTCCACGCCGTCGTCGACCAGGGTCGCGATGGCGCGCAGGTCGTCGAGGGTGGAGACGCCGCCCGAGGCGATGACCGGGGCATCGGTGGCATTGGCCACCTGCAGCAGCAGATCCAGGTTGGGGCCGGTCAGGGTGCCGTCCTTGCTGACGTCGGTGACCACGTAGCGCGAGCAGCCGTCGCGTTCGAGGCGCTCTAGCACCTCCCACAGGTCGCCGCCGTCGGTGACCCAGCCGCGCCCGCGCAGCCGGTAGTCGCCGTCGATCAGCTTGACGTCCATGCCGACCGCGATCTTGTCGCCGTACTCGCCGATGGCGCGGCGGCACCACTCCGGATCCTCGATGGCCGCGGTGCCGAGGTTCACGCGCGCGCAACCGGTGGCCAGGGCCGCCTTCAGCGATTCGTCGTCGCGGATGCCGCCGGAGAGCTCCACCTTCACGTCGAGTTCGCCGATCACCCCGGCCAGCAGATCGCGGTTGGAACCCTTGCCGAAGGCCGCGTCCAGATCCACCAGATGGACCCATTCGGCGCCGTGGTTCTGCCAGGCCAGGGCGGCGTCGCGCGGCGAACCGTAGTTGGTTTCGCTGCCCGCCTCTCCCTGAACCAGGCGCACGGCCTCACCATTGGCGACATCGACGGCAGGTAGCAGCACAAGACTCACGCAAGCATCCTAGTGGCTACCGAACTCACCCCCGCTGCCGGGGCTTTCGCCGGAATCGAGTCGGTTCCGCTCCCGAGCCGCCCGGACACGGCCGCCGGATACGGCGTGCCGTCGCGGACACGGGCCATCGGGCGACCCGCGTGCGGCAGGTGGCCGCGTGACCGTCAGCGAGCGTGCTGCTCGAGTATGCGGTTGAGCAGCAGGACGAAACTCGCGCGATCGGCGATCGAGAAGCCCGGCAGGAGTTCGTCCTGGGCGAACTCCAGGCGGGTGTCCAGGTCCGCCAGATGGGCCGCCCCGGCCGCGGTCAGGCTGACGATCTTGCGGCGGCGGTCGGCGGGGTCGGGGGTCCGGTGGGCGAAGCCGCGATCGGCCAGGTCGTTGACGGCCGCGACGACGTCACTGCGGTCTATGCGGGTGCGCCGGCCCAGTTCGGCCTGGCTGCCCGGGCCGGACTCGTCGAGGGTGGCGAGCAGGGCGTAGTGGTGGCGCCGGGATCCGGTGGGCTCCAGGGCCCGGTCGGTGGCGCGATTGGCGACGACGGCCACCTGGTCGATCAGGCGGGTCGGCAGTGCCCGCAACCGCCCGGAAGGGCCCTCGCGCACGATGTCCATGCGAGCAACATAATCCCCGGCGGGCCGTTTGCGCGGGGCACTCCCGCGCGCGGTCCGAGCGCCGCTTGGGCTCGATCATCGCGCTCGATCCGGGCGCCGCCCGCGAACGCCGAACCCCCGCCGGCGGCGAGGGTTTCGGGTCTACCGGTTCAGAGTGACAGCACCCAGTTGCGCAGCAGGTGCGCGCCCGCGTCGCCGGATTTCTCCGGGTGGAACTGGGTGGCGCTGAGCGGGCCGTTCTCCACCGCGGCCAGGAACGGCACACCGTGCTCGGCCCAGGTCAGCTTGGCCGGGGGCAGGCCGCTGTCGCCCTCGTTCCAGCCCCAGGTCTGCGCGGCGTAGGAGTGCACGAAGTAGAAACGGGTGTCGGCATCCATGCCCGCGAACAGCACGCTGTCGGCGGGCGCCTTGACCGTGTTCCACCCCATGTGCGGCAGCACCGGCGCGTCCAGGCGCTCGACGGTGCCCGGCCACTCGCCGCAGCCCTCGGTCTCGACACCGAACTCGACGCCGCGCTCGAACAGGATCTGCATGCCCACGCAGATGCCGAGCACCGGGCGGCCGCCCGCGAGGCGGGAGCCGATGATCCGCTCACCGCGCACCCCGAGCAGGCCCGACATGCACGCCTCGAACGCACCGACGCCGGGCACCACGAGACCGTCCGCGTTCAGAGCGATCTCGGGATCGGCGGTGACGGTGACGTCCGCGCCGGCGCGCACCAGCGCGCGTTCGGCCGAGTGCAGGTTGCCGGAGCCGTAGTCCAGCAGTGCGATCTTCTTGCTCATAGCGTTCCCTTGGTGGACGGGATGCCGCTCACGCGCGGATCGAGTTCCACGGCCGCGCGCAACGCCCGTGCGACAGCCTTGAATTCGGCCTCGGTGATGTGGTGCTGGTCGCGGCCGTACAGCACCCGCACGTGCAGGGCGATGCGGGCGTTGAGCGCGATGGACTCGAAGACGTGCCGGTTCAAAACCGTGGAGTACGACGCGCCGGGCCCCGCCGACGGAATGATGGTGTGCAGCAGGTGTTCCGGCTCCCCCACGTGCACGCAGTACGGGCGGCCGGAGACATCGACGATGGCCTGGGCGAGCGTCTCGTCCATGGGAATGAACGAATCGCCGAACCGGCGGATGCCCTTCTTGTCGCCCAGCGCCTGCGCCAGCGCCTGGCCCAGCACGATGGCGGTGTCCTCGACGGTGTGGTGCGCCTCGATCTCGATGTCGCCCTTGGCCGCGACGGTCAGATCGAAACTGCCGTGCTGACCGAACGCGGTGAGCATGTGGTCGTAGAACGGGACGCCGGTGGAGATGTCGGTCTTGCCGGTGCCGTCGAGGTTCAGTTCGACAACGATGCTGGACTCCCGGGTGGTGCGTTCCACCCGCGCGATTCGGTTCATGCTCGCTTCCCTGATCGGTGTGGATTCGGTCATCGCCGGACCAGCTCGGTGGCCGCCAATTTCTCGCTCACGCGCAGCAATTCGTCGTTCTCCGCGGCCAGCCCGATGGTGGCGCGCAGGTAGCCCGGGAGGCCGACGTCGCGGATGAGGACGCCGTCGTCGAGGTAGCGCTGCCAGGTGGCGGCGGCGTCGGTGAAGTGGCCGTACAGCAGGAAATTGGCGTCCGAGGGAATGACGTCGTAGCCCATGCCGCGCAGGGCCGCCGCGACGCGATCGCGCTGGGCGGCGAGTTCGGCGACGCTGGCGAGGGTTTCGTCGGCGTGCCGCAGGGCCGCGCGCGCGGCGGCCTGGGTGACCACCGACAGGTGGTACGGCAGGCGGACCAGCAGCATGGCGTCGATGATGGCGGGCGCGCCGACCAGGTAGCCGAGGCGGCCGCCGGCGAAGGCGAACGCCTTCGACATCGTCCGCGACACAACCAGTTTGGCGGGGAAGCGGTCGATAAGCGCCAGTGCGCTCGGCGCGGCCGAGAACTCGCCGTAGGCCTCGTCCACCACCACGATGCCGGGGGCGGCGTCCAGGATCCGTTCCAGCTCAGCGACCGGAATGCTGTGCCCGGTCGGGTTGTTGGGGCTGGTCACGAACACCACGTCGGGGCGGCGCTCGGCGATCACGGCCACGGCGTAGTCGACATCGAGGGAGAAATCCCCGTTGCGCTTGGCCTCGAGCCACTCGGTGTCGATGCTCTCGGAGATGATCGGGTGCATGGAGTAGGACGGCACGAAACCCAGTGCGCTGCGGCCGGGTCCGCCGAACGCCTGCAGCAACTGCTGCAGGATCTCGTTGGAGCCGTTGGCGGCCCACACGTTCGACACGTCGACGGCCACACCGGTCTGCCTGCGCAGGTAGGCGGCCAGCTCGGCGCGCAGGAACACCGCGTCCCGGTCCGGGTAGCGGTGCAGGTCGGCCGCGGCCGCGCGCACCGATTCGGCGACGTCGTCGACCAGGGCCTGGCTCGGCGGGTGCGGGTTCTCGTTCGTGTTGAGCTGTACCGGCACCGTCAATTGCGGTGCGCCGTAGGGGCTCTTGCCACGCAGGTTCTCGCGCAGCGGCAGATCGGCGAGCGAGATCGAGGAGCCGGGCACGGTCGCGGCGCTCACGACAGTGCTCCGAAGCGCACCTGCACGGCCTGGCCGTGCGCGGGCAGATCCTCGGCGTTGGCCAGCGCGACCACGTGCGCGGCCACGTCCTTCAGCGCCGCCTCGGAGTAGTCGACGACGTGAATGCCGCGCAGGAAGGTCTGCACGCTCAAACCCGAAGAGTGCCGGGCACATCCGGCGGTGGGCAGCACGTGGTTCGAGCCCGCGCAGTAGTCGCCCAGGCTGACCGGGGACCAGGCGCCCACGAAAACCGCTCCGGCGCTGCGCACCCGGGCGGCCACGGCGGAGGCGTCGGCGGTCTGGATCTCGAGGTGTTCGGCGGCGTACGCGTTCACCACGCGCAGACCCTGATCGATGTCGTCGACCAGAACGGTGCCGGACTGCTTGCCGGACAGCGCTTCCGCGACGCGATCGTGGTGCTTGACCACGGCCATCTGCGCGGTGAGCGCGGCGTCCACGGCATCGGCCAGCTCGACGCTGTCGGTGACCAGCACGCTCGCGGCGAGCACGTCGTGTTCGGCCTGGGAGATGAGGTCGGCGGCCACGTGCGCGGCGTCGGCGGTGGCGTCGGCCAGGATCGCGATCTCGGTGGGACCGGCCTCGGCGTCGATGCCGACCAGGCCGCGGCACAGCCGCTTGGCGGCGGTGACGTAGATGTTACCCGGGCCGGTGATCATGTCGACCGGTTCCAGTTGCGCGCCATCGGTATCGGCGCCGCCGTAGGACAGCAGGGCCACCGCCTGCGCGCCGCCGACCGCCCAGACCTCCTGGACGCCCAGCAGTTTCGCCGCGGCGAGGATCGTCGGGTGCGGCAGGCCGCCGAACTGCGCCTGCGGCGGGGAGGCCACCACCAGCGAATCCACGCCGGCGGTCTGGGCGGGCACCACGTTCATGACCACGCTGGAGGGGTAGACGGCGTTACCGCCGGGCACGTACAGCCCGACCCGCTCGACCGGCAGCCAGCGTTCGGTGACGGTGCCGCCGGGCACCACCTCGGTGGTCTTGTCGGTGCGGCGCTGGTCGGCGTGCACCGTGCGGGTGCGGTCGATGGCGACCTCGAGCGCGGTTCGCACGGCCGGGTCCAGCTCGGCCAGGGCCCGGTCGAGTTCGGCGGCGGGGACCCGCACGGTGGCGGGGGCGACGCCGTCGAACTTGCGGCTGAACTCCTGCGCGGCCTCGACGCCCCGGTCGCGGACGGCCTCCACGACCGGCCGCACGTGATGCAGCACCGAGTCCACGTCGACGCCCCCGCGCGGCAGCGCCGCGCGCAGTTCGGCAGCAGTGGGAGTACGTCCGCGCAGATCGACGCGAGCGAGCTCGATGCGGCTAGTCATAACGGTGTGCGGTCCTTGTCTCTGATGAACATCTGCTGATCATGCTCGAGCGGTTCCCGAGCAGCCGAAACTGCCCGCGACCAGCTACCAGACTATCGGGTCGGCGCCGGCGCGTTTCCGCCACACCGAGCCGGACGGGCCCGGTGGCGCGATCGGGCGACCCAGGTCACAGTCGCCCGCGGGTCTGCGCGGCATTCCGGCCGGTCAGTGCACTGTTCCGCGGTTGGAGTCGCAACCGCACCGATCAGGGTGCGTCCGCGGCGTGGACGCGGCGATGGATCAGGTGCTGCTGGGCGAAGGTGCAGGCGTTCTGGGTGAGGAAGTAGAGCAGGATCGCCACCGGCAGGATCGCGCCCGCGACCAGGGCGCCGGCGGGGAAGACCCACAGCGTCAGGGTGTTCATGATCCGGGTCTGCTGGGTGGGTTCGACGCCGCTCTCGAGCTGGCGGGCCACCGCGAAACGGGCGGTGCAGTGGGTGGCCACGGCGGCCACGAGCATGAGCGGAATGGCAACGGCGGCAACGGTGACGAGGGAGTCACCGGCGCCGGAGATCGTCGCGGCCAGGGGTGCGCCGAGGAACTTGGCCTGCAGGAACGACTCCACCTGGGTGGGTGAGAAGACGTAGTTGGCGGTGTCCGCGCTCGTGAACGAGCGCAGGACGTGGAACAGGCCCAGGAAGACCAGGCCCTGACCCAGGATCGGCAGGCAGCCGGCCAGCATGCTGACACCGTGTTCCTGGCGCACGCGCTGCATTTCGGTGGCCTGCTTGGTCATGTCGTCGGGGTATCTGCGCTTGATCTCGGCGAACTCCGGCTGGAGTTTCACCAGGCCGCGCTGAAATCTGGCCTGCGCGAAGAAGGATCGCAGCAGCAGCGCGCGCAGGGTCAGGACCAGGAAGATGATGGCGAGTACCCAGGCGAGGCCGCTGGTCGCGCCCAGCAGGGACGCGAAGACGGTGTGCCACAACCAGAGCACGGCGGAGACGGGGTAGTAGACGAAGTCGAGCAAGGGCACCTCACGGTGAGGAACCCGCGCGGTGGCGCGGGCAGAGCGAACGGGGGGCGACGAAGACCCCGACCACGCCGGTGGGCGTGGTCAGGCCGTCACGGCCCCCGGTGCTCGCGGCCGAGGCCGCCCCGCGGTGTCCGGATTGCTCTGGCGCAGAAACGCTCCCCGGCGCCTGCGCTGCGCCGAGACGGGCGGCCCGGCCGAGCCGAGGACGCGAACGCCCGGCCCGCGCGCGGCCAGCATGGCGGCGGTGACCGCGACGAGCGCGGTGACACCCAGCACCAGCAGGGAATTCGGCTCGCCGACCGTCAGGAACACCATGGCCCACGCGGACACGACGACGGCGCTCACCAGCGCCAGGGTCGAGTGTGTCCGCGTGCTCACGCCCTCGACACTACCGTGCGGTTCAGCCCGCGACGAGCCGGCGGATGACCGGCGGCTCGGCGAGCACGCCCTTGAAGTCCTTGCCCGCCTGCTGGAAATGCGCGGTCGTGAAGTGCGCGTCGATGGCGGCGGCGTCGGCGTACTCCTCGATCATGGCGACCCGGGCCGGGTCGCTCGGGTCGACGTAGGGCCGGTAGGCCAGGCATCCAGGCTCGGCGAGCGACGGCTCGACCAGACCCTGCAGGATGGCGAGCAGCCGGTCCTCCTGCCCGGGCAGCGCGCGCAGTTCGGCGACGACGAAGACACTCATGGGGCAACCTCCTCGGTGCGGTCCCGGCTCTCGGAACGACCACCGCGTCCATAGTGCGGCAGCCCTGTCCCGCCGGTGACGGCGACCACCGGATAACGCCGCCGGGTCCGGAAACGCAATCGCGCCGCACCGGAATCCGGTGCGGCGCAATGACGTCGAGGCGGGTCAGAACTTGGTGTTGCTGTCGATCTTGAAGTTGCCGCCGCCGGTGTCGACCACGCGCAGGGTCATCGACTTGTTCTGCGAGTTGGTCGCCACGCTGCCGACCAGGATGTCGGCCGAGCCGTCGGCGTTCTCGCTCTCGGCCCAGCCGCGCGCGCCGTTGATGGTCGAGTAGCGGGTGACGCGATTGTCGGTCCAGTAGGTCTGGAACGCGCTCACGCTGCCGTACACCTGCTGGGCCGCGGGGGTCAGCTGATTCCAGGCGTCGGAGAACGACAGGTACACGATGCCGTCGTAGAACTTCTGGACCGTGTCGACGCCGTTCTGGACCGTCACCTGGCCGACGCTCTTGGTGTCGCCGAGGGACCCGGGCTCACCCTTCCCGGTGCTGGTCGAGGGTGCCGCCTTGGTCGCGCTGGCGTCGCCGGTACCGCCGTCGGAAGTACCGGAATCGCCGGAGCTGAGCACGCCGAAGATGACCGCGCCGGCCACGACCACCGCCGCGACCAGGGCCATCCACAGGAACTTCTTGCTCGAACCCGCGGGCTCGGAGTGCGGTTCCATGCCCGAATGGGTCGGCGGGCCGCCGGCGGGCGGGCGCGGGGGCGGGGTCTCGAGCAGCTGGGCCTGGCTCATGGCGCCGGTCGGGATGTCGGCTCCGGCCGCGGACCGGCGTTCCATCTGCCGGGTGTTCTGCCGCGGCGGGGCCGGGCGGGGCGGCATGGGCTGCGGGGTCGCCGGGCCGCCGCGGCGCGCGGCGAGCACGCGGGTCGCCTCGGCATCGGGGCCCAGTTCGGCGAAGTCGGCCATGATGTCGCGCACGTCGTGCATGCTCGGCCGGTCGTCCGGCTCGAAGCTGAGCAGCGAGAGCAGCAGATCACTGAGCGGGCCCGCGTTGCGCGGTTCGCTGATCTGCCCGTTGGCCGCGGCGTACAGCAGGGCCAGCGGGTTCGGGTTCGTGCCGTACGGCGGCTCACCCTCGAGCGCGTGGAACAGCGTCGCGCCGAGTGCGAACACGTCGGCGGCCGGGCTCGGCTCGGCGCCGCGCGCGACCTCGGGTGCGAGGTAGGCGGCGGTGCCGGAGATGAGTCCGGTGGCGGTGAGGGTGACATCGCCCTTGGCCTTGGAGATGCCGAAGTCGGTGATCTTCACCGCGCCGTTGTCGCCGAGCAGGATGTTGCCCGGCTTCACATCTCGATGCACGATGCCCACGCGATGCGCGGCGATCAGCGCCGAAGCGACCTGCTCGCCGATGCGCGCTACCTGCGGCAGCGGCAGCGTGCCCTGCGAGGAGAGCACCACCGCCAGCGACTGCGAGGCGAGGTACTCCATCACGAGGCAGGGATCACCCTCGTGCTCGGTAATGTCGAACACCACAATGGCGTTGGGATGCTGGAAGCGTGCGGCATTGCGGGCCTCACGGGCCGCGCGCTGACGCACGATGTCCTTGTCGGCCGCGGACAGGCTCGGCTGGGTGATGATCTGCTTGATCGCCACCGAACGCTCGAGCCGCTCGTCGACGGCTCGCCAGACGACACCTGTGCCGCCGCTACCAATCCGTTCGACCAGGCGGTAATGCCCTGCGATCACTTGGCCGGTTTCGATGGCACTTCTCCGAAATTCTCCGCGATGGTGACTGTGACGACGCGGTTGCCCGCGTGTTTCCCCGCACGAGTGTAGCGGTCCGCGGGCGTCACGCCGACGTCAGCGTGAGATATGAGCGAGATCTCGGTGAGATCTGCGCCGCAATCCGGTCTCGATTGTGCGGTGGTGCACGCGATTCCCCAGCTCACAGCCCTTCCATGACACGACACGGAGTTGGGCCGCCGACACGGGAAACGGCCCCGCCGAGCGGGTGCTCACCGGCACGTCGTGGCGGGCACGGTCAATTGAATGCCCGATTTACCCCTTTTCTCGTACGCCTCGAGCCTTTCGACTTGCCGCTTCAACCCTATTCCTGGGGCGTGATCCAGTTGCCGCGCAGCAGCGTCGCGATGTCGGGCGCGTCGAGTTCGATATCGAACACCTCGAGCAGCACCTTCGGCAGTTCGGCGAGGTCGATCTCCCGGCCGGTCCCGCCGCCGTCCGGAAACTCGGTGGTCCACATCAGACCGTCCAGTACTTCATGCTGCTCCGGCGTGAACCGCTGCACGAACGGCCGGGCGGTGAACGGCGAGCGCGGCGAGGTCGAGACGAAGTGATTGCCGACCGCCGAGTCGATCCGGTACTGCGGATTCAGCGTGAAGGAGTGGCGATCCACCCAGCCCTCACGCCCGAACTGATACAGCGTCCACAGCTCGCCGCCGAGCGGACCGGTACCGCGCTCGAGGCGGTAACGCCATGCGCCGAGCGCGAATTCGCCGGGCGAGTGCACCAGGGGAACCGGTGCGAGCGGACCCGCGCCGAAGCCGACGTCGCACAGCAGCCGCTCGTCCCCCACCGTGACCAGCACCAGCGCGTGCGTGGCGGGCCGTAAACCCCTCGCGCCCATGCTGACCCGCCCCGCCAGCCCGGTGAACTCGAACCCGAGGCGTTCGAGCACGGCCGCGAACAGGGCGACGTTCTCGTAGCAGTAGCCGCCGCGCCGGCGGCGGATCATCTTGTCCTGCAGCGTCGGCACGTCCAGGGGAACGCCGCGCCCGAGCAGGATCTCCAGGTTCTCGAACGGCAGGCTCGTGGTGTGCGCGTGGACCAGCGCGCGCAGGGTGTCCGCGGTCGGCGTGCGCTCCCCCGCGTACCCGATGCGGGCCAGATACGCGTCCAGGTCCAGCTCGTCGCCGTTCCAGGTATGGGACGGGTCCACCGGTGTGCTCATCGCTGCCTCTCCTCGACGTACGGTCCGCCCGGTGCAACCGCGCCGGGCGCGCTCCTGTTCCGGCGGTGATGATCATGGACAGCCGCGGATCGCGAGCCATAGCCTGGGCCGATGACCGCCCTGCTGGATCGTCTACGGCTGTTGCATATTCGTGAGTTCACCACGCACTGGGGGCGCACGGCCGGATCCATCGTCGTCATGGCCGTGTCGTCGATGTTCCTGGTGGCGGTGCTGGGGATCTCCGGTTCGCTGACCGGGTCGGCGGATCCGGCCGGGCTGGCGGGCGATGCGGCGCTGGAGGTTTCCGGGGTCACCGACGCCGGGTTCGCCGAGGCGGTGCGCACGGACGTCGCGGCGGTGCCGGGTGTGCGCGTCGCCGCTCCGGTGCTGCGGGCCAATGCCGGGCCGGACGACGATCCGCTGCTGCTGCTCGGGCTCGACGCCACCGCGCGGGAGCTCGGCGGCGGACTCGGCGGCGCGATGGACGAGGACCAGCTTGCCGCGCTGGCGGCCGTACCCGGCGGGGTCCTGGCGGGCCCGGCGGCGGGATACGCGAAAGGCGATGTCGTACAGCTGCGTTCGGGACGGGTCACCATCGCCGCGGTGCTCGGCGACGACGGCGGCGACCTCAACGACGGGCACTACCTGATCGCACCGCTGCCGCTGGCCCAGCTCGTCACCGGGCGGGCCGGGCAGGTCGATTCCGTGCTGCTGGTGACCGACCCGGATGCCGATGCCGCACAGGTGCGTTCGGCGGTCACCGCGGCGGTGGCCGGACGGGCCCTGGTGGGCGAGCCCACGATTCGCGCCGCGCAGAACGGCAACGGCGTGCTCATGGTGCGCCTCATGGCGGCCATGGGCGCGGGCATCGCGTTCGTGGTGGCGGCGTTCCTGATCTACAACACGATGAGCATGGCGCTGGCGGGCCGGCGGCCGGTGATCTCCATGTTGCGCGCGATCGGCGGGCGGCGGCAGACCATCGTGCGCGATGTGCTGGCCGAGGCCGCGGTGCTCGGGCTCGTCGGCGGCGCGATCGGTTCCGCGCTGGGCGTGGCGGCGGGGCGCTACGCCATCGGACTGCTGCCGGCCGCGTTCACCCAGATGTTGCAGGCACGACTGGAGTACCTGCTGCCCTGGTACGCGATTCCGGCGGCGATCGTGGCGGCCGTGCTCACCAACGTGCTGGCCACCGCGCTGGCGGCGCGTCAGATCTATCGCATGGCGCCGGTGGAGGCGCTGGCTCCGGTCGGGGCCGCGCACTCGGACCGGGTGCCGGTGCGGGCGCGGGTCGTGGCCGGGGTGCTCGCGGTGGTCTTCGGCGTCGCGACGGCGCTCGTCATGCGCGCTCACCTGGGGCTTTTCGCCGCGGTGGGCCTGGGTTTCGCGTTCGCCGCCGAGATCGCGCTGGCGTTCGCGCTCGGCGGGCCGATCGTGCGCGCGGCGGGCGCGCTGGCCCGCCGGCTGGGGCGGGCGGGGGTGCTGGCCGGGGTGAACATCGACCGCGCGCCGCGCCGGGTGTGGGCGACCACCATGACGGTCTGCATCGCGGTCACGATGACGCTGACGATCACCGGGGCGAATGCCGACGCGGTGCGTTCGGCGCGCGACACCTTCGAATCCCTTGCGGACAGCGATCTCTGGGTGAGCGTGACCCCCGAGGACCTGGTGCCCACCCCGCTGCTGCCCGCGGAGGTGGCCGAGCGGGTCGCGGCGGTGCCCGGGGTGGAGCGAGTGGTGCAGGGGCAGTTGGCGTTCGCGACCTTCGCGGGCACCAAGGCGCTGATCTACGGGGTGGAGCCGGGCGGTAACTTCGCCATGACCGCGGCGCTGGACGCCGAGACCCGCGAGCGGCTGCTCGCGGGCGAGGGTGTGGTGATCAGCCGCGATCTGGCTCGGACACTGGGGGTTTCGGCCGGGGACGAGATTCCGGTGCAGACCCCCACCGGGGAGCAGCGCACCCGGGTGCTGGCCGCAATCCCCTATTTCTCCGCGCTCACCGGGGCCGCGTCCATGAGTCTGGCGCTCATGCGGGAATGGTTCGACCGGCCCGGCGCCAGCACGCTCCAGGTCGAGGGCGTACCGGGCGGCGACCGGGAGCAACTGCTGGCCGATGTGCGCGCGGCCCTGCCGCCGGAGGTGCACGTGTACACCGGCGATACCGCGCTGGACGGGGTGAGCAGGTCGATGGAACAGGGCCTGGTGCTCTCGCGGGTGATGCTGGTGCTGGTGGCGTTCATCGCCGCGATGGCCCTGCTCAACACCCTCACCCTGGCACTGCTCGAACGCCGCCGCGAATTGGGCATCCTGCGGGCCATCGGTTCCAGCCGCCGCTTCGCGCTGCGGATGGTGCTGGCCGAAGCCGCGGGGATCGGTCTGGCCGGGACCGCGCTCGGCGTGGTGTTCGGCCTCGGCAACCAGGTCCTGTACGCCTACCTGGCCGGGGACATGATGGGCTTGCAGATCACCGCCCGCCCCGGACCGTCGCTGGCCGTATTCGCCTTCGCCGCACTGGCATTGAGTCTGCTGGGCTCGATTCCGCCGGCCCTGCGCGCGGCGCGGCTGAACATCGTCGAGGCGGTCAGCGCGGACTAGCGCGATGCCCGGGCCGGTGGCGCTGGAATCGATTGCCGCTCAGCCTCGCTCGATGCGCCCCGGCCCGCTCACGCGGCGCATTTGGCGCCGGTGGGCGCGTCGGGAGCGGTGTTGATGTTGTTGGCGACGTCGATCAGATAGTCGCTGTTGCGGGGTTCGTCTTCCAGGAGAAGGCGTTCCACCACGCAGCCGGATTCGAAGAAGACCGGGCCGACGCCGTGCTGGGCGGGTGCGACGGTGCCGTCGAGGTCGCGGCCGCTGACGATCGTGTAGAGCGACACCGACTTGCCCGCGGCGACGAGGGCGGCGCGCATCTCCACCGACGAGGTGAAGGGCACCAGGGTGTCGGCGGTGCCGTGCAGCAGGATGGTGCGGCGCACCGCGATTCGCGGGGCCAGCAGTGCCGGGGAGCGGGCGATGTACGCGCCGGGGCAGGCCCAGGGCGCGCAGTCGCCGGCGTCGCGTTCGATCTGGGCGCGCAGATCGGGGGCGGCGAGCGGAGCCTCGAGCCAGGAGCTGAAATCGTCCGCCTGGCCGAAGGTGCTCACCCAGTAGTCGTAGGTGCCGGGTGGGGCGTACGCGGCGGCCAGGCCGCTGGTGAGCCCGCCCTGGCTCCAGCCCCACAGCACGGTGCGGTGGATGTCCGGGTGCTCGTCGCGGTACCAGCGGGTGGCGGTGACGGTGTCGCGCCAGCCCGCCCACACGTTCCAATCGCCGGTGCGCCAGCGGCTCTCGGCCGAGCGCTGGTCCATGGCGAGCAGCGGGGTTCCGGTGCGGCGCACGATCGAGGACAGGTAGTCGGGTAAGTCGGCGGCGCTGCCCGCGTGACCGTGCACGGCCACGACCAGGCTGCCGGGGTTCAGGTCGCCGGGTGTGCTGCGATAGGGCTCGTAGACCCGGCCGGTGGCGGTCTCGCCGTCGACGGTCAGACTCACCGGGCGGATGTCGACCCGCAACGCTCTCTCCGGCGCGGCCGAAACACCGGGTGCGGCAACGATCGTCGCCGCCAGGACGCCCGCCATGACCATCGTGCTCACCGAGAGCCGCCGAATCCCGTGTCGCATCGCGGAATCATGACACGCGCGAGCGCGGGTGCGGTGTACCTCGGCGCCGTGCCGCGTGCGCGGCCGGTGGCCGATCACGCGACGCGGCTCGCGCGGGTGGTCGCCGCACCGCTCGGTGGCGGGCGCTGCGGCCGCGAACGCCGGACTCCGGTTCCGGCCCGATCCGGACGCCGGGCCCGCCGTCCGGCGACCCGGCTAGGATTCGCCCATGCGTTCGATGAGTGTGGAGCAGCGGCGAGCCCGGATCGGGGTCAGGCATCGGCTGGCCGAGTCGGCCCGGGTCGAGACGCCGGAGGCCGCCGCGCGCTCGATGGTGGTGCTGCACGCCACCGATCCGGCCACGGTGTTCCTGTCCGTGGCCGCGCGCACGCGCGGACTCGAACCCGCGCACGTGGAGAAGGCGCTGTACGACGATCGGACGCTGCTGCGCATGCTGGCCATGCGGCGCACCATGTTCGTGGCGCCGGCCGAGCTCGTCCCCGCGCTGCAGGCCTCGTGCGCGGAACCGTTGGCGCACAAGCAGCGCAAGACCTACGGCCGCTTCATCGAGAACGCGGGCGTCGTGGACGGCGACGTCGCCGCGTGGCTGGCCGAGGTGGAGGAGGAAACGCATACCGCGCTGCTGGCGCGCGGGGCCGCGACCGGCGCGCAACTGAGCAAGGATGTGCCGCGCCTGCGCACACAGATCGACGCCGCGCCCGGAAAGTCGTACTCCAAGCCGACCAGCATCACCACCTGGATCCTGGTGATTTTGGGGTGCCAGGGCCGCATCGTGCGCGGGCGGCCGAACGGTTCGTGGAGTTCGAGCCAGTACACTTGGTCGCCCATCGAATCCTGGCTGCCCGGCGGCATTCCCGCGATCCCGGCCGAGGCGGCGCGCACCGAACTGCTGCGACAGTGGCTGCACACCTTCGGCCCGGCCCCGATCTCGGACATCAAATGGTGGACGGGCTGGAGCCTGACCGAGGTCCGCAAGGCCCTCACCCACCTGGACACCGTCGAGGTCGAGGTGGACGGCGGCACCGGACTGCTGCTCGCCGACGATCTGGATCCGGTTCTCACTCCCGAACCGTGGGTCTCCCTGCTGCCCGCCCTGGACCCCACCCCGATGGGCTGGCAGTCCCGCGACTGGTACCTGGGCGAGCACGGCCCCGCGCTGTTCGACCGCAACGGCAACATCGGCCCGAGCGTGTGGTGGAACGGCCGGATCGTCGGCGGCTGGGCCCAGCGCACCGACGGCGAGATCGTCTGGCGGCTCCTGGAAGACGTTGGCGCCGAGGCGAAGGCACTCATCGACGCCGAGGCGGCCCGCCTCACCGAGTGGTACGGCGATGTGCGGCCCGTCCCCCGGTTCCGCACTCCCCTCGAACGCGAACTGACCGCCTAGGCCGGGGGCAAGCGCGCATCGGAACCGCCGGACCGAGCCGGTACGGTGCAGGGCATGGGGGACGACGAATCAGGGCGGGTCACCGGGATTCTGGTGCCGAGCGACCCGATGCGCGCGGCACGGGTGGATCCGCATTTCGCGCGGGAGGCCGTCGCCGCACGGGAACTCGGCGCGGACGTGGTCCGGATCGATCACGACGCGCTGTTGCGGGGCGATCTCGGCGCTGCCCTGCGGGCGGTGCCGGAGTCGGGCGCGCGGCTCGTTTATCGCGGCTGGATGATTCCGGCCGATCGCTACGCCGACCTCGAGACGGGGCTGCGCGAGCGGGGCGTCGAGCTGTTGACGTCGGCGGCGGAATACCGGCGTGGGCACGAATTCCCTTGCTGGTATCCGCATTTCATCGATCTCACCCCTGCGAGTGCGTGGATTACGGGTAACGGCGCGCCCGAATCGACGACGCTCGCCGCAGCTGCCGCGAATCTTCCGCGCGGCGCCGCCATCGTCAAGGACTGGGTGAAATCACGCAAACACGACTGGGACAGTGCGTGTTTCGTGCCCGACCTGGCCGATACCGACCGGCTCGAACAGGTCGTGCGAACCTTCACCGAACGGCAGGGTGAATTCCTTACCGGCGGAATCGTGTTGCGCGCCTTCGAGGAATTCACTGGAGCGGAGGCGCGGGTGTGGTGGGTGCGCGGAGAACCCGTCCTGGCGACCGCGCACCCGGATACCCCGGATGTCGTGCCCGATGCTCCCGTCGACGAATTCGCTTCGGCGGTACGCACTTTCGGCGCTCCATTCGTCACCACCGATCTCGCGCGGCGCACGGACGGCAGCTGGCGGATCATCGAGGTCGGTGACGGACAGGTCAGCGATCTGCCGGCGAACACCGACCCGATCGCGCTGCTCACCGGAATCCTTGCGGCGCCGGTGGATCGCCCGGAGCTTTCCCAGCGACCGCCCAGCGCCCACTGTTAGGGTCGTTCGGTACACAAGCGCAGTCCGGGCATCGACACAGGGGGTCTGTGGGTCCGGGAAATCAGTTCGGAGTGTGTCATGGCCTTCCTGCACCGCCTCATGTCCAACGCGACCTCGATCAGCCGCCTGATCGACAGCGCGCCGAAGTGGCGCGAGCAGCTGCTCACCAAGCGAAACGAATTGCGCGGCGGAACCTTCCGCGATGCCACCATGGGCATCTGCGCGCTGGTCGCGGCGGCGGACGGCAGCATCGATCCGGCCGAGCGCATGCGCGTGGCCCAGCTCATCGGCGCCGATCCGATCCTGCAGCACTTTCCCACCGACGAATTGCGAGCGCTGTTCGAGGACAACTGCAATCGCATCACCATGGATCCGGCGTTCGGGCGGGCCTATGTCATGCAGCAGATCGCCAAGGCGACCGGAAAACCCACCGAGGCACGGGCCGTAGTGCAAATGGGCATCATGATCGGTAATGCCGACGGCAGTTTCGATGCCCACGAAGTTGCTGCCGTCAAGGAAGCTTGCCAGGCCCTGCATCTGGATCCGCACGAATTCGGGCTGTAAAGAGCCCTGGAAACCGCTGGACTAATTTCTGGCAAACGCGCAGGCTTGGTTCGTTTGGTGTCCGAGCGAGGGGTGCTTGCGAATGGCGATCCAGGGCTTTCTGAATATCTTTTTCGATACCGTCGCGCCCAATCGCGGGTGGCGGTACTGCGGAATGTGCGATGCCAGCGGGTCATTCGGCTATGCGAATGACGGTTCGGTGATTTTCTGCTCCGTCTGCGGCGGAACCGGCTGGTTGACCGACGCGCCGAGCTACGACCGCTGAGCTCGGCGCGCGGCCTTCCGGCCGATTATGTAAGGCTTTCCTGCCCTTACATATCCAAACCCAGGTCCAGAACCCGGACAGAATGGGTGAGCGCGCCGACGGCGAGGTAATCCACCCCGGTGCCCGCGTAATTCGCGGCATCCGCGAGGGTCAGGCCGCCCGAGGATTCGAGCACCGTCTTCGGTGACCGCGTATTCCGGCGCTGCACCGCCGCCTGGGTGGCCCACAGCGGAAAGTTGTCCAGCAGTACCAATTCGACGTTCTCCGACAAAACGGCGTCGAGTTGTTCGAGGCTGTCCACTTCCACTTCGCATTCGATAGTGGGATTCAATTCCTTTACCGCGCGCAGGGCGGCGACCACGGATCCCGCGGCCACCACATGGTTGTCCTTGATGAGCGCGGCATCGCCCAGTCCCATGCGGTGATTCACGCCGCCGCCCACCCGAACCGCATATTTCTGCAGGGCCCGCAGACCCGGCAGCGTTTTGCGACTGTCGCGAATACGGCACTTCGTGCCCTCCACCGCATCGACCCATTCCGCGGTCGCGGTGGCGATTCCGGACAGGTGGCACACGATGTTCAGCAGCGTGCGCTCGGCGGTGAGCAGGCCGCGCGTCGGGGCCACCAGGCGCAGTACGGCATCGCCCGGCCGCACCCGGGTGCCGTCGGGCACCCGCTCGGTGATCTCGTAGTTCCCTTCGCCCAGTACCTCGTCCAGCACCAGCAGGCCGACGTCGAGACCGGCCACGGTGCCGGGCTGGCGCGAGGCCATGACGGCCTTGGCCACCGCGTCGGCGGGAACCGTTGCGAGGGTGGTGATGTCGGGGCCGTAGCGCAGATCCTCATCGAGGGCGGTGCGGATGAGCGCGAGCACCTCGTCGCGATCGAGTCCGGCGTCGAGGGTCATGGGAGCACTCCTTCTACGAAGTCCCGGCGCACGGCACCGCCACCGGCGCGGCGCGAGATGCGCTGGGCCCGGCGGTGGTCGCGGCCGTACGGGTGGTTCGCGGCGCGGGCTCGATCGGCGAGCGCGCCGGTGCGCGGGCGGGTCATCGGGCGGCCGGGGCCGGGTCGCGCCGCCACGTCGGCGCGAGTCCCGTTCCGTCGGTGACCAATTGCGGGCGGCCGTCCGCGCCGAGCCGGACGACGGTGCTGCGGCGCAGCTCCGCGCGCGGTTCGGGATGATCCGAACGAGTGTGGCAGCCGCGGGATTCGGCCCGGGCCGACGCGGCGAGCAGCAGTGCGCGCGCGGTGAGGGTCAGCGCGGCGTCCTCGAGGTCGCGCACGATCGCGGCCGTCGAGTCCGCGCGCACCTGGTCGGCGCCGGGGTCCGGCGACTCCGCGAGCAGCCCGATCAGGCGCAGCACCCCCGCGCGCAGGCCGTCACCGTCGCGCACGACGGCGGCCTGCTCGGTCATCAACTCCTGCAACAGCTTGCGGTCCGCGCGCGGCAGGGTGTGCGGCGCGCCGCCGGTGAGTTCGGCGGGATCGATGCGGGTGGCCGTGCCCAGGCGTTCGCCGGCGGCCGCGCCCGCGCGTTCGCCCACGACCAGACCTTCCAGCAGGCTGTTGGAGGCGAGCCGGTTCGCGCCGTGCAATCCGGTGCGCGCCACCTCGCCCGCGGCGTAGAGGCCGGGAACCGCTGTGCGGCCGTGGGTGTCGGTGACCACGCCGCCGCACTGGTAGTGCGCGGCGGGCGCGACGGGGATGAGATCGGTGCGCGGGTCGAGCCCGGCGGCCCGGCAGGAGGAGGTGATGGTCGGGAAGCGTTCCGCGAAGCCGTCCAGGGCCCGGGCGTCGAGGTAGACGTGATCGGTCCCGAGGGTGCGCATGCGCTCGGCGATGGCGCGCGAGACGATGTCGCGCGGGGCCAGATCACCGCGCGGGTGCACCCCGGCCATGATCGGATCACCCTGCGAGTCCACGAGTGTCGCGCCCTCGCCGCGCACGGCCTCGCTGATGAGCGGGCGGCGGCCGAGCCCGCCCGGGGTGAAGAGCACGGTGGGATGGAACTGCACGAATTCCAGGTCCGAGACGAACGCGCCGGCCCGCAGCGCGAGCGCGATGCCGTCGGCGGTGGCCCCGGACGGGTTGGTGCTGCACGCGTACAGCTGCCCGAGCCCACCGGTGGCCAGCAGCACGGCGGGCGCGTGCACGAGCCCGAAACCCTTGTCCGACACCGCGATCACGCCCCGCACCCCCTCGGGCCCGGTGACGATCTCGACGACGGCGGCCCCGAACAGGATCGGCAGCCCCGCGGCGTTGAGCGCGCGCTGGACTTCCGCGCCGGTGGCGTCGCCCCCGGCGTGAATGATCCGCCGCGTGCTGTGCCCGCCCTCGCGGGTCCGCGACACCTGCCCGTCCCGCCCGAGGTCGAACACGGCCCCGAGATCGGTCAGCGCCGCGATGGCGTCGACCCCGCCCTCGACGATCGATCGCACGGCGTCGGTCTCACACAGTCCCGCCCCCGCGACGACGGTGTCCCGCACGTGCGATTCCACCGAATCCCCGTGCGGCGCGACGACGGCGATCCCGCCCTGCGCGTACTGCGTGGAGGTGTCGGTGGCCCCGCCCTTACTGAGCGTGAGCACCCGCAACCCCCGCAGCGAGGCGGTCCGGGCGGCCGTCAACCCGGCCACCCCGCCCCCCACCACGACGAGGTCGGCCTCGGCCTCCCACTCGATGGCGACATTCCCCATCAGATGTCCTCTCGCGGGCCGACCGGCACCAGGGCGAATCCTCGCCCGGCCACCGCATCACGACGCGATCCGGACAGCGACTCGTACCACGTCCGGCGCGATGACTCGGGGCCGTCAGGGGTTTCCCGGTCCACCGAGCGACAGGAACAGACCCCGGCGACCACGTGACCGGGCGACACGGTGCCGTTCTCGAAACCCGCATCGACGCCGGGCACGGGGCTCGGTGTCACGAGGTCCGAAATCGCCTCGTGCTGTCCGCCTTTCGTGGACGGTTCGGGCGCACAACGACATACGGCGTTCGCGGCGGCGGTCCGGGCCGGCTCGAACGCCGTGCGCCGGAACCCGGTGATCGCGTTCGCGACGGTTCTGGTGGCCGCGCGGGCTGTGCGGGCCAACGGGGTTTCGGGTTGCCAGCCGGTCAGGAGGCGGGTGCCGGTGGGGCGGGTGAGCGGGCGGGGCAACCGGATCCGGGAGCCGCCGGCGGTCGCCCGGGGCCCGGCGGGTCTGGCCGCCGGGATCTGGGGCGACATGGTTATTCCCCGCCGCCCGGGTTGCCGATCTCGATCATGCGCTGCACGGAACCGCGTGCCAGGGCGGCGGTTTCGAGGTCTACGTGCACCTCGTCGCGGTTCTCCAGCAGGCAGCGGAGCAGGGCGGCGGGGGTGATCATCTTCATGTAGGCGCAGGAGGCGCGGTCGTTCACGGCCTGGAAGTCGATGCCGGGCGCGGCTTTCCGCAGCTGGTGCAGCATGCCGACCTCGGTCGCGACCAGGACCTGCTTCGACTTGGCGGCCTTGGCGGCGTCGATCATGCCGCCGGTGGACAGGATGTGCACCCGGTCGGCCGGGAACTCGCCCGCGCCCGCCAGGTAGAGCGCCGAGGTGGCGCAACCGCATTCGGGGTGCACGAACAGTTCCGCGTCCGGGTGGGTGCGGGCCTGCTCGTTGAGCTCGTCGCCGTTGATGCCGGCGTGCACGTGGCACTCGCCCATCCAGATGTGCATGTTCTCGCGACCGGTGATGCGCTTGACGTGCGCGCCCAGGAACTGGTCGGGCAGGAACAGCACCTCGCGGGCGGGGTCGATGGAGGCGACCACGTCCACGGCGTTCGAGGAGGTGCAGCAGATGTCGGTGAGGGCCTTCACCGCGGCGGTGGTGTTCACGTACGACACCACCAGGGCGCCGGGGTGTTCGGCCTTCCACTCCGCGAGCTGCTCGGCGGTGATGGAGTCGGCCAGCGAGCACCCGGCCCGCTGATCCGGGATGAGGACCGTCTTCTCCGGGCTGAGGATCTTGGCGGTCTCGGCCATGAAGTGCACGCCGCAGAAGATGATCGTGCCCTCGGGGGCCTCGGCGGCGATGCGGGACAGCGCGAGGGAGTCGCCGACGTGATCGGCCACGTCCTGAATCTCGGGCAGCTGGTAGTTGTGCGCCAGGATCGTGGCGTTGCGTTCGCGCGCCAGTCGCTTGACCTCCTGCGCCCACTCGGGGGTGGCTTCCACGCCACCGAATCCCGACGGTCCATCGGTGATGCGCTCCGCGAGCGTCATCGTCGCACCAGGTGCAGCCATGGCTGGCTCCTTCTCTCATGCGCTCGGCCACATCGCCGATTCGCATCCAATCGGTTTTCGACTTATGATCGAAAACGTGGCCCATCGTAGCACCATCCACGAAACGCTCACCGCGGTGTACCAGGTTCGCCGCTTCCCCGGAGACGTCAGCGCAGGTCAGGGCGGTGCACCCGCGAATGAACAGCGTTGCCCGCCCGGTCAGCGGACGGAATTGGCGGTTCTGCTCTGGGAACGCGCGCTGGACCCGGCCAAGGGGACCTGGTCCCTCCCCGGCGGCAAACTGCGCACCGACGAGGATCTGGACACCTCCGCGGCCCGCCAGCTCGCGGAGAAGGTGGATGTGCGCGAGTTGACGCACCTGGAACAGCTCTCGGTCTTCAGCGACCCGGATCGGGTGCCCGGCGACCGCCGGATCGCCTCGGCGTACCTGGGCCTGGTGCCGCTGACCGCGGATCCGCAGCTGCCGCCGGACACGCGCTGGCATCCGGTCTCGGCGCTGCCGGACATGTCCTTCGACCACGGCATCGTGGTCGAGCACGCCCGCACCCGGCTGGCCGCCAAGCTCTCGTACACGAACATGGCGTTCGCGCTGGCGCCGCAGCGCTTCACCATGTCGACGCTCCGGGAAATCTACTGCGCCGCACTGGGATACGACGTGGACACCACGAATCTGCAACGCGTGCTCACCCGGCGCGGCGTGATCACCCCGACCGGTGAGACCGCCTCCCCCGGCCGGGCGGGCGGGCGGCCCGCGGCGGTGTATCGCTTCGCCGACAACGAGATTCGCGTGACCGACGAATTCGCGGCGCTCCGGCCGCCGAGCTGACGTACGAGCGTGCCGGGCGGCTCACCGCCGCCGCACGGGTGTAGCACCGCCAGTCGGGTGGCCACCCGGGGCGCGCCGTCCGCATCGGCGCGCGGTCGGCCCGCCCCGGGCATTCGACGGGTGCGTGGGCTTTTCCTAGTCCTCGCGCTTGCGATGCTTGGCGGTGCGCTTGTACGCGCGCCCGCTCGGAATCGGCTGCGCGGCATTGGATCGCCGAATGGCGTGGCGCTGCCGCCAGGCGGTGAGATCGGGTCGTTCCGCCGGGGTCTCCGGCGCACGATCGGTATGCGTCGCGGCTGTCATCGCCGTACCCCTTAGCGTGTCGTGAAGTCGACCCCAGGGTAGGGACGGACGCCGCCCGGCGCCATCGATTTTCGGCCCGGGCGGGTAACGGTTCGGCTCAGCGCGGCGGCTCGGGGTCCCGCGGCTCCGGGGCGGTGAACGGCACCACCGGATCCCGCGGGCCCGACCCCTGCGCGTTGCCGAGCTGCGCGCCCGGCGTGCCGTACGGCCCGTAGCTGATGTCGGAGCCGAAGGCCCCGGGGGCCAGGATGTTCGGCTCCGGACGCGGGCGCACGAAGGGCAGTTCCAGACCCGAGCCCAGGTCGTCCGAGGTGCTCAGCGCGGCCAGGAACAGCACGACCAGCACCGTGACCAGCGGCTGCACGAGCAGCGCGGGCCAGCCCTCCACGGTCGGGGCGAACTCGATGATGGTGTGCACCACGGGAGTGTCCGGGCGCGGATGCCGCTGCTCGGCCAGGGCCTCCCCGACCAGGCGCATCACCACCGCGCCCACGAGCGACCCGCCGAGCAGGCCCAGCAGCAGGATCGGCCCGCGCACCCGCCGCCAGCGCCAGGCCGCGGCGGTGCTCAGGAACGCGACGACCAGGCCGAGCAGGACGAAGATCGCGACGCCGTCGAAGCGGTGCAGGCTCTCCCCCGTCAGGGCCGCGCCCCGCTCGGGATCGACGACCCACAGCTGTTCGGCCGGCGCCAGGAACGCCCACAGCACACCCGCGACGCCGCTCGCCACGACCAGCGCGCCGAACACCACCGCCGCCGCGCGCGTCTCGCGCACCACCATGGCGGCGGAGTCCTCCGAGGGCCCGGCGGTGGTGAATGTGATTGCCACTAGCGGCGTTCCAGGCTGCTCGATTCGAGCACCCCGTGCCGGGAGCACTTGGCCCACCAGCCGTCGGGGCTCACCTGGACGACCATCCGGCGGCCGCAGTGCTCACAGAACCGCGGCGGCTCCAAACCCAGGGCGGCCGCGGTGGGCATCGAATCCTCGAGGCCCGGCACCACGCGCTTGCCCGTGTAGGGGTTGTAGCGCTCCTCTATTTCCACGACCACCTCAATGATTCCGCAGTGTCGAATTATCGGCGTCGATGTCCGGCCGTCGCGACCGGTACGCCACGGCCGGGCCGCGCCGCCGTCACCTGTACGGTACCGGCTGCGCAGGCGAATTCGGCGTCAGAGCGTCTCGTTGAGCGCCTTGATCGGCATCTTGAGTTCACCGAGCAGATCGAGGTCGGCTTCGGCGGGGCGGCCCAGGGTGGTCAGGTAGTTACCGACGATGACGGCGTTGATGCCGCCCAGGATGCCCTGCTTGGCGCCCAGATCGCCGAGGGTGATCTCGCGGCCGCCCGCGAAGCGCAGCATGGTGCGCGGCAGCGCGAGGCGGAAGGCGGCGACGGCGCGCAGGGCGTCGGCGGCCGGGAGCACCTCGAGATCGCCGAACGGCGTGCCGGGGCGCGGGTTGAGGAAGTTCAGCGGCACCTCGTCGGGCTCGAGTTCGGCCAGCTGCGAAGCGAATTCGGCGCGCTGCTCGAGCGATTCGCCCATGCCGAGGATGCCGCCGGAGCAGACCTCCATACCGGCCTCGCGCACCATGCGCAGGGTCTCGTAGCGCTCCTCGTAGGAGTGCGTGGTGACCACCTTCGGGAAGTGCGACTTGGCGGTCTCGAGGTTGTGGTTGTAGCGGTGCACGCCCATGGCCGAGAGCTGATCGACCTGCTCCTGGTTCAGCATGCCCAGCGAGCAGGCGACCTGGATGTCGACCTCGTTGCGGATGGCCTCCACGCCGGCGGCGACCTGCGCCATGAGGCGGGCGTCCGGGCCGCGCACGGCGGCGACGATGCAGAACTCGGTCGCGCCGGACTTGGCGGTCTGCTTGGCGGCCTCGACCAGGCTCGGGATGTCGAGCCAGGCGGCGCGCACGGGCGACTGGAAAAGGCCGGACTGCGAACAGAAGTGGCAGTCCTCGGGGCAGCCGCCGGTCTTGAGCGAGATGATGCCCTCGACCTCGACCTCGGGACCGCAGTGCTTCATCCGCACCTCGTGCGCCAGGCTCAGGGTCTCCTCGAGCCGGTCGTCACCGAGCTGCAGCACGCGCAGCGTCTGCTCCTGGGTGAGCCCGATACCACGCTCGAGCACCTGCTCACGGGCGATGGCGAGAATGTCCTCGCCGGCCGTGGCGTCGGCCTCGGTACGGACGGCTGCCTGGGTCATGCGCGCGAATCCCTTCGTCCGGCCGATGTGGCCGACCAACTTGAACGGTGTTCAGGGTAGGCTAGCAGTCCGCAGAGTGAGCCGGAACACGAAGGGGCAAGGTTTCAGTGCAACTGCATCGCACGGACGTGGTCGACGGGGCCATCGCCATCCTCGACCAGTACGGGCTCGCCGATCTCACCATGCGGCGGCTCGCGAGCTCGCTGCATGTCCAGCCCGGGGCGCTGTACTGGCATTTCCCCAACAAGCAGGCGCTGCTCGGCGCGGTCGCGGACCGGGTGCTCGCGCCCATGGACGAGCCGGTGGAGACCGTCGAATGGGCCGGGCAGATCACCGAATTGGCGCATCGGCTGCGCTCGTGCCTGCTGGCGTACCGGGACGGGGCGGAGCTGGTCTCGGCCACCTACGCCTCCCGGCTGACCACCAGCAAGGGCCGGGAACGCCTGGCGGGGGCCGCGATTCGCGCCGGCATGACCCGGGAAGAGGCCGAGCTCGCGGCGTTCACGCTGCTGTACTACGTGCTCGGGCAGACCGTGGACGAGCAGTCGCGGATGCAGATGGACTCCGCGGGCGCGCTGGCCGAGGAGAGCTCGCCGCTGTACGACACCCCGGATGCCACCGCGCGCTTCGACTTCGGGCTGCAGCTGTTCATCAGCGGCGTGCGTCATCTGCTGGGTTCGCGCGTGCGCTGAGAATCCGGCGTGACCGGCACGGCCTCGTCGCGCTGCACCCGGCGCACGAACGGCACGATCTGGTTCTCGATCACGTCGTTGTATTCCTCGGGCTGCTGAATCGGGTTGGCGTGCCGGGTTTTCCGGGTGGTGATCACGAGCAGGGTGCCGTCGACGCCGCCGGCGTGCTCGATGAGCACGCGATGCGAGTACTCGACGTCCACGATGGGATCGCGGCTCGCCACGCGCGGGCGGATGAACACGATCGCCGGACGCTGTTTGCCCGGAACGGGTTCGGTGAGAGTGCGCAGATCGTCGACGGCGCCCCCGGCGACGATGGCGCGGAACTGCGCCTCGATGAGGCCGTTGCTGGCGGTGTCGTCGTTGAGGATCTTGTCGTGCAGGACCTCGTCGACCACCCGGCCGAAGCGGTCGAGGCGGATGCCGTAGCGGCCGCCGCCGACGAAACGTTCGTGGCGGGCATAGGTTTCCACGGCGAAGCGCAGCAGCCGGCTCTCGCGCGCGCCCGGGATCCAGCCCGTCCAGCGGGCCAGGTTCTCGCCCTGGCTCCGGCTCTCCGCGCGGACGGCGTGCAGATCCACCGGGGTGCAGTCCAGGATGACGGCCCGGACACGGTGCGCGCTCTCGGTGTGGATGTGCTCGGCGACCTCGAGCGCGATGACCCCGCCCATGCTGTGCCCGGTGAGCACGACGTCGGGAATCCGGGCGGCGTCGGTGACCCTGACGATGAGGTCCGCGATGACCTTGGTGTCGATACCGGCGTTGTCGTAGCGCACCGCCCACACCGATCCCAGCCCGGACAGCGCGGGTAGCGCCCGCGCGGTCGGGGTGGCGTCCAGGACCCCCAGCCCGACCAGGTCGAAGACGGCGGTGTCGGCCGCGCTCGGGTTCGCGGGCCCGGAGATGGGGATGACCGCCGGTTCGGTGCGCGCGAGCCGCGCCCGCTCCGGAGCGACGTCCAGCCACCAGTACTGCGCGAATATGCCGAGCAACACCAGCGGAATCAGGCTCAGCCGCAACCCGATCCGCGCCCGCCGCCCCCACCCCGACCCCAGCCGGGTCGCGCGCAGCCGCTCCCGCCGCCGCGCATCGTCGTACTCGGCGGGCGTGGACGGGTGTGGATATCCCGGCAGCGCCATACCAATCCACAGTAGGCACGCCCCCGCGCCCCGCGCACCCACCGGCAGCACACGGGCAGCGAAATGCCCACGTCACCCCCGAAGGCGACAAATCTCACCACCGGGCCCGACCGACCGTCGCGCAGTGCGAAGGCCGCAGTGCGGCGCGGCGATCATGTCGGGACGGCCCAACACCCGCCCTCGTCCGATCGGAGGGCGAGGTGGATGTGCCGAATTAGGCGTTGGGCAGGGGTGGTGCGGTGGCCGCCGGTTCGGAAGTGGACATGTCGGGCTCGGGGCGGATCTGAGGTGGAGCGACGGGGGCGGTCGTCCGGATCGAGGCGGGACCCGGGGGTTGCGGGAGCTCCGGATCGGGGGCGATCGCGGTGATCGGCGGCGGCGCAAGGGAGTCCGTGCCGGGGGCGGGCGCCAGCGCGGCCGCCGAGGCGGGGGTGGTGGCGGGTGCGGGGTGGACAGCCGTCGCCTGGGTGGTGGGTGTGGGTGCGTGGACGACCGTCAGCACGTCGGCGGGTGGCGCCGCCGCCAGGGCGGCGAACTCCTCGGGGGTGGGGGTGTTCTCGGTCAGGGTGGCGAGTTTCGCCAGGGCGCGGCGGAAGCCGACGGCGGTGTCGGTCGTCGAGAGGGCGGGGGGCAGGTTGTCGTGGCGGGCCGTCACCCGGGTGCCGCCGGGGGCGTCGGCGAGGGTGTAGGTGATGGTCGTTTCGCCCTGGAGGGCGGGGTGGGCGGACTCGAACCGCAGGGTTTGGACCACCTCGGCGTCGGGGACCAGGCGGGTGAAGTGGCCGTGGAAGGTGTCGGTGCGCGTGCGGGCGGGGTCGATCGGGTGGGGATGGGTCAGCGAGATTCGGAAGCGACCGCCCACCCGGGGCTCGAACTCGTGGATGCGGCCGGTCATGCCGTCGGGCACCATCCAGGTGCGAACCGAGCGCGCATCCAGCAGGGCGCGGAAGACGGTTGGGCGGGGTGCGCCCACGAACCACTCGACACGGGTGGAGGTCACGGCGCCACCCTACGCCCGAGCGGTCGCTCCGGAGGGGAGTTGGAGTGGAGTGTTCGCAGGTCAGAAGTGGTGCGGTGGTGGCTATTCTGCGGGCCGCAGGTGCGATTTCGCCCATTGCGGGTCGAACCAGGCGGGGGCCGCGGCGGTGAAGTCGGCCCGCGACCACGCACCCGATCCGGCCGGCAGCACGCCCACGATCTCGTGTCCGGTGACCGCGGGCAGATCGGTGCGATTGCACTCGGACGCCAGATCGGGCGTCGCCGCCCACGAGCCGATGACCAGCCCCGCGCACCGCACCCCGGCGGATTCCAGCGTGCGCGTGGTCAATTCGGTGTGATTGAGCGTGCCCAGCCCGGCGGCGGCCACCACCAGCACGGGCGCGTCCAGCCGCCGCGCGAGCTCGAGCAGGGTGAATTCGCCCATGCGCACGAGCAATCCGCCCGCGCCCTCGACCAGGGTGAGATCGGCGTCCGCGCACGCCTCGATGGCTGCGGCGGTCTCGGCGAGGGTGAGCAGCGGCTGCCCGCAGCGCCGCGCGGCGGTGTCGGGGGCCAGCGGATCCGGATAGCGCGCCAGCTCCACGGTGCGGGTCACCCCGCTGAGCCGGGTGATCTCGGCCAGGTCGCCGGGTTCGCCCGGGGCGATACCGGTTTGGGCGGGTTTGACGACCGCCACCTCGGTCCCGTTCGTGCGCGCCGTGGCGGCCAGGGCCGCGGTGACGATGGTCTTGCCGACATCGGTCGAAGTGCCGGTTACGAAGAGCAGGCTCACGCGGGGATCGCTTTCAAGGACGTGCGGGCGCGGGCCTCGGCCAGCACCTCGGTCAACACCGTGGCGATGGTGGCCAGTTCGGGTTCGGTCAGGTTGGCGCGCGCGGTCAGGCGCAGGCGGGAGGTGCCCTCGGGGACCGACGGCGGGCGGAAGCAGCCGACGCTCAGGCCGCGGGCGCGGCACGCCTGGGCCGCGTCGTACGCGACCTGGGCCTCACCCAGCACCACCGACACGACGGCGGAATCCGGTTGCGGGACACCGGCTATGCGGGCCAGGTCGGTGGCCCGGGCCAGCACCCGGCCGGCCATGTCCGGGTCCGCGCGCAGCACCCGCAGCGCCGCGCGGGCCGCGCCGACGGCCGCGGGGGTCAGGCCGGTGTCGAAGATGAAGGTGCGGGCGGTGTCGATGACGTGCGCGCGCACCCGTTCGCTGGACAGCACCACCCCGCCCTGTGCGGCAAAGGCTTTGGAGAGGGTGGCGGTGATGATCAGATCGGGTTCCCCGGCCAGGCCGCACTCCTGCACCAGCCCGCGCCCGCCGTCGCCGCGCACCCCGAGCCCGTGCGCCTCGTCCACGATCAGCACCGCGCCGTTGGCCCGGGTCACCCGATGCAGTTCGGCGAGCGGCGCCAGATCGCCGTCGGCGCTGAAGACCGAATCGGTGAGCACCAGGGCGCGTTCCTCGGTGCGGTCCGCGAGCAGCCGGTCGATGGTGACGACGTCGCGATGCGGGGCGATCTCCACGCGGGAGCGGGACAGCCGGCAGGCGTCCACGAGCGAGGCGTGGCTGCCCGCGTCCGAGACCACCAGCGCGCCGCGCCCGGCCAGCGCGGTGACCGCGCCGAGGTTGGCCGCGTAGCCGGAGGCGAAGACCAAACCGGCCTCCGCGCCGGTGAATTCGGCCAGTTCGGTCTCGAGCAGTTCGTGTTCGGCGGTCGTGCCGGTCACCAGCCGCGATCCGGTCGAGCCGGTGCCCCAGCGCCGGATCGACTCGATGGCGCCCGCCACCACCTCCGGGTGGTGGACCAGCCCGAGGTAGTCGTTGGAGGCGAGATCGATACTCGGCGATTCGGGCGCACGCGCGCGCAGCTCCCGGCGCAGTCCGGCGTCCACCCGCTCGGCCGCGCGTTCGTCCAACCATCTCAAGGGATCGGCACTCACAGCTCGGCAGCATACTTGAACACCGTTCAGGACGCATGCCCGGGTGCGCGACGGCGCTATGCTGGAGGCCCTAAGGAGGCTGCGCGATGCCACGATGGGCAATAGTGGTCGAGCAGACGACCGGCTTCGGCGAGTCCAAGACCTGGTCCCCGAAGATCCTCGGCGAAGTGGTGGGCACCCGCGAACAAGCACTCGCCAAGGTCCCCGATCTCGTCTCGAAATTCATCCCCGATCATCCGAAGTTGGTCAGCCGGCGCACGATCCTGCGCGACGGCGACACCTACATGCTGATCGCCCGGGGTTGGTCCGATGATTTCCACTGCGTCTTCCGCGTGTGGGAAGTGCTGTCGGACAGCGAGAATCCCGAACGGAACCGCGAGAGACGCGCCAGCCGCTGAGCGCGCCCCGCACTCTCTCGGCCGCGTAAGGGCCGCGACCGAGCCCACCCACCGCGATTCCGCCGTGCCCGGAGACCGGCCACTCCCCCGCACCCGCACTCTCGGGCCGCAGATCGCTTGCGAGCCAAACCCACCGGCACGCAAGTGTTTTGACACGCGCTGCGGACACACGATGGCCACCCCACCCGGAACGGACCGCCGCGTAAGCCTTCCGGCCCGGGCCGCGGACGCGAGGCGGTCGGGCCACACCGGCGGCGGCGCCGATTCAGTGCGCAGGTGGTGCGCATCTCTCCCAGGTCTGCGCACTCGACCGCACCGCGACCGCCAAACCGACCGACACACAGGGCGTTCCGGCCCCGGGCCGCCAACGTGGGCGGTCAGGCCGCGGCGGCGGCACGGACGGCGGCGGTGATCCGGGCCACGTCGTCGGGGGTGCTGATGAAGGGGGGCATCGTGTAGACGAGGTTGCGGAAGGGGCGGAGCCAGACGCCCGCGTCGACGGCCGCGGCGGTGGCCTTGCGCATGTCGACGGGTTCGTGCAGCTCCACCACGCCGATCGCGCCCTTGACGCGGACGTCGGCGACCGCGGGCAGCGACCGTGCCTCGGAAAGTCCTGCGCGCAAGCCGGATTCGATCATGGCGACCTCGGCCTGCCAGTCGCGCGAGAGCAGCAGCTCCAGGGACGCCACAGCCACCGCGCACGCGAGCGGATTGCCCATGAAGGTGGGACCGTGCATCAGGCCGCCGTGCGAGCGGCTGATGGTCTCGGCGATCTCGGTGGTGCACAGGGCGGCGGCCAGGGTGAGGTAGCCGCCAGTGAGGGCCTTGCCGACGCACATCACGTCGGGGCGCACACCGGCATGGTCGGCGGCGAAAAGCCTTCCGGTGCGGCCGAATCCGGTGGCGATCTCGTCGAACACCAGGAGTACGTCCGCGGCGTCGCAGATCCGCCGCAGATCCGACAGGTAGCGCGGATCGTGGAAGCGCATACCGCCCGCGCCCTGCACCACCGGTTCCACGATCACGGCCGCGAGTTCGCCCGCGTGCGTGGTGATCAGGCGTTCGAGTTCGGCGGCGTAGGCCGGGTCGTAGTCCGCGGGCGGCGCGGGGGCGAAGATCTGCTCGGCCATGACGTCGGTCCAGAGCGAGTGCATGCCGCCCTCGGGATCGCACACGCTCATGGGGGTGAAGGTGTCGCCGTGGTAGCCGCCGCGCCAGGTGAGCAGGCGTCGCTTGGCCGGACGGCCCAGTGCGCGTTGGTATTGCAGGCACATCTTCACCGCGACCTCCACCGACACCGATCCGGAGTCGCAGAGGAAGACCTTGTCCAGGCCTTCGGGGGTGAGCTCGACCAGCAGCCGCGACAGCCGCACTGCCGGTTCGTGGGTGAGCCCGCCGAACATCACGTGACTCATGCGCCCGGCCTGCTCGCGCAGCGCCGCGTCCAGCACCGGGTGCCGGTATCCATGAATGGCCGCCCACCACGAACTCATGCCGTCCACCAGCTCGCGGCCGTCCGCGAGGGTGAGCCGGGTGCCCGCGGCCGAGGCGACCACGAGCGGTTCGGTCGTTGCCGGGAATCCGCCGTAGGGATGCCACACGTGTGCCGCGTCGAGCGCGGTGAGCTCGGCGGCGGACAGCGCCCGCGCGGCGGGGCCCTGCGCTTCGGGAATCGCGGCCACGACACTCCTTCACTGGACGGCACCCGCGCCGGTCATCGGACACAGGCTTGAACGGCGTTCAAGTTATCACGAGGCGATGCGGAATCCGGCGAATCCGCCCGCTGACCGGGCCTCCTCCCGTATTCTTTGACATCGTCAAAGAAATGACTATCTTTTGACGAAGTCAACGAATGGGGGCCGCCGTGGCGTCAGACAATGAAATCTCATCCCCCGGGGAAGTACTCTCCACCACCGATCCGGACGTCGACTCCGGGCACATCGCCGCGGTCCGCGCCTTCAACCGCGGTTACACCCGCGTCGTCGGGGCGTTGCGGCACGGCGTCCTGGGCACCGACTTCTCCCTCACCGAGGCCCGCATTCTGTTCGAGCTGGCCACCTTCGGGGCCGCCGAGGTGGTGGATCTGCGCCGCGCGCTGGATCTGGACGCGGGCTACCTGAGCCGCATCCTCACCCGCTTCCAGGCCAAGGATCTGATCGCGCGCACCCGCTCGGACGTCGACGCCCGCCGCCAGGTCGTGGCGCTCACCGACACCGGCCGCGCGGTCTTCACCGAATTGGACAAACGGTCCCAGCAGGACATCAGCGAGCTGCTGCACCCGCACTCCCCCGCCGACCGCGACCGGCTGGTCGCGGCGATGGGCGTCATCGGGGAGATACTGGACCGCGAGAACCCCGGCGGTGCGGCGCAATTCGCCGTCACGGGCACGACCGGAGCCCACGCGCCGGCCACGCCCGGGCCGGCGGCCGCGCTCATCTCCGGATCGACCGGCTCGCCATCGAACACCGCCCGCCTCACCGGGTCCGACTCCGCCGTCACCCTGCGCGATCCCGGCCCCGGCGACCACGGCTGGGTGATCCAGCGCAACGGCGCGGTGTACGCCCGCGAGTTCGGCTGGAATCAGGAGTACGAGGCGCTGGTGGCCCGCATCGTCGCCGACTTCCTCAATTGCCATGAGCCGCACCGCGAACGCGCCTGGATCGCCGAGCACCGGGGCGCACCGGTCGGCGCGGTCTACTGCATGCAGGAGAGCGCGGACACCGCCCGGCTGCGCGTGCTGCTGGTGGAGCCCACCGCCCGCGGCCTCGGCATCGGCGGCGCCCTGGTGAACGCCTGCGTCGACTTCGCCACCGCGGCCGGCTATCGCGAACTCGCGCTGTGGACGACCAACGCCCAGACCGCCGCCCGCCGCATCTACGACCGCGCCGGATTCGAGCTGGTCCAGGAGGATCCCCAGTTCCTGTTCGGCCACAACCTCCTCGGCCAGCGGTTGAGCCGGCCGCTCACCCCCACCTCTCGCTGACCCCTGCGAACGCACCCTCTCCGAGCCCGCGCACGACCACTGCTGGCCGACCCCGCGCCGCCCGGCGACCGCGGTAGCGACGTGGCCGCACGCGACACCGCGCCCGCCACTCCGCCCGCACCGCCGCGCCCCCGCGCCCAGCACCCACGTCCGCCCGCGCGACCGGGCGATCCCCCGTCCCCGGTGGGCGGAGACCAGCCGACCGAGCGCCCGCTCCGGACCGATAGGGTCTGGGCATGGCTCCCGCGACGACCGACTCGGCACCACTCGGTGTCTGGCCGGGAACCGCCTATCCCCTCGGCGCGACGTACGACGGCGCGGGCACCAACTTCTCGCTGTTCTCCGAGGTCGCGACCCGGGTCGAGCTGTGCCTGATCGACGCAAACGGCGAGACCCGCGTCCCCCTGGACGAGGTGGACGGGTACGTCTGGCACGCCTATCTGCCCGGGATCGGGCCCGGCCAGCGCTACGGCTTCCGCGTGCACGGCCCCTACGATCCCGCGCGCGGACTGCGCTGCGACCCCAGCAAACTGCTGCTCGACCCCTACGGCAAGGCCTTCGAGGGCGACTTCGGCGCCGACGTCGCGCCCTACAACTACGGCCAGAACACCCTGGGCCACACCATGACCGGCGTGGTGATCAACCCGTTCTTCGACTGGCAGCACGATCGCGCGCCGCAGCGCGGCTACCACGAGACGGTCATCTACGAGACCCACGTCAAGGGCATGACCCACACCCACCCGGCCGTGCCGCCGGAACTGCGCGGCACCTTCGCGGGCATGGCGCATCCGGCGATCATCGGCCACCTGGTGCGCCTGGGCGTGACGGCGGTCGAGCTCATGCCGGTGCACCAGTTCCTGCACGACCGGCTGCTGCTCGATCGCGGCCTGCGAAACTACTGGGGCTACAACAGTTTCGGCTATTTCGCCCCGCACGCGGAGTACGCCGCGAGTACCGCGCCGGGCGCGGCGGTCACCGAGTTCAAGGCCATGGTGCGCGCCCTGCACGCCGCCGGCATCGAGGTGATCCTCGACGTGGTCTACAACCACACCGCCGAGGGCAACGAGTTCGGCCCGACGCTCGGCTTCCGCGGCATCGACAACGCCGCCTACTACCGCCTGGTGGAGAACGATCCCCAGCACTACATGGACTACACCGGCACCGGCAACAGCCTCAACGTCCGGCATCCGCACACCCTGCAGCTGATCATGGATTCGCTGCGCTACTGGGTGCTGGACATGCACGTGGACGGCTTCCGCTTCGACCTGGCCGCCGCCCTGGCCCGCGAACTGCACGACGTCGACCGGCTGGCGACGTTCTTCGATCTGGTGCACCAGGATCCGGTGGTGAGCCAGGTCAAACTCATCGCCGAACCGTGGGACGTCGGCGAGGGCGGCTACCAGGTCGGCAATTTCCCGGTCGCCTGGACCGAGTGGAACGGCAAATACCGTGACACCGTGCGCGATTACTGGCGCGGGCAACCGGCGACGCTGGGCGAGTTCGCCTCTCGGCTCACCGGCTCCTCCGACCTCTACGAGGCGACCGGCCGCCGGCCCAGCGCGAGCATCAACTTCGTCACCGCGCACGACGGGTTCACCCTCGCGGATCTGGTGTCCTACAACGAGAAACACAATCACGCCAACGGCGAGGGCAACAACGACGGCGAGACCTACAACCGCTCCTGGAACTGCGGGGTGGAGGGACCCACCGACGATCCGGATATCCTGGCGCTGCGCGCACGGCAATCCCGTAATCTGCTCGCCACCCTGCTGCTCTCCCAGGGCACCCCGATGCTGCTGTACGGCGACGAACTCGGCCGCACCCAGCACGGCAACAACAATGCCTACTGTCAGGATTCACCGCTGTCGTGGATGGACTGGTCGCTCATGGACACCAACGCCGATCTCCTCGAATTCACCCGGCGCGCGGTCGCGGTGCGCGCCGGGCACCCGGTGTTCCGCAGACGCCGGTTCTTCGACGGCAGGCCCGCGCCCGAACACGATCACCCCGATGACATCGCCTGGTTCACCCCCTCGGGCGCGGAGATGACCGACGTCGACTGGGAGACCGGTTTCGGCCGTTCGCTCGCGGTGTTCCTCAACGGCGACGGCATCCGCGAACCCGGCCCGCGCGGTGAGCGCATCACCGACGATTCGTTCCTGCTCTGCTTCAACGCCCACGACGCCGCCCTGGAGTTCACCCTGCCCGACGCCGCTCACGCCCGCACCTGGTCGGTGGAGCTGGACTGCTCCACCCCCACCGGGCGGCCCGCCGCCGACACCGTCCACCCCGCCACCGGCGCCCTGCGAGTGCCCGCACGCTGTCTGCTCGTGCTGCGCCGTACGGCATGATCGAACACGACATGACCAGCACGCCCGAACACCTCACCGGCCCCATCGCCCGGCCCACGCCCGTCCGCAGCACCTACCGGCTGCAACTGCGACCCGACGCGCTGAGTTTCGCCGACGCCCGCGCCATCGCCGAATACCTGCAGCAGCTGGGCATTTCGCACCTGTACCTGTCACCGGTGATGACCGCCGCGCGCGGTTCCACCCACGGGTACGACATCACCGAACCCACCACAGTCGCCGCCGCGCTGGGCGGTCCCACCGGCTTCAAGGCCCTCTCGGACGAGGTGCGCGGGCGCGGTATGGGCCTGATCGTGGACGTGGTGCCCAATCACGTGAGCGTCACCGATCCGCGCCAGAACGCGTGGTGGTGGGATGTGCTGCAGCACGGGCGCGACTCCAAGTACGCGCACTTCTTCGATATCGACTGGAGTCCGGCCAACGGCGCGGGCGGGCGGATCGCACTGCCGGTCCTGGCCAACGAGAACGATCCGGCGGCGCTCTCGGTCGATCGCGCCGGGCTCGAACCCATGCTCGCGCTGCACGACATGCGCTTTCCCATCGCGCCGGGCACCGACGGCGAGAACGCGCTGCGGATCCACGACAAACAGCACTACCGCCTGGTCAACTGGAAATCCGGGTTGTGCGGATACCGGCGCTACTTCACCGTCGGCGGGCTGGCCGCCATCCGGCAGGAGGACCCCGAGGTCTTCGACGCCACCCATCGCGAACTCGCGGCCTGGTGCGAACACGACCTCATCGACGGTGTGCGCGTGGACCATCCGGACGGGCTGGCCCGGCCCGCGGAGTACCTGGCCAAACTCCGCACCCTCATCGGACCGCACCGGCTGCTGCTGGTGGAGAAGGTCCTGGCCCCGGGCGAAACCCTCGACGGCGCGCTCGCGGTGAACGGCACCACCGGCTACGACACCCTCGCCGACATCGGCGGCGTGCTCATCGACCCGGACGGGGAGAAGATCCTCACCGACCTCTCGCGCACCTTCACCGGCCACGGCAGCGACCGGGCCTGGTTCACCGAGAACGAGCACCGCATCAAACGCGCCGTCGCCGAGACCATGCTGGTGCCCGAGGTCCGGCGCCTGGTCGCCGCGGTCAAACGCGACGCGCGCGCGGACGCCTTCGACACGATGGCGCTGATCAACGCCACCATCGAGGTGCTCTCGCACATGCCGGTGTACCGCACCGACTACACGCCGCTGGCCGGGCGGGTGAGCGCGGTCATCACCGAGGTGATCGGGCGCAACGCCGAACTGACGGCGCCGCTGCAGGTGCTGGCCACCGCGCTGGCGGTCAACGCCGAGGCCGCGACCCGGTTCCACCAGGTCGGCGGCGCGATCACCGCGAAGGCCATGGAGGACACCATGTTCTACCGGGCCGCGCGGCTGGTGTCGCTGCAGGAGATGGGCGCCGACCCGACCCGGTTCGGCGACTCCGCCATCGAATTCCATCTGTCCATGGCCGAGCGCGCGGCCCGCTGGCCCGCCACCATGACCACGCTGTCCACCCACGACACCAAACGCGGCGAGGACGTCCGCGCGCGGATCGGCATGCTCTCCCAGGTGCCCGACATCTGGGCACGCGCGGTCGGGGCCTGGAACGAGATCGCGCCCGGACCCGACGGCACCACCACACTGTTCCTGCTACAGAACATGTTCGGCGCCTGGCCGGCCGACGGCAGACCCGCCGCCGCGGTGCCCGGCTTCCGGGAGCGGCTACATCAGTTCGCGGAGAAGGCCGTTCGCGAGGCCGGGACCCGATCGTCCTGGGAAGAGCCCGATATCGAGTTCGAGAACGCGGTGCATCGCTGGATCGACCAGATCATCGACGGCCCGGTCGGACCCGAACTCGGCGAGCTGGTCACCGATCTGGCGCTGCACGCCTGGACCAATTCGCTGTCGCAGAAGCTGCTGCAGCTGTGCGCCCCCGGCATTCCCGACATCTACCAGGGCTGCGAACTGTGGGAGGACTCGCTCGTCGATCCCGACAACCGCCGCCCCGTCGATTTCACCCACCGCGCGCTGCTGCTGCAATCGCTCACCGGCACACCGGATCTCGATCCCTCGGGCGCGGTGAAGATGTGGATCGTGGCGTACGCGCTGTGGCTGCGCCGGGAACGGCCGGACTGTTTCGTCGGCGGCACCTACACCCCGCTGTTCGCCTCGGGCGATCACGCCGGAAATCTGCTGGCCTACGCGCGCGGGCGGCGCGGGGAGACCCCCGAGGTCATCGTCGCGGTCACCCGGCACAGCATTCGCCTGGACGAGGCGGGCGGCTGGGCGGACACGGTGCTGGATCTGCCGCAGGGGCACTGGACCGACCGGCTCACCGGGCACACCTTCTCCGGCCGGTCCCGGCTGGAGAAGCTCTTCGCGCGGCTGCCGGTCGCCCTGCTGGTGCGCTGAGCCCGGTGCGCCCGGGGGTCCGGGCGCACGAGGGGCACCGCGGTCAGGCGGCGGATTCGTCGTCGCCCGAGCGATCCCGGTACGTCGCCGACGCTGCCGCCTCGGATGCCGGGGCGAGCGCGGCCGTCGCGGGCACCGGTTCGCGTGCGGCGGCCGTGGCGGCCATCGCGTGCACTCGCGCGGTCGCGCCGACGAAGATCGGGTGCACCCCGGACCCGGTGGCCGGCGCGGTGTACGGCCCGAAGTCGGTCGGTTCGATGAGATCGGCGGGCACCGCGCCCGTCAGCGCCGCGCGCCAGCGCCGCAGATTCAGCGGCCGGTACTCACCCGTGGTGTGCGCCGCCGAGGCCAGGTAGCTGTCCTGATCGGTGGCCGCGAGCACCCGGCGCCAGGAGTCCCAGAAGAAACGCGGGTTGCGCGGATTGCGCAGCAGCCGAACGAGATTGAGGATCCGGAAGCCGATCGAGAGCGAATCGTGCAGCCGTTCGTGCTCGGTCTTGCCCGTGCAGTTGGCCAGCAGCGTGGCCAGCCGGGATCGGTCGAAGGCCAGGCCCTCGGCCTCCGCCTCGGCGATCATCCAGCGCAGGGTGATGTCGGACAGCGCGCATTCGGGATAGCCGCCGCCGATGTCGGAGTGCACGCCCTCGAACCAGACCTGCTTGACCCGATCGGTGCGCCGGTACTTCTCGGCCAGTTCGACCGGCACCTCCCACAGGCACGGTTCGAAGGCGCGGCGGCGCTCGTCCAGGGCGAGCGCCTGGCGCGCGCAGTGCACGCTGCTGGAGAGCCGCACATCGTGGAATCGATGCCGCCAGGCGGTGATTCCCGGAATACCCATCGCGCCGACGGTGTCGAAAACGCCGAGGAAGTTGATTTTCACCGGGTCCGGATAGCAGTGCGCGCGGCGGAATTCGGCCCATTCCGGCGGGTCGGCGTCCATCGGATTGGCTTTGCGCTGCTGATAGATCCGCAGCGCCTCGGGATATTTCCCCGCGATCATGGCGGCATAGGTGAGGATGCCGAGGCGATGAATCATGCCGGCCAGACTGCGCGCGGTATAGGCGCCGCGGCTGAAACCGAAGATGAAGATCTCGTCGCCCGGTTCCCAATTCAGGGCGAGTTGCCAGTAGGCGGCGGAAAGATTGGCTTCCAGGCCGAGGCCGAATGCCCCGCCCAGCAGCCGATCGGAGGCGAACCCGCGGGCTCCCGGCCCGGAAATGTAGTAAACCCGTTGTCCCACAGGCTCACCGGCGCCGTCGGTGCCGGTCAGGCACACCGTCTGCGCGATCTTCACGATGTTCGATACCGTGCTGCTGGACTCGGCCTTCCAGGTGCCGTCGCAACACACCACAAGCCTTTTCATGAACCGATCCTCCACCCCTGGATAGTCGTCCCACACGCGTAGTCGACTACTCGACTCATCGGGGAGAATCCCCGCGGGCGTCAGCCCGTCCCCCGGGAAATCGCGCAATCCCCCTGACAGCATGCGGTAAAAGCACCGTCGGCGCACGAGAATATCGCACCGTGGCGGCGGCGAACGGGAAACGCGCCGTCGATGCGGAGAGTCGGCGAAAATGCCCGGCCCGCCCCGGAATCCGATCCGGGGCGGGCCGGCGCGGCTCAGGTGAGGTAGCGGTACGCGGGCGAACCCGGTTCGAGGCGTTCACCGCGAATCGGGGATTCGTCCATGCGCTTCTGCAGCGGTTCGAGACCGTCCAGCGCGCCCAGTTCGATGCCGACCAGCGCGGCCCCGGTTTCCCGGTTGTTGCGTTTGACGTACTCGAACAGGGTGATGTCGTCGTCGGGACCGAGCACCTCGTCCAGGAAGCGCCGCAGCGCGCCCGGCTCCTGCGGGAAGTCCACCAGGAAGTAGTGCTTCAGGCCGCGATGCACCAGCGAGCGTTCGATGACCTCGCCGTAGCGCGAGACATCGTTGTTGCCGCCCGAGAGCAGGCACACCACGGTCGAGCCCGGTGCCAGGTCGATCTCGCGCAACGCCGCGGTGGCCAGCGCGCCCGCGGGCTCGGCGACGATGCCCTCGTTCTGGTAGAGCTCGAGCATCGTGGTGCAGATGGCGCCCTCGTCGATCGTCATCATGCGGAAAGCGCCTGCGCCGCCGATGGATTCGGTCGTGGTCAGCAGGGGCAGCGAGGCGTGCGAACGCGCCTGCCCGCCCAGCCGCGCCACCGCGGTGTAGGGCACCGCGCCGATCCGGCGCACCGCCGCGCCGTCCACGAACGGATCGATCTCGGGCAGGGTGACCGGTCCACCGGCGACCATGGCCGCGGTCATGGAGGCCGCGCCCGCGGGCTCGACGCCCAGGATCGCGGTGTGCGGCGAGCGCTCACGCAGGTAGGTGCTGATACCGGCCAGGCAGCCGCCACCGCCGACCGGCACGATCACCAGATCGGGGGCGCGATCGAGCTGGTCGAGGATCTCCGCGGCGATGGTGCCCTGCCCGGCCGCGGTGCGCGGGTCGTCGAAGGGCGGGACCATGGTCGCGCCGGTGCGCTCCACGTCCTCGACCGCCGCGGCCGCGGCGGCGTCGTAGGTGTCGCCGACGGCGATGAGCTGCACGAAGTCCCCGCCGTGCACGCGGATTCGATCACGCTTCTGCTTGGGAGTGGTGGTCGGGACGTAGATGCGGCCGGTGATGCCCATGGCATTGCACGCGAAAGCCACGCCCTGGGCATGGTTTCCAGCGCTGGCGGCGACCACGCCCGCGGCGCGTTCGGCGGCGGTCAGCTGGACGATGAGGTTGTACGCGCCGCGCAGCTTGTAGGAGCGCACGGCGGTGAGGTCCTCGCGCTTGAGGTAGACCTCGGCGCCCTTGCCCGCCGACAGCCGCGCGATCCGTTGCAGCGGCGTCGGCTCGATAATGTCGGAAATTCGCTTCGCGGCGGCATCGATCTCGTCCGCGCTCAACTCGGGCACGGAACTGGGCACTTTCTCTGCAACTGCGAGCGGATCCGACACCCGACACATGGTACTGAGCCGAGCCGGGCGGTATCGCGCCGACCGGCGAATACACAATCCCGATCGCGTGATCGTGAGGCCGGCCCCCGCGCACACGAGTCGGCCCGTACCCCACCGCGGTGGGCGCAGGATTCGGCCCGTCGAGTACAGACCTGCGTTGAGAC